>CAXTRW010000234.1:0-4618 GCA_964246765.1 uncultured Acidobacteriaceae bacterium | reverse complement strand
GTCGTCACCGGCGATGCCGCGGTTGAGCCAGAGGACCTGGTCGATGCCGAGGTAGTCGCGGAAGACCTGCTCGAGCTGCTCGCGGGAGAGGCCGGGGTTGCGGGCCTGGATGGGGCTGAGAAGGCACTCTTCTGTTGTGAGCAGGATTCCAGAGCCGTTCGTATCAATGGACCCGCCTTCGAGGACGATGCGCCGGCCGTTGAGCTCGGGCTGCCACGCGGGGAGGTGCAGGAGCGCGGCGGCTTGGGCGGGAAGGGCGTCGTCGAGCTGGGAGTCGGGGTATTTGGCCCAGGCGTTGAAGCGCCAGTCGGTGACGGCGAGCTGATTTTGAGCGTTTTGGATGAAAATCGGGCCGGAATCGCGTGTCCAGACGCGGTTGGTGGGCCAGGGGTGGAAGTGGACCGCGGCGAGGTCGGCGCCGGAGCGGCGGAGGATGGAGCGGGCGCGCTTTTCGGCTTCTTGATCGTTGACGAGAACGTGGACCTGCTCGACGCGGGCGAGGGCGCGGACAATCTCGGCGTAGACCCAGGGGATAGGCTGGAAGCGGCTGGGCCAGTCCTGGGCGTTGTGGGGCCAGGCGATCCAGGTCGCTTCGTGGGGGGCCCACTCGGCGGGCATGCGGAAACCTTGTTCGCGCGGGGTCACTTCACGACCCCTTCGGGGTCAAGGAAGCGGTGGACGATGGGCGCGTAGGCGTCGATGCGGCGGTCGCGGAAGAAGGGCCAATTGCGGCGCTGGTCTTCGAGGGCGGCGAGGTCGACCTCGGCGACCAGGACTTCTTCGCGGTCGTGGGAGGCCTGGGCGAGGACGCGGCCGAAAGGGTCTGCGATGAATGACCCGCCCCAGAACTCGAGGCCCGGGCCTTCGGCGCGGCTGCCGCGGATGTCGCCGAACTCTTGGCCGACGCGGTTGGGGGCGGCGACGTAAACGCCGTTCGAGATAGCGTGGCCGCGCTGCACGGTTTGCCAGGCGTCGTACTGGGCTGGGCCGTGCTGGGCCTTCTCGTGGGGGTGCCAGCCGATGGCGGTGGGGTAGAAGAGCACGTTAGCGCCCTGGAGGGCGGTGATGCGGGCGCCTTCGGGGTACCACTGGTCCCAGCAGACTAACGTCCCGATGCGGCCTACGGCGGTGTCATAGGCGCGGAAGCCGAGGTCGCCGGGGGTGAAGTAGAACTTTTCGTAATAGAGCGGGTCGTCGGGGATGTGCATTTTGCGGTACACGCTCACGATGGCTCCGTCGGGGCCGAGGGTGACGGCGGTGTTGTGGTAGAGGCCGGCGGCGCGGCGCTCGAACAGGGAGGCGATGACGGTGACGTTTTCTTCGCGGGCGACGGCGCCGAGACGCTCGGTGCTTTCGCCGGGGATCGATTCGGCGAGGTTGAACAGGGCGGTGTCCTCGCGCTGGCAGAAGTACTGGGCGCGGAACAGCTCGGGCAGGCAGATGATCTGGGCGCCTTGTTGGGCGGCGCGGCGGACCCAGTTTTCGGCGCTGCGGAGGTTTTCTTCGGGATCCGGCGTGCAGTGCATCTGGACGAGGCCGATGCGGAAGTTGTGCGGCATGGGAACCTTTCGGGGCAAAAGAGAAGCGCGAGCCGCGGCCCGCGCTCCGTTTGCTGCTGCGGCGGCTACTCGAAGATGAGGATGGCGGCGGCGATGGTGGTGGTCCACAGGCCGCGCTTGTCGCCGACGGCGGACTGGGTGACGTTGGCGGTGCGGACGATTTTGTCGGAGATTTTGTAGATTTCTTTTTTCTCGTCCCAGCTGGCGTCGGGGTCGAACTCGACGTCGAGCGTGGTGGCGAGCATTTCGGCCGCGAGCTCTTCGGCGTACTCGCCGGCCTGCTCCTCGGTTTCGCCGAAGGAGTGGTGCTCGCTGAGGTAGCCGTAGGTGTTGCGGTCGGTGGGGATGGCGACGCCGATGGAGGAGGAGACCAGGCGGTGGGGCTCGCGGGTGGAGTTTTCGGCGATCACGGCGAAGACGACCTCGCCGGGGGACAGGAAGGTGAGGCCTTCCTTGCGGCTGATCATCTTGGCCTGCGGTGGAAAGATCGAGGAGACGCGGACCAGGTTTTGTGAGGCGACGCCGGCGTCGCGCAGAGCCATTTCAAACGAAGTCAGCCGTTCCTTGTGGCGTCCCACGCCTTTGGTGAAGAAAAGGCGCTTGGGGACCATGCTTTTGCCCAATTGGTGTTCCTCCGAGGTAGTTGCGCGAGGCAGTTGCGCGAGGTAGTCGCGATGAAAACGTAACACACGGGCGGGGCGGCGAACCGCACGGCTGTGTGAAATTGTGGAGGTGCAGGCGCCGGGGGTGCGGGGCAGCGCGCAAACCTGTATCGTAACGCTTTCCGGGCTCGGGCGCGTGCTGCGGCGCAGAAACCCGGAGGCTACTTAAAACCATACATCGCCGCCGCTGTGAGTTGGGCCGCGGCGAAGTTCGCGAGGACCTATGCGTAGATTTCCAGCACTGCTCGCCGCTTCTGCGGCTGCGGCGATTTTCGGGATGATTGCCGGCTGCGGCGACCCGAAGAAGCCGAGTGACAGCAATTTTGAAAAGGCGATCAACCAGCATCTTGCCAAGCAGGAGGGGGCGTGCGTCGCGGTGGATGGCGGTTTTCCGTCCGACGTCGCGGACTCGCAGCTCAGGTTCCATCATGACGACGGGCTTAAGGCTCTGGCCAAGGCCGGGCTTCTACGCTCCTCGCGCACGGTCGGGAAAGTGCGCGATGTGTTTGGCTTGTCAAACACCCCCGAGCCTGTAACACGGTATGAGCTTACAGACGAAGGCAAGAAGTATGTGCATCAGGGAAGCGGGGGATTCTTTGCGGGCACACAGTTTTGCTATGCGCGGGAGAAGGTGGACTCAGTGGTGAAGTGGACCGAGCCCGCAAATCTGGGCCCTGTGACCCTAACCGAGGTGACCTACACCTACAAGCTCGCCGACATGGCCGGTTGGGCGAAGCGCACGGACGTGCAGGCAGCTTTTTCAGGCATCCAACAGGAGACGGCGGGCGAGTCGAAGCAGCAGCGCACGGCAGACCTGCAGCTCACCAACAAGGGGTGGGAAATTCCAGGGGATTGAGGCACACGATGGCACAGGAACTAACGCTTGAGCAGGCGCGGCAGGTGATTGCGGCGGCGGAGAAGAAGGCCGGAGAGGTAGGGCAGCCGATGAATATTGCTGTGGTGGACGAGGGCGGAAACCTGCTCGCGTTCGAGCGGATGGCGGGCGCGTGGCTGGGGTCGATTGATATTTCGATCAATAAGGCGTTTACGTCGCGGGCGTTCGACATTGCGACCAAAGATCTGGGCGAGAACTCGCAGCCGGGTCAGCAGTTTTTTGGAATCCATGCCTCGAACGGTGGGCGCGTGATGATTTTCGCCGGCGGCCTTCCTCTGAAGAAGGGCGGCGTGGTGGTGGGCGCGATTGGGGTAAGCGGCGGCAGCGGGGCACAGGACCAGAGCGTAGCGGAAGCAGGCGCGGCGGCGTTCGGGCGCTAGGCATTCGCCGCGCTCAATGAAGGCAAGGAGCAGTTGCAAAGGGTGGACGGACAGGATGCTGAGAAGGTTCGCAGGGGCAGCGGCAAGCGATTCGGCACAGTTGGGGTTCGGCTTGCGCTGGTTTTCCGCGGCTACGGGTATGGCGCTGCTGGGATTAGGAGCAGCAGGCGCTCTTTTTCCTGAGCCGGCCGCAGAACTGTACGGGGTGCCGCTGTCGGGCGGCTCAGGTGCGGCCTACCTCAGCGCGGCTTCGGTGCGCGACATTTCGCTCGGGGGAACGCTGCTCGCGTTTGCGATGCTGGGGGACCGGCGCGCGCTTGGGGTTACGTTCTTGCTGGGGTCGGTGATCGCGGGGGGGGATGGGGCGATCGCGCTGCGGCACAGCCCGGCGCCGCTGCGGGTTTTGCCCCTGCACTGGGGAGGCGCGATGGCTTTCTGGGGCATGGCTTACCTTTTGCTGCGCAAGGGTGAGGCGTAAACAGGTTCAGCAACGTGGGACAAAGGAGAGGGAAATGGCAAGTAATCGTGGCGTGGTATTTGAAGGGCCGGGCAAGGTGGAGGTCCAAAACATTGATTACCCTAAGTTTCAGGACCCGCAAGGTAAGCCGATCGAGCATGGGGTGATCGTGCGGATCGTGGTGACGAACATTTGCGGGTCGGACCAGCACATGGTGCGCGGACGCACCACCGCGCCTACGGGCATGGTTTTGGGCCATGAGATTACCGGCGAGGTGATTGAAAAGGGCAAGGATGTATTGTTCATCAATGTGGGCGACCTGGTGTCGGTGCCGTTCAATGTAGCGTGCGGGCGCTGCCGGGCGTGCAAGGAGCGCAACACAGGCGTGTGCCTGAACGTGAACCAAGCGCAGCCGGGCGGGGCCTATGGCTACGTGGACATGGGCGGCTGGGTGGGCGGCCAGGCCGAGTACGTGATGGTGCCGTATGCGGACTTCAACCTCTTGAAGTTCCCGAACAAAGACCAGGCGATGGAGAAGATTCGCGACCTGACGATGCTGTCGGACATTTTGCCGACGGGCTTCCACGGCGCGCGCACGGCGGGGGTGGATGTGGGCTCGCCCGTGTACGTGGCGGGCGCGGGGCCGGTGGCTTTGGCGGCGGCGG
>CAXTRW010000233.1:0-4686 GCA_964246765.1 uncultured Acidobacteriaceae bacterium | reverse complement strand
GGCTGGTGCCGCTCGGGTCTTTAGGGGAGCTGGACGGAGACCGGTACTTGTACCGCGAAAACACGCGGGAGATTATGGGCGAGGTATGGGGGCGGCGGTTCCGGGTAGGCGAGGGATTGCGGGTGCGTTTGGAGCGGGTGGATGCGGTCGAGAAGCGGCTGCAGTTTGGGGTGGTTTTGCCGGAGGGGGAGAGCGCGGCGAGCCGGTTCGGGCGGGTGGCGAAGAAGGCTGGGAAGAAGCGGAGGATTCCGGCGCCGAAGGGGTTTGGCAAGCGGAAGCGGTAGGATTGGCTGCCCGGCAAGCTAAAGAAGTTAACCAAAGACCCGCCACGAAGTGGCCGCCAGCCGCGCAGGCGGTTTTGCCGTTTGTAAGTGGGGCATTTCCCGCGTGGAAGTTCCTCGACGATAATGCGCTTGTGTATGCTCGTGAAAAGGAGAGCGGAGATGACCCAGATACAGGTTTCATTGCCGGACGAGCTTGCGGCGGAGGCTCTGAGCGAGGGGCTGTTGACCCCTGAGCGCCTGGAAACGTGGCTGCGCGAACAGCTGCGGAAGCGGCGAATGGACGAGTTGTTCGAGGGGATGGCGCGGGCGGCTGCGGTGCCCGATCCGCCGCCGATGTCGCCTGAGGAGATAGCCGAGGAGATCAGGGCGATGCGGGCGGAGCGCCGGGCGAACACTGCTCGTTGATGCGCCTCGTTTTGGATACCAACATCGTCGTCTCGGCGTTGCTCTGGAACGGAACGCCGAGGCTGCTGCTTAAGGGCGCGCAGGACCGAAAAATTGAGCTTTTCACCAGTATGCCTCTGCTGGACGAGCTATCCGATGTGATCGGGAGGCGCAAGTTCGACAGAAAGATTGCGGCTTTCCAGATGAATGCCAAGCAGATCATTGGAACGTACACGGTTTTGGCGACAGTGGTATCGCCTGAAGTGACTTCGCGCATTGCATCGGATATCGATGATGACGTGGTGATTGGAACGGCTTTGGCAGCCAAGGCGGACGGTCTTGTTTCCGGGGATAGGCATCTACTCGACCTTAACTATGTTCAAGGTGTCGTTGTGATTTTCCGCATCCGCGGCTCTGGGGCGTCTCGCTTGAGAGCAGAGCGGCTGGTCAAGGTCAGTTAGGCCTATAAGGGTCTGCTATTTCAGGCATACTTGGTGGAAAACTCGCGCCTGGAGAGCGGGATGTGGCATGCCGTCGACTTATCCGCATGCCACGGTTCGCACGGTTACCGAACCCGCTCGGAAACGACCTCGATTTCCTGGTGGCGGGTGGTGCCGGGGATGTCGAGCGAGCCCAGGACGAGGGGCTTGCCTTGGACTAGGGTGGAGGTTCCTTCGAGGGTGGCCTGGCGGATGATCGGATCCTGCGCGCCTACTCCGGATTGTTCTGCGGCTAGGGTGGATTGTTCTATTTGTGTACGTAGCCTGACGCCGTCGAGGAAGCTGTCGAGAGAAGCTACTATGTTGAGGCCTATGTCGAGATATTGGACCTGGGAGCTTGGGGCCGCATTGTCGGTGTGGATGTCTCCTGTGACCACGGGGACTCTGCTGCCCTGTTTCAGCAGCGTCTTTTGCCCTGATACCACGATTAGGGAGACGTGCTGCACGCCGATGCGCTTGCCGCTGTCGCTTTCGGTGATGGTGTAGGTTAGGCGGTAAGTCTTCTGGATACGGTCCAGATCGGAGAGGAGTTTGTGGGCGAGCGCGAGATCCGCCGGGGTGCCGCGAATGGCAATTGCACTCTGGGAAGTCACGAAGTAAATTTTGGCTTTGGGAAGCGTATTGCGAAGAGCAGTTACGATATCGTTGGCCTCGTTTCTCTCCGTCAAGTTATTTAGATACAGAGTTTCATAGGTGAGGGAGTCTACATTCTGCTCTGCGGGGGCCGCAGGCGTTTGCGCATAGGAGCTCGCGGCCAGGAGCGACAGGGTTAGCGGCAGAGCAGCCAGCCTGGAAAAGCGGCTAATTGTAAATTGAGCTTTCACGCTAGTTGGTTTCATTCGCGGCTCCTTGGTTTTGCTTAAAGAAAGTGCTGAACTCTTGCTTCTCGCGCTCGGCTTGGGCGACCTGAATCTCAGGCCTGAGCGGGTCGATTTCACTTGGCCTGCGGGAACGGGCCACTTGAAGAAGCAGCTTTTCCTGCTTCGTCAGAGGGAGCTGTGGGGCGGGAAAACTGGCGGCCTGCGAAGCCGGCTCGATGGCAGCGTGCGACGCGCGGGCTGTTTTGAGCGCAGCGGGCTTGATGGACGGGGCGTGCATCAATCTTCGGGAAACCTGCACTCTTGCGATAGTTTCCGGGTTCGGAAGTGATTTGGAACTTACGGCAGGCGCTTTCTGCTGTTGCGTTGCTCGCAGCGGCGCATGGATGTGTGGATAGGTGAGCAGGACCGCGAGAAAGGCAGCGCATAACATGACCAGCGCGACCGGGGCGAGCTTGGGGGCGGGAATACAGGACGCAAGCGCGCGCCATCTGGATACGAAAGGCTGCGGCTCATGATTGCGAAGCGAGCGGAGAACCCGGTTTTCGAGGCCGGGAGCGGGTTCGCTGTCTCGCAAGGCTTTTATAACTTTCGCAACGGCTTCTTCGGAGTTTTCCATCGGCTTACTTCTTCCTTTCCAGCCGCTCGCGCAGCCTGGTCCGTGCGCGAAACAGCAGCGCCCTGACGGCGGACTCGCTTTTTCGCAGGACTTCGGCTATCTCGGCTGTGCTGAGTTCGTCCAGCGCTGAAAGGAGCAGGACCTGGCGCTCCCCTTTCGGCAATCTTTCCAGCTCGGATAACACGGCTGCCATGCGCTGCGCTTCGCTCAGAACTTGGTCCGCGGGTAGAGACGTGGTAACAAGGCTGTTGATGAAAGTATCATCCGCTTGCTCGGGGCGGATGCGGCGTCGGCGGTCGAGAGCTAGGTTCCAGGTGATGCGGACAAGCCAGACGCGCAGGTCGCGTACCGCGGGGAGCGATTGGCGATGCTCGAGGACGCGCACAAAGGTGTCCTGGACTGTATCTTCAGCCTCGGCCCGGCTGCGGAGGACGGAGTGAGCTACTCGGAACAGAAGCGCGGCATAGGTTTCCACTAAGGCTTCGAGGTCGACCGCCGACCGCGAATCCTTCAGGGGATTACCAAGATGCAGCCCTCAATCAATGCCATTTGGACCCTTCTATGGAGACAGACGGGGGTGCCGGCCTTGCGCTCGGAAATATTTCGGGGTTGGGTTATACGGAAATGCGTTTGCGAAAGCGACTGGTAAGTTCCTTGGATAGGGTAGAGCCGGTGAGGGTGAGGATGGCTCCGCACAAAGCGAGCCAGAGCAGGCCGCCGACCGGCAGCAGGAGGGCTTCTTCGGGGCGGCTGAGGGCGCGAGGCAGGGCGGCGCGAAGGGCGTAGAGGGCGGCGGCGGCTAGGGCGGCGGTCAATCCGGAGCGGGCGAGCTCGGGCGCGTCGAGTCCCGCGGCGGGGACCAATCCCCGGCGATGGAGCAGCGTCGCGAAGGTGAGGGTTTGGAGGGTAATGCCGATGTCGGAGGCCCAGGCCAGGCCGGGTGCACCTGCGGCGTGAAAAAGCAGGTCATAGATGGGGAGCGACATGAGAACGATGGTCGAGGAGGCAACCATAGGGGTGAGGGTGTTGCCGGTGGCGTAGAAGGCGCGGGCGTAGAGGGCCTGGGCGGACCAGAGGGGGAGCGAGAGAGTGAAGATGGCGAGATAGAGGGCGGTGGTTGCGGTGTCGGAGCGGTGGAGCTGGCCGCCGCGGAAGAAGAGGTCGACAGCGGGGGTGGCCATCGGCGCGATGAAAGCGGCGATCAGGAGGGAAAGCGCGGCCAGTCGGGAGACGGACTGGTTGACGGATTGGGCAAAGGGTCGGTTCGCGTCCTTGCCGAACAGCGAGGCGAGAAAAGGCAGCGAAGCGGCCCCGGCGGCTTGGCCCAGCGCTTGAGGGACGGAAAAGAGCTGCTTGGCATAGTTGAGCAGAGCGACTTGGCCGCCGATGCGGGACGCGAAAAAGGAGATGATCCACAGGTCGACGGTGACCAGCGAAAAGCCGAGGATGAGCGGCAGGGTGGTGCGGGCCCACTGGCGCAGGCCGGGGTTGCGGAAGTCCAGGCGGAGACGGAGCCGCATGCCCGCCGCGCGCGCGCCCAGGCCGTTGACGGCGAAGGGGCCGAGGATGACGCCCGCGAGGCCTCCCCAGGCGATGGAGGCGACACCAAGGTAACCGAAAAGCAGAACTCCGCCGGCGATCATGCCGATGTTGTAGATGAGCGGCGCGAACGCCTGGAGCGTGAACTGCTTGCGGGCCAGCAGCACCGCACCGAAGATGCCTCCGGCAAAGAAAAACAGCTGGCCGGGGAGGATGATGCGGGTGAGGTGGACGCACAGGGCGAACTTATAGGGATCCTTGACGAAGCCCGGGAAAAAAGCGCGGACGTAGAAAGGAGCAAGGAACTCGGCGGCGACGACGGCGAGCCCGAGGACGAGCAGCATGGTCGTGAAAATGACGGACAGGGTTTCCTGCGCTTCGGCTTCCTCGCCGCGCTCGCGGTAGCGCGTGAGCATGGTGACAAAGGTGATGGAAGTGGCGCCGCCGATGAGGAAGTAGGAGATGGTGTCGGGCAGCTGAAACATGGCGCCGAAAGCGTCGGCTGCGGGACCGCGGCCGAGAAGGTACGCGATGTATTTGAC
>CAXTRW010000232.1:0-4721 GCA_964246765.1 uncultured Acidobacteriaceae bacterium | reverse complement strand
CGGCGGGGGAGCGCTTCGGGCGCTGTGAGCTGCTGAGCGGGCGCGACCTGGACCGGACCACCCACTACTTTGAGAAGTATGGCGCGCTGACTGTGCTGGTTGGGCGGCTGCTGCCGGTGGTGCGGACATTTATCGCGCTGCCTGCGGGGATTGCGCGGATGCCGCAGTTGAAGTTCCATCTGTACACGTTTGCGGGCTCGTGGCCGTGGTGCTTTGTATTGGCCTATGTGGGGGCAAAGCTTGGGCAGGCTTGGGACACGGACCCGCGCTTCAAGGCAATTTTCCACCGGTTCCAGCTGGGGGTGGAGATCGTGGTTCTCCTCGCGATCGTGTGGTTTGTCTGGAGCCACGTGCGCGGCAGGCGGGAGAACGCGGTGGCCGCCTAGCGCGCCCCATTTGCCAAAGCCGTCGTACAAAGGAGACACTAGCAGTTTGGTGTCGAGGCCGGGCCGCACTCACCAGCGGCGGGGCTATTTTGTAGAAGAGGACGGAAACACGGCAATGGAAGCAAGTACACAAAAGCCCAAGCAGCCCACGGGCAAGCTGGGCGTGATGGTTGTGGGCATGGGCGCGGTCGCGACCACGCTGATCGCGGGCGTCGAGGCGGTGCGCAAGGGGCTCGCGAAGCCTATCGGCTCGCTGACGCAGATGGGACACATCCGCCTGGGCAAGCGCACCGACGAGCACTCTCCCCTGATTAAAGATTTCGCGCCGCTTGCCGATCTGAACGACATCGTCTTTACCGGCTGGGATATTTTCGATGAAAGCATGTACGAGGCGGCGCGGACGGCCAACGTGCTTGAGCGCACGCAACTGGAGACGATCAAGCCGTTTCTGGAAGCGATCCGCCCCATGCCCGCCGTCTTCGACCAGCACTACGTCAAGCGCCTCAGCGGGACGCACGTTAAGAGCGGTCGCTCCAAGTGCGACCTCGCCCAGCAGGTCCGCTCGGATATCCAGCAGTTTTCGGCCACCGTCGACCGCGTGGTCGTGATCTGGTGCGGGTCTACGGAGATCTTCATCGAGCCGACCGCGATCCATGCCACGCTGGCCTCGTTTGAGCAGGGCCTGAACAACGACGACCCGGCGATCGCCCCTTCGCAGATCTACGCCTACGCCGCGCTGATGGAGGGCGTTCCCTTCGCGAACGGAGCGCCGAACCTTACGGTCGACCTGCCCTGCATGGTCGAGCTCGCGAAGAAGACGCAGACGCCGATCTGCGGCAAGGACTTCAAGACCGGCCAGACATTCCTGAAGACCGTGCTCGCGCCGGCATTCAAGGCCCGGCTGCTGGGGGTCGCCGGATGGTACTCGACCAACATCCTAGGGAATCGCGACGGCGAGGTGCTGGACGACCCGGAGTCGTTCAAGACCAAGGAAGAGTCCAAACTCGGGGCGCTCGAGTACATTCTGCAGCCGGAGCTCTACCCGGAGCTCTACTCGGACATGTACCACAAGGTCCGCATCAACTATTACCCCCCGCGCGGCGACAACAAAGAAGGCTGGGATAACATCGATATCTTCGGCTGGCTCGGCTACCCGATGCAGATCAAGGTCGATTTCCTATGCCGCGATTCGATTCTGGCGGCTCCCCTGGCATTGGACCTGGTCCTGTTTATGGACTTAGCCAAGCGCACCCCGGAGCTCGCTTCGGCGGGTATTCAGGAGTGGCTGAGCTTTTACTTTAAAGCCCCGCAAACCGCTCCGGGCTTGTATCCCGAGCATGATCTGTTCATCCAGCTGATGAAGCTCAAGAATACTCTGCGGCATGTGATGGGCGAGGAGCTAATCACGCATCTGGGGCTGGAATACTACGAGCAGTAACAAAGCAATCGGGCAGCGAGCTTTTATATTGCTGCCCAAGTTAGAGCAACGCACTAGAAGCGCCGCTGCTACGCAGGATAGGGGAGCGCCGAGGTATCGTCCGGCCCCTCCACGGTCAGGATGCCGTCCTGCGCGATGCTCATCCGGTTCAAAAAGAGCACGCGCTCTCTCCCGGTTTTCGCCGTGCGTGCGCCGTACAAGCAGTACATCTGCCTGCCGTCCGGCGAAAGCGTGACACAGTTGTGCGCGGTAGTGGTAACGTCACCGCCCAGGCCGGTGTTCTTCTGCGCGACGGGATTGTTCGCCGCCTTGGTGTACGGCCCCAGCGGACTCGTCGCGGTTGCGTAGCCCAGGGCGTACTCCGGCCCGTCGACGGAATCCGCCGAGTACATGAGGTAGTAGCGCCCCGCGTGCTTGAAGGCGCACGGGCCTTCGGTCCAGCGGCGATTCACGGCGTGCGACAGCGCGGAGCGGTTCTCCCACGCGGCGTTGAAGTCCGCAAAGCTCTCCGGAGGCCGCAGCATGACTCTGGGCTCCCCGATGACACCGCTGAAGTCCGGCTTTAGTTCAACGCCGTAGATCCAGCTCTCTTCGATCCGCTGGTACCAGCCCTTCCCCTTGGCCCAGTTCGCAAGATCGCTTTCGACCGGATGCTTATAGCAGCAGCGCGAGTAAAACAGAAACATGCGCCCGTTGTCGTCGAATAACACATCGGCATCGATGATGGGGTAGCCGGGATCGAAGATAGGCCGGTTGCGCAAATCCCGGAACGGGCCTTCGGGCCGGTCCGCGACAGCCGCGCCGATGCGAAAATTCTCAAGCTCGTTTGTGGGATTTTCCCGCCACTGCGCGCTATACACCATCACATAGTGGTCTTTGACGCGGTATACCTCGGGCGCCCAGAACGCGCTCTTCGCCCAGGAGCCGGCTGGGTCTCGCCGGTAGGTCTCGCCGACCGGCTTCCAGTTCACCAGGTCGGTCGAGGAGTAGGCGGCGAAGGCTGTGGGGCTGCCGTTCTCGCCGCCTCCCGAGCCGTAAATGGTGTAGCGGCGGCCGTCCGGCTCCCGCAGCACGTACGGGTCGCCGATCGTGACCGGAAGCGGGTTTCGATAGGTGCGCGGCGATGCGCCGGCGGTTTGGGCCGCGAGCACGCGCCCCATCCAGAGCAGCGCGGCGGCAGCGGCAAGGCCGCCGAGCACACTGCGGCGGGAGGGGAAAGGGCGGTGGCTCGTGCCGGTGGAGGACTCTGACAATGCTTCTGCTGGGTTTCTGTGGGAGGGCAGCTTACGCATGACAGCCACTCTACGCCCTGCTTCGGGGCGTTTCAAAGGAAACCCGGCGCTGCCCTCCACGCGGGCGAAACCCTCTCATAACCACCCCTTCACCCGCGCGATCCGCGCCGCCTCCACCCGGTTCGCCGCCCCCAGCTTGCTTGAGGCCTCCGACAGGTAATTCCGCACCGTGCCCTCCGACAGGTGAAATTCCCCCGCAATTTCCGCGCTCGACCTTCCCTCGCCCGCCAGACGCAAAATCTGCCGCTCGCGCTCGTTCAGCGGGTCGGCTTCGGCCCAGGCTTCCGCCGCCAGCTCCGGGTCAAACGCCCGCTTGCCCGCGTGTACCTGCCGCACCGCGTTTGCAAGCTCGGCCGAGGGCCGGTCCTTGAGCAGGTAGCCCTTGGCGCCCGCGTCGAGCGCCCGACGCAGATACCCCGGCCGCGCAAAGGTGGTCAGCACGATCACCCGCACCCAGGGAAACCGGTCCCGCGCCTCAGCCGCGAGCGAAAGCCCGCTCAGCTCCGGCATTTCAATGTCGGTGATCACCACATCCGGCCGCAGCTTGGGAATGAGGGCCAGCGCTTCGCGGCCGTTTCCCGCCTGGCCGCAGACCGTGATGTCCGGCTCCAGATCGAGCAGGGCGGCGAGCGCCCCCAGCAGCATGGCTTGGTCTTCGGCGAGCAGCACGCGAATCGCCGCGGGTGGGCTCAAGAAGGCTTACCCTGGTCGTCCGCCCACAGCTTGATGCCGCCCAGTAATCCATCCTGGTTCGACACAATGCTCACATTCTCCGGCAGCTTAAAGCTCACCAGCTTCGCATTGCCCCCGCCGATATAGAGGTGGTCCCAATTGAAGGTGTGGGCGGTCTGGTCGATGGCCTTTTCCAGATACTTGTTCCACTTCTTCGGCCCGAACTCCTTCAACCCGCGCCGCCCCAGAAAGTCCTCATACTCCCGCTTTTTCTTGAACGGATGGTGCCCCAGCTCGAGCCCCGGCGCCAGCCGCCCAAAGGTGAACAAGGCCGAGCCCATCCCGGTCCCGAGCGTGATCACCAGCTCGACGCCGTCGCCCCGGATCGCGCCGTAACCCTGGACGGCCGCGTCGTTCGCCACCCGGACCGGCTTGCCCCAGCGCTTTTCAAGGTCTCCCTGGAGGTCAAACCCGACCCACTCCGGGTGCAGGTTCGCCGCTGTCCAAGTGTGGCCTTTCTTGATTACGCCCGGAAACCCGACCGAAACCCGGTCGAACGCGGGAATCTGCGCCTTCAGAGTTTCCAGAATCTCCAACACCCGCGAAGGCGTCGGCTTGATGGGCGTTTCCGAGCGAACCCGCTCGGTCAAGGGCTTGGCCTCGGGGTCCAGCGCCATCATTTTCAGGCCGGTGCCGCCGATATCAATGGCCAGAGTGATCGGGTGGGCCGGTTTAGCCTGGGCTTTGGTGCTGGGTTGCGCTTCCGCCATGAAGGTCATTTGCGAACAGTGTAGCGGGTTCCTGCCGTGCGAACCGAGCGGAAACGGTGTACTTGGCGAAAAACGGGTTTCTGCCCGGCGGAAAGGCGCGCGATAAAGCGGAACTAAGACGCGCATACTGCGTCTAATAGGGGAGCTTCCCTAGGTTCTGAGG
>CAXTRW010000231.1:0-4737 GCA_964246765.1 uncultured Acidobacteriaceae bacterium | reverse complement strand
CCCGCCGGCCGCGCTCGACCTCAACCACCGCCTCGCCGCCCCCAGCGCCGCCCATTGGTTCGGCACCGACGAGCTCGGCCGCGACACCTTCTCCCGTATCGTCTACGGCGCGCGTATTTCGCTCATCGTCGCCGTGTCCGTGGTGGCCTGCTCGCTCTCGGTCGGCCTCATCGTCGGCGGCCTGGCCGGCTTCTACGGCGGCGCGCTCGACACAGTCCTCAACATCTTCGTGATGAACGCATTTCTGGCGCTCCCGGGAATCCTGCTGGCCATCGCCTTTGTCGCCTTTCTCGGACCCGGCCTGCCGAACCTCATCCTGGCGCTCTCGGTCGGCGGCTGGGTCGGCTATGCCCGCCTGGTCCGCGCCCAGGTGCTCGCCGTGCGCGAGCGCGAGTTCGTGGAAGCCGCCCGCGCCCTGGGCGCAAGCGACCTGCGCATCTTTACCCGCCACATCCTGCCCAATATCCTGCAGCCGCTCATCGTGCAGTCCGCCATCGGCATGGCCGGCGCGGTCCTCGCCGAGGCGACCCTCAGCTTTCTAGGCCTCGGCGTGCCCCCACCCGCCGCCAGCTGGGGCGGCATGCTCAACGACGCCCGCTCCCACCTCTTCGACTCCCCCCACCTGGTCGTCTTCCCCGCGCTGGCCGTCATGGGCTGCGTGCTTTCCTTCAACTTCCTGGGCGACGCCCTGCGCGACTTCCTGGATCCGCGCACTCGGATTGAAATTGGGCTCTAAAAGCAAAACCGCCTGCGCGGCTGGCGGCCACTTCGTGGCGGGTTTTCGATTGGGACTGATTTGAAAGTCGGCGTGATCTCCGATACTCACGGGCTGCTGCGCTCAGAAGTTTTTTCAGCATTCGCGGGAGTCGACCACATCCTCCACGCCGGCGACGTGGGCGACCCGGCCATCCTCACCCGACTGCGCGAAATCGCGCCCGTCACCGCCATCCGCGGCAACATCGACCGCTCCGGCCCCTGCGCCGAGCTCCCGGCCGAGGAATACATCACTGTCGGCGGTGTAAACCTGTACATGCTCCACGACGTGCAATCCCTCTCGCTCGACCCCGGCGCGGCAGGCGTGCAGGCCGTCATCTTCGGCCACTCCCATAAGCCCTTGCTGGAGCACCGCAAAGGCGTCCTGTTCTTCAACCCCGGCGCCGCAGGACCTCGACGGTTCAAGCTGCCGGTTTCGGTGGGGCTGCTTTGCCTTGCGGATGGCACGTTACGAACGGAGCACCTTTCTTTGTAGTAAGAACTGACTTATAGTCTTAGCGGTCTGCATTCTCGATTGTGACGTTTTGATAACTTCCCAGCGTGGCTTGCGCGAGAGCTGCAGCAATCCGCATCACGTCCCCCTGAATTTGGCGCCAATCATTCGTGCTTAAGACAATCAAGGCAAGCTTGCGGCCTTTGAGATTTTGCTGGTAAGCAATACTCTGGTCCGCTGTCAGCATTAGGCTGAAACCAGCTTCCTCGGCCGCCCGGAGCAGCCGGCCATTGACCAGCTCCGCCCAGCCCATCTCGTCCGCAGTCAAATATCGAAACCGGGCAAGCGCCTGCGCAACTTACGCGGCACATTGTGGTCGAAGAGCACCTTCACAGGTGAATTTGCTTGTTCTGCAAAGCAGCGTACGTCAGCACGCCTCGAATGATGTCTTGGGAAATACCGAAGTTTTCCTCTATTTCATCCACCGGAGAACCGTGAACATAGTTCAAAACCACAGCATCGGCTTGAAGCCGAGAGTGCTTCAGAATCGGTACACCACCCACCTTACCGGGAACCCGCTCAACCAGGTCGCATCCGGACCAGTCGACAATGAATTCTTCCATATTGCCCAGCGAAGCCATCTTGAACTCTCCCTACGTACAGCCTACCCCCGAATGCGCGGGTTCACCAGCAGATACAGCACGTCCGTCAGCAGGTTCACCAGCACATAGGTAAGCCCGATGGCCAGCAAACACCCCTGCACCAGCGCGTAGTCGCGGTTTGAAATTGCCGACACAGTCAGCCGCCCAATCCCGGGCCAGGAAAAAATCATCTCCGTCACGATCGCCCCGGCCAGCAGAGCGCCGAACTGCAAGCCCAGCAGCGTCAGGATCGGGATCATGGCGTTTCGCAGCGCGTGCCGGTACACCACTGCGCGCTCCGGCAGGCCCTTGGCGCGCGCGGTGCGGATGTAGTCCTGGCCCAGCTCTTCGAGCATGGCCGTGCGGATCATGCGAGTCAGAATCGCGGCCAGCGCCGCGCCCATGGTAACGGCTGGCAGCACGATGTACGCCGGGCCGGCTGCGCCTGAAACCGGCAGCCACCCCAGCCGAATCGAAACCAGCAAAATCAAGATCGGCCCCAGCGCAAACGAAGGAAACGAAAGCCCAAACAGCGAAACCACGCCCAAAACCTGATCCTGCCAGCGGTTGCGATGGAGCGCCGCCGCGATGCCCGCCGGCAGCGCCAGCAGGAGCGCAAACACCAGCGCAGCCACGGTGAGCACAAACGTGTACGGGTAGCGAGTGACGAGCAAATGCGTGACCGAGTCATGGAGCCGGATGGACTGGCCCAGGTCGCCGTGAGATACGCCGCGCCAGTACAGGAGGTACTGCGCCCCCAGCGGCTGGTCCAGCCCGTACTGGCGCCGCAGCGCGGCTAAGTCCCCGGCGCGCGCGCCTTCGCCCAGCATCTGCTGCACCGGATCGCCCGGCACCAGGTGGATCAACAGAAACACCATGGAAACGACGAGCCAAACCACTGGGATGGTGTACAGCATGCGCCACAAAAGGGCGCGAAAAGCACGGACCTTTACTGGATCGAGCCAAGGCCAGACCATACCAGAAAGTCTTTCACAAAGAGCTAAACCCGTGTGAACAGAGAACACAGAAACCGGAAGCGCCCCCTCGGGAAAGCGGTGTTCTCCAACTGGCTTGCGAGGATCTGCAGCCACTATTAAAGAAGCGCGCTGGCAAGTAGAGCTTCCCTCGTTACTTTTGTAACATGCTAACCGTTCTCTAATGGACATTGGCCACTCGCTGACGCATTCTTACCGTGTTCGTCAATCAAAACCGAGGTGGCAAATGGTCAAACGTCTTGCATTCTTCCTGCTGGCCCCAACTATCGCAAGTTTGCCCGCAACACTCTTCGCACAAAATTCAAGCGATGAACTCGCTGATTACATCTCGCAAGCTCCTACTATCTACTCGAAGGGTGTTGCTTACACCACTGGCGTAATCGCGTTCACCACGAGTCCTGGCGCGGCACCAAACTCCACATCTAAGATTACCGTAATCGGCTATCGCTGGGGTTTTACTTCCAACACCCTCCCGATAGGCACCGTTGTGCAGCTTTGTGATACCGACGGGGGCACCGTATGTCTCGACATCAGTAGCTCGCAACAGGGAACAACCTATTTCTTCGAAGGCGCCTCTGCTTACACTGCGCACTTTTCTATCACCTTCAAAGTTCCAGGCAGCGGCTATCAGAATCCTGTCCTGTACCCATCAAATCAAGATCAGCTTATAGTGAACTACAACTACTAGGGAGCTCGCCAATGAAAATCTCGAGTGCGCTGGCAGCATCCGATACGCCAATATGTCAGACTTCTGCGGTGCCGGTACAAAACACCGATACAACAGAATACCTCACACAAGACGATCTCAAGACGCTTGATCAAATGTATGGCGCAAATAGCTTAGCGGAGCTGGAAGCAAACCCTGACAGTCGTACATTTGCCGAAAACATAGGGAGAATGCGCGAAAGCGGGGCGATAGTAGGCAGTCTGCAAAAATATGTACCCGCTGCAAACCTCACCTCATCCGACCAAGTTTTGTTAGAGCAACTCACGGGTCAAGCAACGGTTGCCGCAGCAATATCAAGCAGCCAGGACGCGGCTTCTCTTGCCTTGAATATCGGCATGGCGCGACAACAAGGAACCCTCACCGGAGCGTTGACAGCAACTTTTCTTGAAGGTTTTCTGCCCGCTTCTGCGCAGGCGGCTTCAAGTGGTGAAGGTAGGACACTCGTCTCCTCAACCTTCGTTGAAAAGGCAATAGCTGCTCTCAGTGACAGTTCTCATAATATGGCTCAAGAGATCAACTTGGACGCGATTGCCTGACTGATTTAGGCAAACAATCAGACGAGCCGTCCGGTAAGCTGGGAGGAGATGAAAGCCTCTCAGCTTTGTTTTCTGTCGCAGATCTTAAGGCGGTGTGGTTGTGGAAACAGGCACACGCTCCACCCGCACCTTGCCGATCCTGCGACCCTGCATTTCGACCACTGTCAACCGCCGCCCTTGGTACTCCACCCGCTCGCCCGCATGCGGAATGTGCCCCAAGCGGCTCAGCACAAACCCCGCGAGTGTTTCCACGCCGCCATCTCGCGGCAGGTTCCAGCGCATTTGGGTTTCAAGGTCGCGCAGGGGTAGGCTGCCGTCCAGCACCAGAGTCTCGCTGGGCGCAGGCCCCAGCGGCGGCGCGGCGGCCACGTCGTACTCGTCCTCCACTTCGCCCACCAGCTGCTCAATCGCGTCCTCCACCGTCACCAGCCCCACCGTCGACCCGAACTCGTCCACCACGATCGCCATGTGCCGCCGCCGCTCCTGAAACTCCACCAGCAAATCAAACACCGGCTTTGTCTCCGGCACCACCAGCACCTCGCGCATAATCGAGCGCACCTCCAGCCCCGCCAGCCGCGCCCCCCCGTTCGCGCGAAAGTGCATCAGCCGGGCAACATCCTTCGCGTACACC
>CAXTRW010000230.1:0-4761 GCA_964246765.1 uncultured Acidobacteriaceae bacterium | reverse complement strand
GCCTGGAGTTTGGCGGATTCAACGGCGCGGCGCTGGATGGGGGCGAGGGTGTGGATGGCGTGGGCGGCTGCGGGGAGGGCTTGGGCGCCCTCCTGGAGGGGGTGGTTGGAGAAGCGGGCGGCTACATCGGCGAGGCGGTGCGTGGTATGGGTGGGGTTTACCAAGTAGGAATGGAGCATGAGGTCGTCGTGCGCGCCGCGGAGGGTGATGGATTGGGCTTGGAGGGCGCGGAGGGCGGCTTTCAGGTCGTGGACCTGCTTCGGGATCGCTTCGTCTTCGAGGAGTGTGCGGATGGCGGGGAGGTCGATTTGGAGGGCGAGGTTGTTGCCGGCGGAGACGCCGAGTTGGCAGGCGCGCTGGATTGGCGGCGCGGGCTGGGCTTCAGCTGCGAGGGCGGCGAAGTCGAGGGTTAGGTTCTGCGGTTCGGGTTCGCGTTCCTCGATAGCTTCGGCTTCGGTTTCGCTGACCTGTTCGGCGACCTGCTCGAGTTCGGTGGCTTGGATCGAGAAGGCGAAGCCGGTTTTTCGAGCTGCGGCGAGGAAGGCTGCGATTTGGTCGGGGGTGGGTTCGAGGATGTACTCGACCGGCGTAGCGGGCGCTTCAGGGGCGAGTTCTTTGAGGAGCGTCGTGAATTCCAGCTCGGAGAAGAGGGCGCGGACAGCGGGGAGGTCCGGCTCGGTGGTGCGCATGCGGTCGAGCTCGAGCTCCACGGGGACTTCTGTGTGGATGGTGACGAGCTCCTTCGAGAGCAGGACGGCTTCGCGATTGTTTTGGAGCGACTCGCGCTGGCGCTTGCCTTTGATCTCGGCGGCGCGGTCGAGGGCGGACTCGACGGAACCGAACTCGCGGATGAGCTCGACGGAACCCTTGTCGCCGATGCCGGGGGCGCCGGGGATGTTGTCGATGGAGTCGCCGCGCAGGGCCATGACGTCGATGACGCGCTCGGGGGGAACGCCGAGGGTTTCCTCGACCTTGGCGCGGTCGAGGATGAGGTTGTCCTTCATGGGGTTGAGGATTTTTACGTGGTCGTTTACCAGTTGGTACATGTCTTTGTCGGGCGAGACGATAAAGACAGGGTGCTCGTCGGCCGCGGCTTTCGCGCCCAGCGTGCCGATCACGTCGTCGGCCTCGAAGCCTTCGTGCTGGAGGATGGGGATGTGGAAAGCCTCAAGCGCGCGGCGGATAAAGGGCAGCTGCTGGGCGAGGTCGGGGGGCATGGCGACACGGTTAGCCTTGTAGCCGCCGTAGTCGACCTCGTCGAACTGCTGGGTTTTGATGTTCCACTTGCGTACGGTTTTCATGGTGAGGGCGCGCTCGTCGCGGAAGACCGGGGCGCTGACGTCAAAGACCGCGGCGAAGTACTCCGGGGCGAAGTCGCGGCGGAGCTTGTTGATCATGTTGACGAAAACGTAGGTAGCGGCGGTCGGCACGCCTGTGCGGGTGCTCATGGGCCGCTGCCGCTGCATGACGTGGTAGGCGCGGAAGATGAAGCTCATGGCGTCGAGTAGGAAGATGGGCGGCTTGGCTGGCGTGCTCACGGGTCAAGTCTACTGCCGGGTCGCTCAGGCGATAAACATGCAGTCGCCATAGGAGAAGAAGCGGTAACGCCTGGCGACGGCGTGGCGGTAGGCGGCCATGACTGGCTCGAAGCCGGCGAAGGCCGCCACCAGCATGAGCAGGGTGCTTTGGGGGAGGTGGAAGTTGGTGAGCAGGGCGCGGACGATGCGGAATTTGTGGCCGGGGGAGAGGAAGATATCCGTGGACCCGGAGTGCGATTGAAGCGGCAGGCCTGCGCGGGCGCAGTGCTCGAGGGTGCGGACGGTGGTGGTTCCGGCGGCGATGACGCGGCGGTTTTCGGCGAGGGCGCGGTTGAGGGCCTCGGCGGTTGCGGGCGGGAGGGTGTAGCGCTCGGTGTGGAGGCGGATCTGGTCGAGGCGCTCGACGCGGACGGGCTGGAAGGTGCCGAGGCCTACGTGGAGGGTGAGGTGGGCGATCTCGACCCCGCGGGCTTGGATCGATCCAAGGATTTCGGGGGTGAAGTGGAGGCCGGCGGTGGGGGCGGCGACGGAGCCGCGCTCCTGGGCGTAGACGGTTTGGTAGCGCTCGCGGTCTTCATTTGTGCTGCGGCTGCGCTCGCGGCGGATGTAGGGCGGGAGCGGCATTTGGCCGAGGATTTCGAGGGCTGCATGGAAGTCAGGGTGGGGGGCGAAGTGGAGGGTGCGTTCGCCGTACTCGCCTTGAGAGATGATTTCGGCTTCGAGGATCGGCGGGCCGTCCGGCGGGAAGTGGAGGCGCTCGCCAGCGACCATCTTGCGGGCGGGGCGGACGAGGGCGCGCCACTCGCCTGGGGTGAGCTCTTCGGTGAGAAGGACTTCGATACGGGCCTGGGGCTGGCCGGGCTGCTGCTTTGCATGGGCGCGGCGGGCGAAGAGCCGAGCGGGGAGAACGCGGGTGTTATTCAGGACTAGGAGGTCGCCGGGGTTAAGGAGATCGGGAAGATCGGTGAAGCGGCGATCGCCGAGTGTACCGGTGACGCGGTCGAGCGTGAGCATGCGCGCGCCAGAGCGCTCGGGTGGTGGTTGCTGGGCGATGAGCTCGGGGGGTAATGGGAAGTCGTAGTCGCGAACGAGGGTGGGGGCCTTAGACATTTGAGTCGCTTCCTACGGCGCGGGATCGGTCACGTTCGCAACGTCAAGTATTGCTTTGTCTTGCTGTAGCAGCACGCTGACGACTAACTCCACGGCACGGCAAGTGTGATCTGCCCATGGCGATAGTCGAGCGTCACTACGAAATCCTTCAGAAATGCGCTTCCGATCCGTAGATCCCACGACTGCTTGTCCATGCCCATACCCTTGCCGAGAAAGACCACCTTCGGGCCGCTTACTGAGATGGAGCCCACCGTCACATTGCCCACCGTGCCTTCGCGATTTTTCAAGTTGCCATTGAATCCCACGGAGTTGCTCGCATGCGCACATGCCATGTTCCCGCCAAGGCCAAGCTTCTCTACAGCGGCAGGGGTCAACTGAAAGTTCGCGTTCGAGCCGGTATCGACATTCGCGGTCACCGGCTTACCGTCCACCGATACTCCTGTCGCGAGGATGTCGTCCTTATATCGAAAGGAGAGCTTTGTGCATTTCGGATGATGGGAAAGCGCAGCTCCGGCACAAGGCGGTGCGCTCGTATAGAAGCGCAATTTGCGGTCTGGATAATTGATCTGCACAATGCGTCTTTTTAGCAAACTGTAGCCCAGGACGCCGCTTATGGGTCTTCCCAATGCCGAGCTGATTTTTGAGAGGTCCATCGCAACTGCATCGACATTGGTCGCAGTCAAACCGCCAAGCTGCAGGACAGGGAAAGAAGTCTCATAAATAAGATTAGCGGATGTTCCCCCACCCGATCCCTGCTGTCCGCTGGCGGCGATCTTCAAACCGAGGCTTTTGGCTGTCTCCAGTTCTACGACGGAGGGATCGGCGCCCGTGTCGAGCATCACCCAAAACGGGCCATCTCCATTTACAGTCGCTCGGACAATGATTGCGCCATGAACGAACTCAAACGGGACTTCAACGACTGCTTGCCTGGGGACTGGAACCTGCCCAAGCAGGGACACACAGCAGGTAAGGACTAGCAGGAATAGTCCGGAGCGCCACTTCGTGTATCGCTTCATATCGCCGAATCGGGGTAAATGCGACGTAATGTTGGGTCCTGGTTAGGAGCAATGCCATCCGCTGCATTCAGACCTATGTCTGACAGCGTGTGTGGAATGTCGTCCGGAGCGTTCTCTTCCAGGTCGACGGGCTCGGCTTGCGGCTTTGCAGGTGGTGCCGCGGGTTCGTCGCGGGCGATGGGCGTAGTTGGCAGACTCGCCGGGCGCAGTTTTTCCTTTGCTTCGATTTCGGTCCGGCGGAGCTCGACGCGCTCGTTGAAAAGCGCCAGATAGTGCCCGTGGCGCGCGCGCTCGGCTTCGGTGGGCGGGCGGTTGGCCTTAAGCCGGTTGCAGGCCAGGCAGGCGAGGACGGT
This sequence comes from uncultured Acidobacteriaceae bacterium, assembly GCA_964246765.1. Lineage (GTDB taxonomy): Bacteria > Acidobacteriota > Terriglobia > Terriglobales > Acidobacteriaceae > EB88. The sequence continues at coordinate 744 of CAXTRW010000230.1, read as the reverse complement.
GTTGGTCCAGTCCTCCGAGCCGCCGTGGCTGATGGGGAGCAGGTGGTCCTTGGTCGCGTAGTTCGCGTTTTTTCCGTGCTCTTTTTCCTGGGACATGGGCTTCCAGCAGTAGAAGCAGAGGCCGCCCTGCACCAGGAACATTAGTTTTTTGAGGTCCCACATGCCTTTGCTCATAGGCTTCCCTGCTCAAAATACCGGATTGCCTGGGCTCGTGCGCGTTCTAATGCGGCGTCGAGGTTACTTCGGGTTGATTCCAGTTCCAAATCGGTGGCGTGGGGCGCGGGTGCGGGAACGCTGCGGGCCCAGCTGACGGCGACGCGGGAGAAGGGCTTGGGGATGAGAAAGCGGTCCCAGGAGGGGAGGGTCCAGGCGCGCTCGGGCTGGAGGTGGAAGCAGCCGAGGGGCGAGCCGGTGCGCTGGGCGAGCTTGACGGGGCCTAGTTTGGACTGGAACGCGGGGCCGCGGGGGCCGTCGGCGGTGAAGATAGCCAGGCCGCCGCGCTGGACTTCCTGGCGCAGGGCGAGGAGGCCGGCGGCGGCGCCGCGGGAGCTGGATCCTCGGACGCTGCGGAAGCCGAGACGCGCGAGGGTGCGGGCGATGAGCTCGCCGTCGAAGGAGCGGGAGATGAGGATGCAGGCGTTGTAGCGGCGGAAGTACGATCCGGCGGGGAAAGTGCCCTGGTGCCAGAAGCGGTAGATGCCGCGCACCGGGAGCGGGGCGGGGGAGGCGCCTTCCTCGGCGAGG
>CAXTRW010000229.1:0-4798 GCA_964246765.1 uncultured Acidobacteriaceae bacterium | reverse complement strand
GGTCGGCCGCGAGGTAGTGGCGGTTGCGCCGGCGCGCCGGCCGGGCGTTCGAGTCCGGCGTGCCGGCCGCGTTTTCGCGGTAAATGGCGCGGCTTTCGGTGAGCTCGTGAAAGAGCCGGCGGGTTTCGGCGGCGCCGTCGGCGCGGAGCGCTGCTTGGGCGGCGCCGATCTGGACGTCCGTCGCGCTCAGCAGGTAGAGTTTTCGCGCGTCGCCGGTCTTAACCGCTGCCGCCGCCGCGGTCCGCTCCTCGGCCTCGATGACCCGCAGAGCGGCAGTGGACTTGGGGCCGGGATCGGTCGCGAGCATACGGCGCACGATCCATCCGGCGGAGCCGAGGAACTCCTGGTCCAGTCCCCAAAGCGAGAAGCGGTTCCCGGCAGCCGAGGCGCAGTGCGCGGCCATATCGAGCTCCTGCCGAGTGTTGAGAAACGCCACGCTGTCGGGAAAGTCGCGTTGGAGAGCGGTCATGCGGGCGATGCGATCGGGGTAGCTGCTGGAAACGAAGCGGGCCGCGGCTGGGCTGGTCTCGAGCGCAAGAGCGGAGAGCCCTCGATGGGCCATCTCGTCGCAAACCGCATCGGTGAACAGGGGGATCTCGCGTGTCAGGTGATCTTCGCCGATGGCCACGTATTTGGCTGCGTCGAGCGCCGCGGCAAGAACGGGGGCTCCGGGTCCGGTAAAGCCGCGAGGGCCCAACTGGAAGGAATAGCGGGCGACGGTGAGTGCAGCGGGGAGTGCAGTCGTTTGCGCAGAGGCGGCGACCGCACCGGCAATCAGAACGGCAAAAACTGTAAACCTCAGCAAGGTGGGCAACGGATAAACTCCACAGGAAGTGTCGGCGCTCGGTGAGCTTCTTGATACCAGAAACCGGGCTCACCGGCTAGCAGGGTCAGATCGAAATGTAGCCGCGACAGATGGCGAAAAGCGAGAGCGAGGCGACGATGATCCAAAGCGCGACGCCCTGTATGAGCGGCCTGGCGCCGACCTGCCGGAGGGTGCGGCGGGACAGGCTGGCGCCGATGAGGAACAGGGTCGCGACCAGGCCGGACCGGCCCAGCGCGTGCAGGGCAGCGTACTGCGGGGCGAAGCGCGGGATGTAGGTAGTGGCCGCGGCGGCGAGCGCGAACAGCAGGATGAACCAGGGCATTCTGATTCTGCCGCGCGCCGCGGGCGCCGTTGCGGTGTGACACCGCCGGACGCCCGAGAGTCGGGCCATGAAGGCCGCGGTGAGCAGCGACACGGGAATGATCCATAGGGCGCGCGCCAGCTTAACGGTTGTGCCGACGGCCAGGGCTTGCGGGCCGTATTTGGCCGCCGCGCCGACCACGGAGCTGGTGTCGTGGATCGCCAGCGCGGCCCACAGGCCGAACTGGTTTTGCGTAAGGTGCAGCGCGGCGCCGATGGCTGGAAAGATGAGCAGGGCGACGGAGTTCAGCAGGAAAACCGTGCCCATGGCGACGCTGATCTCTTCTTCGCTCGCGCCGTTGATGGGCGCGATCGCGGCGATGGCGCTGCCGCCGCATATGGCGGTCCCGGCGGTGATCAGGAACGAGGCGCGGCCGCCGATGCGCAGCAGCGCGCCGAAAAGCGTGCCGAGCGCCATGGCTAGGGCGATGCTGAGGGCGCTGTACACGAAGCCGGAGCGGCCCGCGTGGAGGACCTGGTGGAGGTCCATGCCGAAGCCGAGCGCGACCACCGAGGCTTGAAGGAGCAATTTTGTGAGTTTGGCGCTTTCCCGGCGGTAGGGGTGCTCAAACGCGAAGCCGAACGCGATGCCGCCGACCAGCGCGACGGGCGGCGAAGCGACGCCGCTGGCCGCGATGATGAGGCCGAGCAAAAAGACGATCTGGCTGTCGGGTGGTTTGCCCATCACGCGAGAATGCGCCGGCCGGGGCCACTGGGTCCAAGCAGTAATTCTTATGGGCGATAAGGGCGGCGCGGACCCGCTTTGTTCTAGGCTGGGACCATGGCAGGGCAGCAGTGGAACGCAGCAACGTATGGGCGCAATGCGCGATTTGTAGCGGAGCTGGGCGCGCCGCTGGTGGAGCTGCTCGATCCGCGTCCGGGCGAGCGCATTCTCGATCTGGGTTGCGGGGATGGGGCGCTGACCGTTGAGCTCGCGCGCACGGGGGCGCGGGTGTTGGGCGTGGACGCGTCGGAAGAACTGGTGCGGGCGGCGGTGGAAGCGGGCGTGGATGCGCGGGTGATGGACGGGCAGCGGCTCGCGTTTGCGCACGAGTTCGACGCGGTGTTTTCAAACGCGGCGCTGCACTGGATGCCGGACGCGGATGGGGTGCTGGCCGGGGTCGCGCGGGCGCTGCGGCCGGGCGGCCGGTTTGTGGCCGAGCTCGGAGGGCACGGCAATGTCGCGGCGATCGTGGTCGCGCTGCTGGCGGTTGTGCACGCGCGCGGTGCGGGGGTGCGCTCGCCGTGGTATTTTCCGACCGTGGGCGAGTACCGGGCGAAGCTGGAAGGCGCGGGTTTTGTGATCGATGAGATTGCTACGTTTGCACGGCCGACGGTGCTGCCGACGGGCATGGAGGGTTGGCTGGAAGTGTTTGCGCGGCCGTTTCTCGCGCCGCTTCCGGCGGTCGCGCGGGCAGGCGCTTTGGATGAGGTGGTCGAGCTGCTGCGGCCCGTGCTGTGCGACGGCGCGGGCGTGTGGACGGCGGACTATGTGCGCTTGCGGGTGAAGGCGCATTTGCCGGAACAAGGCTGAACCGGTCCCGACCTGGGGACTGCGATCCGATCGTCGCGCCGGGGTTCGCATTTTGGGGCGAGATAGTGTTTCCGGGTTAGCTGCAAGCGGTTTAGGCTGGACGGGTTTCGCTGTTCCACGCTTTGCACCGCGCCGGCATTCCACGGCTTTGTAGCTGACGGGATCGCTTCCGAGAATGCGACTTCGCGGGACTGATACCGATGTGAGGCGAAAGCTTGTCCGCATGCGTCTTATGCTGCATGCGCTATTTGAGTATCGCTGTCCTGCTCCTATGCAGCTCCTCGCAGGCGCAATTGCCGCGAGAAGTGACCTCGCACCTGTCCCAGTCTGTCACTGTGTCGATCCAAATGCCCTACCTCGTAGTTCTGCCGAAAGACTACGACCAGAAGCCCGGTCCTTGGCCCGTGCTGCTTTATCTTCATGGGGCCGGAGACCGTGGATCAGACCTTGCCCTTGTGCGCCGTGTACCTGCGGTTCAGGAAGCGCTGCATCGGCCTGACTACGCGTTTATCCTGCTTGCACCCCAGGAAACGGATACGGATCAGTCCTGGGTAAACGTGCCCACACGTACGGTAGTCATGCACCTTCTGGACGAGGTTATAGAGCGGTACCATGGCGACCGCGCCCGTGTGTATGTGACCGGCATCAGCATGGGCGGCTGGGGAGCGTGGTTCCTTGCGAAAGAACATCCGGAGCGTTTTGCAGCGATCGCGCCGCTCTGCGGTTTCCCCGACACGAATTGGGCGCCCGCGTTGCGTAACGTGCCTATCTGGACCTTTCACGGCACAAGCGACACTGTAGCTCCTATCGCCGATACGGAGCGCATGGTGGAGGCGCTGCAGAAGCTCGGCGGCGATCCGAAGTTCACTCCCGTTGTGGGTGGCGACCACGACATCGCAAGAGAAGTTTACGGCCGCGACGATCTTTACCAGTGGTTGCTCACGCACAAGCTCGGATCGCGGGACCTGACGGTTCAACGTGAGAGTCGAGGCGGGGTATCTCATGCTAAGTGATGTGCGAGTGTCGATCTTCTGCATGTTCCTTCTGTGTTGGCCGGCTCTTGCCGGCCAGAGTTCCGGTCAAGAAGTATCCGGAGAGCTGAGCACCAGTTACACGGTTCCCATCAACATGCGGTACCTCGTCGTCCTGCCGCACGGTTACGGCAGACGACCTGGACCATGGCCGGTCATTCTCTACTTGCACGGAGGCGGAGAAAGGGGACGCGACCTCTCCGTACTTCAGCATGTGGCCGCTGTGCAGGAGGCCAAGACACGACCTGAGTACCCTTTCATCCTGCTTGCACCGCTGGATCCGGATCCTGAGCAGGACTGGACGAATACCGGCTACAAGGAAGCTGTGCTGGGAATCCTAGACAGTGTGCTGGCGAAGTATAACGGAGATCGAGATCGCGTTTACATGACCGGGATCAGCATGGGTGGATACGCTACCTGGTTCTTCGCGAAGTCTTTCCCACATCGTTTTGCAGCGATTGCTCCTCTTGCAGGCGATCCCCAAAGCCGATGGGCACCTCTTCTCACGCAACTGCCCATCTGGATCTTTCACGGAACAAACGATACGGTGGTGCCCATCACCGACACGGAAAGCATGGTGGAGACTCTGCAAAAGCTCGGTGCTAATCCGAAGTTCACGCCCGTTGTCGGTGGCGATCATGACATCGCGAAATCGGTATACAGCCGCGATGATCTCTACCGATGGTTTCTCGATCACAAGAGTGTGGCGTCGCGATAACCTTTCCCGGCAGTGCGGCGGCAATGAATATGCGTAGGTTGTGGTCCAGTCCTTCTAAACGCGGTAGTGTTTACGCAGCTCGGAGTCCTACGTCTCAGGATCGAGACGTGGGGCCCCCGTTAATGGGTTTGTGCGGGTTTTGGGCTGGTTGCACGGCGCTTTATCCTCAAGACCATGGACCTACTTGCTTTGCTTGAGACCGTCAATGCACCCGCGTACACGCTGCCGCCTGAGTTGTTGGCCAAGGCGCGGGCGCTTTCGCACCTCCATGCGGCGCTTTACTTTGGCGGGACGGCTTGGACGCTGCTGGTGCTGGGTCTGCTGCTGCG
>CAXTRW010000228.1:0-4802 GCA_964246765.1 uncultured Acidobacteriaceae bacterium | reverse complement strand
GCCAGGAACGTTCCAGTTGTGTGAACCAAGGTGAAAGTTGTCCCGACTCTACCGACCCCTCCCGAGGCGGTCAATCCATCGCGGGAATCCGTGGTTACCCCCGCTTGCCCTCAATCCGCTTTCCCCTGCAACAACTTAGGCGCGACTAGGCGACACTTGCCAATGGGCAATACCCTCCCATGCAACACATAGCGTCCTGGCATAACCGGCTCAATGAACTTCTCTCAACTGCATGAGCGATTGCGTGTCGAAGTCCTCCGCAGAATTGAGCGGCAAGTCATCACCGCCTCCCATCTCGCTCGGCGCGCCGGCCTCTCGCAGCCCCTCATCTCCAACTTCCTCCGATCCCAGCGCCGCCTGGGGCCCGACAACTTTGACCGCGTGCTTGCCGCTCTCGACCTTTCCGTCGAGCGTCTTGGGGCCGACGCGCCCCCGTCCGCCGCCGCCGCGGGGGGCCCCAGCATCCCGCTGGTCACGCAGCACGTCGCCATCTTTGAGGACCGTATCCACCCCACCTCCGTCCTCGATCGGGTGGCTCTTCCCGAATCGATCCTTGCTCGTCCCCCGCGCCCGGCTCGCCGCGCCACCCGCGAGCGCTTCGTCGCCGTCGCCGTCACCCCCGCCCAGGCCGCGCCCATGGATCCCGTTCTGCTGCCCGGCAGCGTTCTCGTGCTGGACCGTCACGCCGGCCTTCCCACGCCTTCCGATGTTCGCGGCGTGTACGCGGTCGTCCGCCTGGGACAGCTGCGCTTTGCCTATCTCAGCCTGGAACGCAGCCTCTTTGTTTTGCGTGCACACGCTCCTATGTTTCCGGTTGAACTCGTCCCCGTGCCGCCCAATATGGCAGCCTCTGAGCTGGTGATTGGCCGGGTAGTCGTGGTTTGCGCGCCTCACCCCGCCGCGGGCGCGGAGCCCTGATCTTTGCTAGCATCGCCATTGGAGAGGTACACACAGACCCCATGGCCGCAACCAGCTCCCAATCCAGTCCGCAACCCAGCTCCCACAACGACCTCAGTGCCGCCACCCCAGCCCCGGGGCGCCGCGACGAGGACATCGCGCTCGACCTGCTCAAGTTCGTTGCCGGGTCCACCAGCATTCTCCGCACCACCTCCCCCTCAACCGGCTTCACCGCGGGGAGCGCCGCCAAGCCCGAAGACCAGGTCAACCAGCTGCTCGAGCTCTACAGCCGCTGCTTGTCCACCGTTCAGGGTGAGGCTTCAAGCTGAAGGGATTTTTAGGAACGGAGTTAGACTGTTCCGTTGCCGGGCAATGCCCTGACTTAGGAGCATCATCGATTTGCCATTGAATACGGCCGTCATCGGCGCGGGCGCGTTCGGCCGCAACCACATTCGCCTGTACCGCGAGCTGCCCGACGCACACCTCGTCGCAGTGGTCGAACCCGACCCCGCGCGGGTTGCCGAGCTTGCGGACAACGTCGCAATCATTCCCACAACGGGCGATCTCCTAGCCGCGGTCGGCCGAGGCGAGCTCCAGGTCGACGCCGCCAGCGTCTGTACCCCGACCTCCACGCACCACGCCGTCGCCTCGCAGCTCATAAAAGCAGGCATTCACGTCCTGGTGGAAAAACCCATCGCCGCCAGCCTTGCGGAGGCCGACGCCCTGATCGCCCTGGCAGCAAGAAATGAAAAAATCCTCACCGTGGGCCACCTCGAGCGCTTCAACCCCGCCGTTCAGGCCACCCTGCCGCTGCTCCGCGGGCCCATGTTTTTCGAAGCTCACCGGCTTTCCGTTTTTTCGCCCCGTTCGCTCGATACCGACGTCGTTCTCGACCTGATGATCCACGACCTGGATATCGTGCTCACGCTTGTCGGCGGCTCGCCTGTCGCCTCGGTCCACGCTGTCGGCCTGCCTATTTTGTCGGGTCGCACCGACATCGCCAACGTCCGCGTCGAGTTCGCCTCCGGCTGCGTCGCCAACTTCACCGCTTCCCGTGTTTCCACTGAGCGCGTCCGCAAACTCCGGTTCTTCCAGCCGCACCAGTACCTTTCGCTCGACTACGCCCGCCAGGACCTCCTCGTCATCGAGGTCCAACCGCCAACACCCTCGAGCCCGGCAAACGAAACGTCCACCGAGGCAAATCAAAGCCAAGCCCAGGGCATCCTCTCCACCCTGGGCATGTCGAAACCCAAGGTCGCCCAAGCTGAACCCCTCCGCCTGGAGCTGGAATCCTTTGTCCACGCCATCCAAACCGGCGCCGCGCCCGCCGTAACCGCTGCGCAAGCCCGGGAGGCTTTGGCTCTAGCCCTGCAGATCCAACAAGCGATTGAACAGCACGCCCGCCACGCCGGCCTTCAGGCCTTCAGCAGCCGCTGACGCAACAACCTACCCGATGGACCGGTCCACCCGGCGTACCCGCGCCCCGACTCCGCAGACGGCTTCATAGGGGATTCCTCCAAACCACTCCGCCATCTCCCGCGCGCCGATCGCCTCCTGGCCCTGGCGTCCCAGCAAGATCACTTCATCGCCCAGCGCCACCCCGGGTACGCGAGTCACATCCACGACCGTTTGGTCCATCGAAACGCGCCCGACAAGCGGCGCTCTTTGCCCCCGCACCAGCACCGAGCCGCGGTTCGAAAGCTCCCGGCGCAGCCCATCCGCATAGCCCACCGGCAGCAGCGCCAGTCGCGCGCCGCCGGCCGGGGCCCGATACATTTCTCCATACCCCACCGGCGTCCCGGCCGCGACCTCACGCAGCGAGACCACCTCCGTACGCCACCGCATCACCGGCTCCAGGCCTGGGCATTCCTGGGCGAGTTTTTCCAGGTCCGCCGGGTCGCGCACCGCCGGCTCGATCCCATACAGCCCCAACCCGGGCCGCACCAGCAACTCCGCCCCAAACTCCCGCGCCAGCCCCGCCAAGGGCTCCAGCTCTGCGCCCGCAAGCGCGTTCAGCGAGTTCCCCGCATGGATCCACCGCGGACGCATTCCCCCCGCCCACGCCTGCTCCAGCGCCACTCGAAACAGCTGCAGCTGGCTGCGCGTCGTTTCCGCGTTTTCCGGCGAGGAGAAATGCGTGAGCACCCCCTCCACCCAAACCGGCGAGCCCGACTCCAACCCGGCCAGCAAAGCCGCCAGCGGAGCTCCGGGAGACACACCCTGCCGCCCCATTCCTGTGTCGATTTCCAGGTGTACCGGCACTCGCTCCCTGCCGGCCGCGCGCGCCGCTTCGTCCAGCAGGCGGAGGTGCCGAGGTTCCCAGACCTGCGGCGTGACTTCCATCCGCAGCACCGATCGCTCTTCGCCTGCGAAAAAACCTGACATGACCAGCACTCGCGGCTTAGGCAGGGAAGTCTCCTCAAGCGCTCGGAGCAAAACGGCAGCCTCCTCCACCGAGGTCACCCCCAGCCAGCCCGCGCCGGCCTCGGCAAGCGCGCGCCCGCACAGTTCCACCCCGTGCCCATACGCATCCGCCTTGACCACGGCAACCAGCCCGGCACCGCCGCCCGCCGCCGCCCGCACCCGAACGTCCAGCAGCCGGTAGTTCCCGACCAGCGCCCGTGTGTCGATCTCCGCAATCGTGGGCCGCATCCTGGGGCCCCCTTACGGCTGGGGATTGCCGACCGCGGAAGCCGCCGGGGTTTTGGTTTTCGCGCCTTTGTACAGCAACGGAATGTGGAAAGGCGCTTCCGCGTCGGAATTCTTTTGCGCTCCGGCGTCCGCCGCGCCGGCCCGCTCCGCCCCGCGGCGGGAACTCTCAATCTGGTCCACCACCGACGTCCGCTGCGCGCTCACGCATCCCCAGGTGTTCCGCGCCCGCTGCCACACGTGCGTAAACACTCCGCGCTCGTCCCGCACCCGGTTGTCTTCCTTGAGCCGCAGCACATACGTGCCTTCCACAATCGCCACGTCGCTCACCACCCGCACGTTCACCACCTTCTGCTCGACGGAAACCAGCGGCTCCGGCAGCCCGGCCAGCGTGTTCGCGATCAGCTGGTTGCGGGTGTCGATCTGAGCCCCCGCCGATATGTTCACCATGCTCGGCAGCAGCAGGTTTTCAAGCGCGAACTGGTCCTTTTGCGCCAGCGCCACGCTCCACTTGTCTTCCAGGCCCTGGAACTGCGCCACCGTCGAACCCTGCCCGGGCGCGCTCTGCGCTTGCGCCACAGCTCCCAACCCCATCATCCCTGCTAAAACCCATCCCAAACGCACCATAGTCACTCTCCTATCCTACCGACCCCGCGCACCGCCGCGCGAAACATTCTATTCTGTTACGTTGCCCCTTGAGGAAGCGAATCCCGTGAAACCCGCCCCCCAACCCACCCCCGGCGTCCTTGCCCCGGACCGGGAGCTTGTCGACCTGCTCGCCCACACCCGCACCGAGCGCGGCCATGCCATGCTCGATCTCCTTGACGAACGACCCATGCTTTTGGTCTTTCTCCGCCACTTCGGCGACGCCTTTACCCGCGAAACCATCCACGACGTCTCGAAGGCCGTTCCTTCCTTGGACCGCCGCGGGGTCCGTCCCGTTTTCGTCCATAAGGGCTCCGCGGAACGCGCGCGGCCTTTTTTTCAGCGCTTCGGCCTGCCGGAGGTCGAGCGTGTCTCCGATCCGGAAATGCAGCTCTACCGCGCCCCCGTTTTCAACCTCCTCAAAACCATGGCCCTGCCCCACTTTTTCGGCGCTCAGGCCTATCTCAAGCTCGCCAAGCGCGCCCTGTGGCGCTATGGGGCCGGCTCGCCCGGCAAGGAAGACCCCACCCAACTCCCCGGCGTGTTCTTCCTCAAAAACCGCGCGATTTACCGCGCTTTTCGCCACAAAAACCTCGGCGACCGGCCGGACT
>CAXTRW010000227.1:0-4881 GCA_964246765.1 uncultured Acidobacteriaceae bacterium | reverse complement strand
GACGGGACTTACCGGCATATACAGGTGGAGCTGGTGGACAACGAGGGAAATCCGCTGCGGATGCAGGATGAGAAGCACAAGGCGCTGAAGTACGACGTGATCGCGCGGGACGGGTACCGGGCGAAGCTGCCGGTGCAGTGAAGGGCGGCGGGCGGGGCTGATGGTGATGACCCGAAAAGCAGGTCCTTCGCTTCGCTCAGGATGACATTTTTCTGCTTTGCAGGATGGCAGCATGCGCAAGCTAGGCCGAAGGCTGGTCGCGCTTCACCGCCAGCTTGCGCTCCAGCTCGCCGACACGCTGGAGCGCGCACGCGGCTTGCCGTTCCGCATCCGAGGCGCGGATCAGTGCTTTGATCTCGGCGGAGTTCGCCTCGATCACCCGCAAGATGTCCTGTTTTTGCTCGCGTGCCTCCTGCCGGATCAGAGCCAGCTGCTCGCCGTGCGAGGCGAGCGTTGCTTTGATCGACCCAGCTCGGGGGCGAGAAAGTCCCGACGCAGCTTGCGAATTCCGCCGGGATCGTCCTTGCCGATGCTCATGCCACCAGGCTAGCCGCCAGCAATCTTCCGCGCAAGCGGGACCGGCGGCCATGGCTGCAGGATTGGATGGAGAGCTGTTTTCAGACTGGGGCGGGGGTTGGAAAGACGGTCGTGAGCTTTCGCTCACGAGAACCCACGTCTTCACCCCAGCGAGCAAAGACCGCTCGCCGGGGATCTCGGGAATCGAGACGTGGGGCACCCGCAGTGAGGCTTAGTCCAGATAGGCTTCGATTTCGCTCAGCTTGAAATAGATGCGGCTGCCGGGCGAGCCGTAGTGGGTTTGCTCGGTGAGGCGGCCTTCGGCGTAGCGGGAAAAGATTTTAGTTTCGGGGTCGACGAGCCAGATTTCCGGGACGTCCATGGCGGCGTAATCTGCAAATTTCCTAAGGACTCTAGCGATCCGGTCCTCGGGGGAAAATACCTCCCATGCGGACATCGGCGGGTGGGAGGGGACCTGTTCGATTGGTTGGCTGCGATCAAATACGGCAACGTCAGGGATGCGGAAGCGCGTACGGCCTGTGCGGACCCGCAATTCCGGGCGAGCCCGGATATTCCACTCTTGGGCATGCGCCCGAAAAAATGCCAAGATCGCGTCCTGCCACGATGAATGACCCCACTCTCCCAAGCATCTCTCCTCGAGAACGCCGTCGACGTAGTCCGCGTCAGGCTCGTAGCTGGTATGCAGGTACTGTTCGATAGAAACCAGGTTGGCGGCGGCCAACTTGGCGGCGAGCTGGTCGGCTGCGATGATGTCGGCGACGGTGGCCATGGCTCCTCCGATTGGCTCCAGTATAGACCTAACCGCAAACGGATTTGAGGGCTGGGTAGAGCTGGCGGAAGCGCTGGTAGCCGGGGTTATAGCGCTCGATTGCTGTGGGGTCGGGGATGATTTGGGCGGCGACTTGGATGGCTTGGGTGCAGGCGGCTTCGACGGAGGGCCAGGCGCCCCCGCCGACGCCGGCGAGGAGGGCTGCGCCGTAGGCCGCGCCTTCTTCGGCAGAGAGGATGTCGCACGCGTGGCCGTAGACGGCGGCTTGGATCTCGCGCCATAGGGGCGACCGCGCGCCGCCGCCGCCGAGGCGGACTGCGCGGACGGGAACGCCCATTTCGGCGAGCAGGGTGAAGCTGTCGCGGAGCGAGTAGGCAACGCCCTCGAGCACTGCGCGGGTGAGGTGGGCGCGGGTGTGGGCGGCAGTCAGGCCCACAAAGGCGGCGGTGGCGTTCGCGTCGAGGTGCGGGGTACGCTCGCCGAGCAGGTAGGGGGTCCAGAGGAGGCCGTCGCTGCCGGCGGGCACCATTGCGGCTTCTGCGGTGAGGGTGTCGTAGATTGCGCCGGGCAGCAGCAGGTCGCGCAGCCAGCGCAGGCTCAGGCCCGCGGCCTGGGTGACGCCCATGACGCACCAGCGGTCGGGCACGGCGTGGCAGAAGGTGTGGACGCGGCCGCCTTTGTCGAAGGAGGGCTGGGCGGTGGTGGAGAAAACCACGCCGGAGGTGCCGATGGTGACGGAAACGGAGCCGGGCTCAAAGATGCCCATGCCGACCGCGCCCGCGCCCTGGTCGCCGGCGCCGGCGGCGACCGGGGCCCCCGCCTGAAGGCCAGTGAGTCGGGCGGCTTCCGGCGAGATGGCGGCGCAGATTTCGGGAGATTCGTAGAGCTGGGGGAGCCACTCTTCGCGAACGCCCGAGACCTCGGCGACCTCGCTGGACCAGCGACGGTGCGCGACGTCGAGCAGCAGGGTTCCGGAGGCTTCCTGCACGTCCATGGCGTAGCGGCCGGTGAGGCGGAAGCGGACATAGTCCTTGGGGCAGAGGACGTGGGCGACGCGGGCCCACAGCGCGGGCTGGTGCCGGCGAACCCAGAGCAGTTTGGTGAGGGTGAAGTTCGGGAGCGCGGGGTTGGCAACCAGCTCGATGAGGCGCTCGCGGCCGAGCTGGGCGTGGAGCCAGTCGCACTGGGGGCCGGAGCGCTGGTCGCACCAGATAAGCGAAGGGCGCAGAACCCGGCCCTCGCGGTCGAGCAGGACCGCCCCGTGCATCTGGCCGGTGAGGCCGACGGCGTCGATGGCGGCGCCGGGCGCTTGGGCGAGGGCAGCGCGGATGGCCTCCTGGGCGGCGCGCCACCAGTCTTCGGGGTCCTGCTCGGCCCAGCCGGGTTGGGGGGCACGGAAGGGGGCGTGCTCGCTTGCGGCGGTGGCGATGACCTGGCCGGTTTGGTCGATCAAGACGGCGCGGGTGCCGCCGGTTCCTACGTCGAGGCCTAGAAAGTGCATACCGGCTTACTGTAGCGCGCGCGAAGCGGCCGGGTACACTCGGGGAAATGGGTATCAAGACGTTGGCCAGCCGCGAGGTGTACCGCAACAAGTGGATGCGGGTGCGGGAAGACGAGATCGAGCGCTCCAACGGGGCGCGCGGGGTGTACGGGGTGGTGGAGAAGGATCCGTGCGCGGTGATTATTCCGCTGGATGGGGACAGACTGCACATGGTGCGGCAGTACCGGTACACGGTGGGCGAAGTGTGCCTGGAGTTTCCGCAGGGTGGCTGGGAGCGGGCCGACGTGGACATCCGCGAGTTGGCCGCCGGCGAACTGCGCGAGGAAACCGGACTGCGGGCGAGGTCGCTTGTCTACCTGGGCCCGATGTATGTGGCGTACGGTTTCTGCAACCAGCAGCAGCACGCGTTTTTAGCGACGGAGCTGACCGCCGGCCCGCACGAGCGCGATCCGGAGGAGCACGACCTGACGGTTGAGACAGTGTCGGTGGCGGAGTTCGAGCGAATGCTCCGCGAGGGCCGCGTCAAGGACTGCTGCACGATTGCGGCGTGGGGCCTATACAAGGTTTGGAAAGAGGCGTAGCGATGGGTTGGACGGCAAAGGACATTGCGAATCAGGCGGGCAAGCGCGCGGTTGTGACGGGCGCGAATATCGGGCTGGGTTTCCAGACCGCGCGGGAGCTGGCCCGGGCCGGGGCTTGGGTGGTCATGGCCTGCCGGTCAATGGAACGCGGCGAGGCGGCCGCGGCGAAGATCCGGGCGGAGCAGCCTTCCGGACGCATCGAGGTCGCGCACCTCGACCTGTCGACGCTCGGCTCCGTGCGGGAATTCGCGGCGACAGCACTTGCGGCTGGGCAGCCCGTGGATATCTTGGTGAACAACGCCGGCATCATGATGCTGCCCAAGCGCGAGCTGAGCGTGGACGGGTTTGAGATGCAGCTGGCGACGAACTACCTGGGGCATTTTGCGCTGACGGGCTTGCTGCTGCCGGCGCTGCTGCGGGCGCCGGCGCCTCGGGTGGTGAGCTTGTCGAGCAATGCGCACCAGCGCGCCAAGCTGGAGTGGAGCGACCTGCAGCTGGAGCAGAGCTACAACCCTTACAAAAGCTACGCGCAGACCAAGCTGGCGATGCTGGTGTACGCGCGGGAGCTGCAGAGACAGAGTGACGCGCACGGTGGAAAGCTGAACAGCGTGGGGGCACACCCGGGCTTGTCGTCGACCAGCATCGGGCGCAGCGTGACCGGGCCGGCGAAGGTGGTGGTGCCGCTCATGTTTCGCTTCCTCGGCCAGGACGACGCTCAGGGCGCTCTGCCGCAGCTGTATGCGGCGACGGCCCCGGATGTGAAGCCGGGCGGGTACTACGGGCCGAGTGGTTTTCAGGAGTTCAAGGGATCGCCGGCGCCGGCCAAGGTTGCGGGGCAGGCGGCGGACCCGTCCGCGGGACCCCGGCTCTGGAGCATGTCGGAGCAGCTGACCGGCGTGGTCTACGACTGGTCAGCGTAGGTTCGGTTTCGGCCCGCGGGCCAGCAGCGCGACCGCGAGGATGCCCGCGGCGAGCACGCCTTCCTCGAGCTGCTCGCTGGCTTCGTGCAGGCGGTTGAAGTCCTGCCGGTGGAAGTTGGCGGTGGGGGCGCGGTCGATGTCTCCGCCGACGGCGAGGCGGTCGAGCTCCATGCGGGGCAGGATGCTGCCCTGCGAGAACGCGGTGAGCGCGAGCATGGCGGCGACACACAGGATGGGGCCGATGACGGTGCGGCCGTAGGCGCGGGTGGCGGCGGCGGCGAGCAGAAGCAGCAAGAGGATGGACCCGGCGGCGAGCCCCTCCTTGTGCAGCGCGAGCAGCGCGTTGCGGACGACCAGGCCGGCGGTGTGCGGGTCGGACAGGAAAGTGAACGCGACCCAGGCGACCACGGGGAAGAACATGACCGCGCCCAGCCACAGAACCAGGAGCAGGGCGATGAGTATTCGCAGAATCGTCCGCATGGTTACCGCGGCCCGAGCTGGCTGGGACGGCCGGTGAGACGCTCGACGCGCTTGCGGGTGGGCGGGTGCGTGGAAAACAGCTCAGCCAGCACG
>CAXTRW010000226.1:0-4978 GCA_964246765.1 uncultured Acidobacteriaceae bacterium | reverse complement strand
GTGCTCGAGGGCAGCAAAGTGGTCGCGTTGGGCAGGATCGACGAGATGGAAAAAAGCGAGAACGTCGTGGTGAAACGGTTCTTTGCAGAAAGGCAAAGCATATGATCAACCAGAACTTGTGGGTGGGGATTTTTGTCGCTGCGGTGATCGTTCTATTCGGCGCGGGGCTGTTTCTGATCGGGAACAAGCACAAGGCTTTCAGCGATCGCACCGACTTCTACACCGACTTCGCCAACGTGAACGGCATCATGAAGGGCGCCAAGATACGGGTCGGCGGCATGGACGCGGGTCAGGTGCAGGACGTGCTGATCCCGTCCTCGCCGGCGCACAAGTTCCGGATCAAAATGCAAGTGGAGGACAAGCTCCGCGGGCTGGTGCGCGACGACTCCGTGGTCACGATCGAGACCGAAGGCATCGTCGGCGACAAATTCCTGATGGTCCACCCGGGCAGCGAAAGCTCTCCGGAAGCGCAAAAGGGCTTTACCCTCCCCAGCAAGGAGCCGTTTGAAATAGGCAAGCTGTTGGCGCAGGCCAGCGGCATCATGAACCAGGCAAACGGGCTGGTCAGCCAAATTCAGGGCACCGTGGGCGACGTGCAGCACCGGCTCGACGGCAGCCTGGACTCGGTGACCCGCACGGTCAACAACGCCAACGGCATGATTGCCGACGTGCGCGGCGGCAAGGGCGCGGCCGGCCTGTTGCTCGAAGACCCGCAGACCCGGCAGGACGCGCAGCAGGTGATAGCCAACGCCCGCGACGCGACCGCCCAGGTGAAGACCGCGACCACGCAGGTCGATAGCATGCTGAACGATGTGCAGCAGCGGCAGATGATCGCCAAAGTCGATGACACTTTAAACAACGCCAAGACCGCGACCCAGCACCTCGACCAGGCTTCGCAGCGAGTCGACACCACTCTGAAGACGGCGTTCGCCGAGGACCAGTACGGCGAGACCGCCGGCGCCAACCTGCAGCAGACCCTCTCCAACGTGAACGTAGCAACCGGCAACCTGGCCGACGACACCGAAGCGCTGAAACACGAGTTTTTCTTCAAGGGATTTTTTAAGCATCGCGGCTACGACTCGCTGAACGACCTGCCGGTCACCAAGTACCGCGACGGCACGCTTTTCAAGAAACTTTCCGAGAGCCGCCAGTGGCTCCCGGCCGGCATACTGTTCCAGCAGGGCGGCAACGGGGTCGAGACGCTTTCGCCGCAGGGCAGGGCGGAGATCGACGCCGCGGTGAGTTCTCTGCCGGACATCTATGACCACCCATTGATCATCGAGGGCTACGCAGCGCAAGGCACGCCCGCCGAGCAGTTGGTCCGCTCGCGCAGACGGGCTGCCCTGGTGCGCGCATACCTGCAGCTGCACTACCGCGTCCAGCCTAAAAACATCGGCCTGATCGCGTTAAGCGCGACGCCACCCGCCAACGCCGGAAAGAGCACTTGGGACGGGGTTTGCCTGGTGAAGCTGACGCCCAACAAATAGACTTAGGGCGTGGCAGTTTTTTTCAGCGCGGGGTCGGAGTCGACCGAGTTCACTCCCGAACAGGTGCGAGCGGCGCTCGAAAGCGGGCCCGCGAAGCTGGGCGACCGCAGGCGCCTGCTGCTGGTCCCGCCGGATGCCTCGCGCATTCACTCACGCGCCGGCGAGATCACCGGGCAAATTTGCGATCTGTACGGGAATCGAGTGAAGGCGATTTTGCCCGCGCTCGGTACCCACGCCCCCATGTCCGACGCGGCGCTGGGGCGCATGTTTCCGGGGCTTAAGCGCGAGCTGTTCCGGGTCCACCGGTGGCGCGAGGACGTCCGCACGCTGGGCGAAGTTCCGGCCGAGTTCATCCGCGAGCAGTCCGAGGGCAAGCTCAACTACCCCTGGCCCGCGCAGGTCAATCGCCTGCTGGTCGAAGGCGGCTTCGACCTGATTCTCTCGATCGGCCAGGTGGTGCCGCACGAGGTCATCGGCATGGCCAACGGCAACAAGAACATCCTGATCGGCACCGGCGGCGCGGAGGCGATCGACCGCAGCCACTACCTGGGCGCGGTGTACGGGATGGAGCGCATGATGGGCCGCGCGGACACGCCCGTACGCCGCGTCCTGAACTACGCCGCGGACCGCTTTCTCGGTGACCTGCCGATTGTGTACGTGCTCACGGTGGTGGGTCGCGACGAGCACGGGCGCCCCGTCCTGCGCGGCCTGTTTATCGGCGACGACGCGGAGTGCTTCGAGCAGGCCGCCGCGTTGGCGGTCCGGGTCAACCTTACGTTGCTCGACGAGTCGATCCGCAAGGCCGTGGTGTACCTTGACCCGCAACAGTTCCAAAGCACCTGGCTCGGGAATAAGGCGATCTATCGCACCCGCATGGCGCTCGCAGACGGGGCGGAGCTGATGGTGCTCGCGCCGGGCGTGAAGGAGTTCGGGGAGGACCCGGCGATCGACCGGCTGATCCGCAAGTACGGCTATCGGGGCACGCCCGCGACGCTTGAAGCGGTCCGGGACCACGCCGACCTGGCCGCGAATCTGAGCGCCGCCGCGCACCTGATCCACGGCTCGTCTGAAGGCCGCTTCCATGTGCGCTACAGCCCCGGCGGCCTGAGCCGCGAGGAGGTCGAGCGAGCGGGTTTCGGCTATGCCGATCCTCAAGAAGCCATGGCGCGGTTCGACCCCGAACAGCTGCGGGACGGCTGGAACCGGGTGGGAGGGGAGCAGGTATTTTTCATCCGCGACCCGGGGCAGGGCTTGTGGGCGCGGCGAGCCGGTTTCAGTCCCCCTCTTTGATCCTTCGAATCTCTTCCATGCGCTGGCGCAGCAGCTTTTCGCGGCCCTCGCCGGTGGGGTGGTAGTAGCGGCGGCCGCGCAGATTGTCCGGCAGGCACTCCATGGCGGCGACGCGGCCTTGTTCCTCGTGCGCGTACCGATAGCCCTTGCCGTAGTCGAGCTCGCGCATGAGCTTGGTCGGGGCATTGCGCAGGTGCAGCGGAACCGGCTCGGCGCGCGTGGTTTCGACGTCCTCGCGGGCGGCGGCGAACGCGGTGTAGACGGCGTTCGACTTGGGCGCGAGCGCCAGGTACACCACCGCCTGGGCCAACGCCAGCTCGCCCTCGGGCGCGCCCAGAAAATCCATGGCGTCGCGGGCCGACAGCGACATGTTGAGCGCTTCGGGCGCGGCCAGGCCGATGTCTTCCGTGGCCATGCGGACGATGCGCCGGGCCAGGTAGCTTGGGTCCTCGCCCGAAGCCAGCATGCGGGCCAGCCAGTACAGGGCCGCGTCCGGGTCAGAGTTGCGCACGGATTTGTGGAGGGCGGAGATCAGGTTGTAGTGCTCTTCGCCGGTCTTGTCGTACAGCAGGGTGCGGGCCTGCAGGGCTTGAGTCGCCAGCTCGACAGTGATGGTTGCGCCGCCGGCAAGCGCGAGCCCTGCGGCGGACTCAAGCGCGTTCAGAGCGTTGCGGGCGTCGCCGCCGGTGTAGTCAGCGATGCGGGCCAGGGCTTCGGGTTCGGCCGTAAGCTGGAGGCCGCCCAGGCCGCGTTCGGGGTCCGCGAGAGCGCGCTCGAGCAGAGTGATGATCTCTGCTTCGGATAGGGCTTGGAGCGTGTAGACGCGGCAGCGGGAGAGCAGGGCGGCGTTAATTTCAAACGATGGATTTTCCGTCGTCGCGCCGATCAGGCGGATAGCGCCTCGCTCGACGTAGGGCAGAAACGCGTCCTGCTGGGCGCGGTTGAAGCGGTGGATTTCGTCGATAAAAAGCAGGGTGCGCGCGCCGTGCCGGGCGGCTTGCTCGGCTTCGGCCATCACGGCCTTGAT
Organism: uncultured Acidobacteriaceae bacterium; assembly: GCA_964246765.1. Classification (GTDB taxonomy): domain Bacteria; phylum Acidobacteriota; class Terriglobia; order Terriglobales; family Acidobacteriaceae; genus EB88. Next base: position 1,174 of record CAXTRW010000226.1, on the reverse strand, counting down.
TTCCTTGATGCCGGAGAGCACGGCGGAAAACTCGACGAATGTGGCGGAGGTTTGGGCCGCGACGATCTTGGCGAGGGTGGTCTTGCCTACGCCCGCAGGCCCCCAAAAGATCATGGAGCCGCCGTCGTCGCGCTCAATGGCGAGGCGCAGCGGCATCCCGGGCCCAACCAGGTGCGCTTGGCCGGCGAACTCGGCCAACGAACGGGGGCGCATGCGCTCGGCGAGCGGCGCGGGCGCGGACTGGGCAAACAGGCTCACTCCAGAAGCTTAACGCCGCCGGGCGGCTTCGTAGAGCAGCACGGACCCGGCGACCGCGGCGTTGAGGCTTTCGACGGGGCCGGGCATGGGCAGCGAAACGCGTTCGTCGCAGGCGGCCAGCTCTTGGGCCGAAAGCCCGGCGCCCTCGTTGCCGATCCACAAGGCCGCGCTCCGGTGCAGGGGCAGTTCGGCCGCGTCCGCGCCGCCCGAGGGAACGGCGGCATAGGACCGAATGCCGGCGGCGCGTAGGCTGGCTTGCGCGTGGGCCGGGGAGGGCGCGAAATGGAGCGGCAGACGCAAGGCCGAGCCCGCCGACGCGCGCAGGGCCTTGCCGCTCCACGGCGTAGATGTCCCCGGCAGCAGCATCGCGGCCGCCGCGCCGAAAGCCTCGGCGGAGCGCAGCAGCGTGCCCACGTTGCCCGGATCCTGCACTCCGGCCAGCACAAGCACCAGCGCGTCTTCTGCGAACCCCGGCGGCGCAGGGGGCGAGCGAACCAGCGCCGCGATCCCGCGGGGCGATTCAGTGTCAACGACGGAGGCGAACAGGGCAGGCGGCAGGGCGATGAGCTCGGACGAGCGGGGGAGTTCGCCGAACTCCGGCGTGTCCTCGCCGTCGCGGAAAAAGATCGCTGCCGGTTCCATTCCGCTCCCCAGCGCCTCCAGCAGCAGGTGCGGCCCTTCCAGCGCGACCAGAGCGCCGCGCTCAGAAAGCGCGGGCGGATTGCGAACCGCCGCGCGCAGGGCCTTGACCCAGCGGTTCGCCGGACTCTGTACAATGCGGATACGTGCCTGGAGTTCTGGGCGCACTCGGAGCGATTGTAGCGGCTTGCGCGCGCTCCGCTCACTTTCCAGAGAGAATTGCGGAGTGGCTGTGTCGGCGGAGATTTTGCGCATGCATCCGGACGAGCCGGAAGCG
>CAXTRW010000225.1:0-5087 GCA_964246765.1 uncultured Acidobacteriaceae bacterium | reverse complement strand
ACGCGATGATCCCGATCGGCCGCGGGCAGCGCGAGCTGATCATCGGCGACCGCCAGACCGGCAAAACCGCGGTGGCGCTCGACACCATCATCAACAACGCCAAGAACGACCTGATCTGCATTTACTGCGCCATCGGGCAGAAGCGTTCGTCCATCTCCCAGGTGGTGCAAACGCTGACCGAGAACGGCGCGATGGATTACACGATCATCGTGGCGGCCTCGGCTTCCGAGCCCGCGCCGCTCTTGTACCTGGCCCCGTTCGCGGCGACCGCGATGGGCGAGTTCTTCCGCGACAACGGCAAGGCCGCGCTCGTGATCTACGACGACTTGTCCAAGCACGCGGTCGCTTACCGCGAGCTCTCGCTGCTGCTGCGCCGGCCGCCGGGGCGCGAAGCGTATCCGGGGGATGTGTTTTACCTCCACTCGCGGCTGCTGGAGCGCTCGGCCAAGCTGAGCAAGGCGAAGGGCGGCGGATCGCTCACCGCGCTGCCGATCATTGAAACCCAGGCCGGCGACGTGTCCGCGTACATCCCGACCAATGTGATCTCAATCACCGACGGGCAGATTTTCCTCGAAACCGACCTGTTCAACTCCGGAATCCGGCCAGCCGTGAACGTCGGGCTCTCCGTCTCTCGCGTGGGCTTTTCCGCGGCCAGCAAGGCCATTAAGCAGGTGGGCTCGACCTTGAAGCTCGACCTGGCTCAATATCGCGAGCTGGCCGCCTTCTCGCAGTTCGGCTCGGATCTGGACAAGGTGACGCAGAACCAGCTGAACCGCGGCAAGCGGCTCACCGAGCTCTTGAAGCAGGACCAGTTCCACCCGCTCACCCCGGCGCACATGGTGGCGATCCTGTTCGCCGGAACGCAGGGGCTGCTGGACGACGTCAAGGTCGAGGATATCCGGCCGTTTGAGGAAGGGTTTCACAAGTATCTTGACGCTTCGCAGGGCGACCTGCTCAAGCAGATCGAGGAGAAAAAGGCGCTTGACGACGACTTGCGCGGCAAGCTCAAGAGCGCGGTTGAGGAGTACAAGCGGGATTTCCTGACGCAGCACGATCAGGCCCAGGGCAAGGACGCGGTCGTCGAGCTGGACGAGGAAGAGCAGAAGCAGGCGGCGGAGAAGACTCCTGCCGGCTCGCAGCCCGGCGCGGCCACTACCGCGGGCGGCGGCGAGAGCCAGCAGCAGTCCAACGCTAAGGGCGCCGAGCAGGCCCAGGGCGCTGCGGACTCGGGCCAGACGCAACAGGCGCAGGAGACTACCCGGTAACCCATGGCCAACGTACTCGACCTCCGGCGGCGCATCCGCAGCGTGAAAAACACGCGGCAAATTACGAAGGCCATGAAGATGGTGGCCGCGGCTAAGCTGCGGCGCGCCCAGCAGCGCATGACCGACGCGCGGCCCTACGCGGTCATGCTCGCGAGTGTGCTCGCGTCCCTGCGACGGCGCGTGGAATCGGTCGACCCCGCCACTAACGAAATGCGCAGCCCGCTGCTGGCGACGCGGCCTGAAAAAACGGTCCTGCTGGTGGTGGTTTCGGGCGATAAGGGCTTTGCGGGTGCGTTTTCGACCAACATTGTGCGCGCCGGAACGCAGTTTATCGATGAAAATCGCGCGGGGAACGGCGAAAAGAAGATCGACATTGAAGCGATCGGGCGCAAGGGCCGCGACGCTTTCCGTCGCCGCTACCCGGTCGCGCAGTTTGGGCCGGTTCCGGAGCAAGCCGAGAACCAGCCCGCGCCCCGGCCCGAGCGCAATCGCCGCGAGGACGTCGAGTCGCTTTCAACTGAGCTGTCCCAGAAAATCTCGCTCGACAAGCTCGAGTACGACGACGTCCGCCGGTTCGGCGAGGAGATCGCCGCCCGCTATGCAGCAGCCGAGATCGACGCGGTGTACCTCGCGTACAACTCCTTCCGGTCGGTGATTTCGCAGCGCGTGGTGGTTGAGAAGATCCTGCCGCTGGTCGAGAACAAGCGGGGTGAGCTTCAAGACCCCGCGGTTGCGCAGTCCACCGAGCCGACCGAGGACGAGCGCAAAAAAGCCGCCGAGGCCGCGCTATCCGCCGGGCTGAGCTTGCGCGACGAGGAGCAGGAAGCCATTCGCGCCCAGTATGAGGACGAGTCCAAGCGCTTCGGCACCGCAAACGTTGACTACAGCTACGACCAGCCCGCGGACGAGATCTACGCGACGCTGCTGCCGCGGTTCGTTTCGGCTTTGCTTTACCACGCGATGCTGGAGTCGATCGCAAGCGAGCACGCCGCGCGCATGACCGCCATGGATGCGGCGACCAACAATGCGTCCGAAATGATCGATTCGCTCACCCTGACCATGAACCGGGTGCGCCAGGCGGCCATTACCAAGGAAATTATCGAGATTGTGAGCGGGGCGGCGGCCGTTTAGCCCCGGCGCGAAGGAAAACTTATGCCAGAAGAAGCAATGGAGCAGCAAACCAAGCCCGAAAATGAGCACGTCGCCGGCATCGACACCATGGCCGAGCACTACGGCGAGGGTGCGCAGGGCGACAACCGCGACGGCCGGGAGCAGAACCTCGGCAAGGTCGTCCAGATCTCCGGGCCCGCGGTCGACGTGCAGTTCGACGAGGCCAGGATGCCGGGGATTTTTCAGGCCCTTCGCGTCACCAGCGAGGGTTTCCAGGTCCCGCAGCCGGTCAACGTCATCCTCGAAGTGCAGCAGCACATCGGCGACGGCCGCGTCCGTTGCGTCGCCATGGAAGCGACCGAGGGCATGGTCCGGGGCATGAAGGTAATCGATACCGGCGGCCCGATCATGATGCCGGTCGGCCGCCCGACCCTTGGCCGCATCATGAACGTCATCGGCCAGCCGGTCGACGAACTCGGGCCCATCAAAGACGCGAAATACATGCCCATCCACCGCCCCGCGCCGAGCTTTGAGGAGCAGTCGACGCAGGAAGAAATGTTCGAAACCGGCATCAAGGTCATCGACCTGATCCAGCCATTCGTGAAGGGCGGCAAGATCGGCCTGTTCGGCGGCGCGGGCGTCGGCAAGACGGTTATTATCCAGGAGTTGATCAACAATGTCGCGACCAAGCACGGCGGCTACTCGGTCTTCGCCGGCGTGGGCGAGCGGACCCGCGAGGGCAATGACCTGTGGCTCGAGTTCCAGGAAGCCGGCGTGATCGACTTGCACGATCTGCCCAAGTCTAAGGCCTCTCTGATTTACGGCCAGATGACCGAGCCGCCCGGGGCGCGTCTTCGGGTCGCGCTGTCCGCCTTGACGATCGCCGAAAGCTTCCGCGACGAAGAAGGCGCCGACACGCTGCTGTTTATCGACAATATCTTCCGGTTCACCCAGGCCGGGTCGGAGGTTTCGACGCTGCTGGGCCGCATGCCCTCGGCGGTCGGCTACCAGCCCAACCTGTCCACCGAGATGGGTGAGCTCCAAGAGCGCATTACCTCGACCAAAAAGGGCTCCGTGACGTCGGTCCAGGCCGTATACGTGCCGGCGGACGACTACACCGACCCGGCCCCGGCGACGACCTTTGCCCACCTGGATGCGGTGACCTCCCTTTCGCGCCCGCTTTCGGAGCTCGGCATCTACCCGGCGGTGGACCCTCTCGCTTCATCTTCGCGTATCCTGAACCCCCGCGCCGTCGGGCAGGAGCACTACGACGTCGCCCAAGGGGTCAAGCGCATTCTGCAGCGCTACAAGGACCTGCAGGACATTATCGCCATTCTGGGCATCGACGAGCTCTCGGAGGAAGATCGGCTGACCGTGAACCGGGCTCGCAAGGTGCAGAAGTTCCTGTCGCAGCCCTTCCACGTGGCCGAGCAGTTTACCGGCATCCCGGGCTCGTACTGCAAGGTCGCCGACACGGTGCGCTCGTTCAAGGAGGTCATCGAGGGCAAGCATGACGCCGTCCCCGAACAGGCGTTTTACCTCAAGGGCACGATTGAGGATGTTCTCGAGGCCGCCGAAAAACTGAAGGGGCAGAAGTAGCCTGATGGCCGAGCCAACACAGTTCGACCAGGCCAAGCTCAAGGTCCGGGTGGTGACACCGGAGCACATCCTTGTGGATACGAATGCCGAATCGATCACCCTGCCGGGCCTCGCCGGGGTGCTGGAGTTGCTGCCCGGTGCCGCGCCCCTGATGACCGCGATCGGCGCGGGTGACCTCACGGTTGCGGGCGGCGAGGGCGGCGAGCAGAAGTACGTGGTCGCCCGCGGTTTCGCCGAAATCCTGCCCGACCGGGTTACGGTGCTGGTGGAGTACGCCGAAAGTCCAGACAAGGTGAATAAGCAAGCCGCCGAACAGCAGCTCCAGGACGGGCAAAAGCAGCAGCAAGAAGCAGGCGACGACCCCACCCGCTACGCCGCCGCCCGGCTCGTCGTGCTTGAAGCGGAAGCCAAGCTGGGGCGCGCGGGGCAGTAGGTCCTCTGGAACCATTCAGCGAATCACACCCAAAAAGTTCTGGATTCTCAGCCAGGTTGAGCTCCCACCGAGCGCAGCCGAGTCAACTGCGGAATTGTTGCCTGGAGGGCATACAAGCAGTCGTCAAAAGGCAACAGGTGTGGCGGCCAAACGCCACGGCCACGGCTCCTTCTTCGGTGCAGAGCACGGTTCGAACCGGCCTGCTCTGGGCCGGTCGGCAGGTCCGCCATCGGAGCAGCGCTTGCGCCGTCTGGTCTTCGGGTTGACCCCGTGGCGTTTGGCTAAAGCCCTCAGGCTCTCTTGACTCGTGCTGTATCGCTCGACGGACTGCGTTTCCTCTTAGGGGGCACACCCGTGCAACTCCTGGCCTATACTCCCCCCTTCGCCTGAAGGCTCAAGTATGCGCCATCAAACTCCGGGACCAAACATCTAGAAAATCTTCAAGTGAATCGTCAGGTACTGCTTCGGGTTCTCCCGAATGGCCGTCACCAGATGGTTCGCGTTCGCCAGCGTGTCGTTCGCATTGTTATACAGCGAGGGATTCCGCACCAGCTGGCCGAGGGTTCCCTCGCCGTTGTCCGCCCGCGCCAGAATGGAGTCCAGCCGCGTCACTGTGTCGTTCAACTTGTTGGCGAACTCCGGATTTTTGGCGATCAACCCCAGCCCGCCCCGCCCCGCAT
>CAXTRW010000224.1:0-5139 GCA_964246765.1 uncultured Acidobacteriaceae bacterium | reverse complement strand
CCCCATCCCGGTGGAAACCTGGAACGCGCTGCAGCGGCCGCTGATCCAGTTCGGCGGCATTGAGTATATTTCCGGGATTGCGCCCTTGTTTATTCACCAATACGCGCACGCCTGGTGCGACTACCGAGACCAGCGCGATCTCCACGCGAACTACTTCACCAACTCCGTGGCTGCCACCCGCGCCCACCAGCTGTGGTGCGTCAACCTGGGGCAGAAGTTCAACTGGATCGACCAGGATATGTGGGGGATCACGGCGTCGGACTCGAAGGAAGGCTATCGGGTGTGGGGCGGCCCGCCGTCGATCGGGCCGCTGGATGGCACGCTGGTGCCCTGCGCCGCTGCCGGTTCGCTGCCGTTTTTGCCGGCGGAGTGTACGCATGTGCTCTTGAGCATGCGTGCAAAGATGGGCGATCGGGTGTGGACCCGCTATGGGTTTGTGGACGCTTTCGACATGAAGGGAAGCTGGTTTGCCGAGGACATCCTGGGCATCGACCAGGGGATCAGTGTGCTGATGGCCGAAAACCTGCGTACCGGGTTCGTGTGGCAGTACTTCATGCGCAATCCGGAGATCACCCACGCGATGAGCGAAGTGCAGTTCCACCCGGATCCGGATGCGAACTCGCAGGTGCTGTGAGTCAGCCTCCGGTAAGGTCGGTCAAGACACTGCCGAATTCGGCGGTTTTCCGCATGTTCGCGAACTCCGGGTCGGCGAGCAGCCGCTTTCGGTCCCGGAAGCCTTCGGCAACAGCCTTGTGGAGAGCTTCAAGCGCCTCCGGGTCATTACCCGCCTCGGCGTAGGTCTTGGCGATGTGATAGTGGAGCTCGGCCAGGCTCTTCGCGCTGGCCTGCGTTCCAATACTGTTGATGGCTCCGTGCTCCAGCGCGCGCGGGTCCACGGCCAGGGCCTTGCGGTAGGCCGCGTCGCCTTTGCGGTACTTGGCCTTGCCGTAGTACAGGGTGCCGAGGTTGAGCTCGGCGGTCGCGTTTGCGGGGTTCAGCCGGATCGCTTTTTTGTAGGACCGCTCGGCGTGTTTTAGGTCGCCCGCGGTGTGGAACACGGTTCCCAGATTGTTCCAGGCATCGCTGGAGCGCGGGTTCAGGCGCACGGCTTGTTCGAAGTCCCGCCGCGCTTCGGCGGCCATGTACATGTGCTCGCAGGCCACGCCCATTTTGTTGTAGATGGGGGCGGTTTTCGGCTCGAGGGCGCGCAGCAGCTCCATGGCCGCGACATAGCGTCCGCGGGCGAGCAGCAGGTCGCCGGTAGCCTCGGTGCGAGGCAGGGTGTCGGGCGTGCTCGCCTCTGCAAGCTGGGCTGGAGCGGATTGAGCCGACAGAAGGGCAAACGCGGCCAGCAGAGGCAGCGCGCGCAGGCAGGAGCGGACAGAAATCAGGAGCATACCGCGCCCCCTTTTTAACTAAACTTTAACAATCCCGAAATATACGCTGTAGGAGGGAAAGAAATCTAGCGGCCGGTACTGGATTATTTCGGGTCAGTCCACGGGGTGATCACGTGGAGTCCGGCCGCGAGAAACGGGCTGCTGTCGCGGGTTGCGACCGCAAAGCCGTGTGCGGCCGCAACAGCCGCGATCTGGCCATCAAGCGCGGAAATCGTGCGTCCGGCCGCCCGGGCTCGGCTCATCAGGTTCGCGTAAGCAGCGGCAGCGGCCTGGTCGAACGGCAAGATGCGCGGACCGAACCATTGGTTGAGCATTGGCTGGAGCGAATCGGCCAGGGCCGTTTTGCGCCGTCCTTCGGGCAGTTTCTCAATCCCCAGCAGCAACTCCGCCAGGGTGGTGGTTGTCAGAAACAGTGTGCTTGCGGATTGCCGGTCCAGCCATTGGCGCACCGCGGGGTTCGGCAGCGGTTTTAACGGTTCGGAGATGACGTTGGTATCAACAACGATCACTCGAAATCCGCGGCTCTCGCCGGCGCTGGGTCGCGCGTGATGTCAAGTTCAACTCCTCCGAACTGCATCGCGAACTCATGGAGGATTGTTCCGAGCCCAACCTGCTCGGCGGGCCGGACGGCTTCCACGAGAATCGCCCGGATTTCGGCTTCAGTGCTTTTTCCATGGAGAAGCGCGCGCTGCTTGAGAGCCCGATGGGTTTCGTCGGGCAGGTTGCGAATGGTGACTGCGTGCATGGGGGCCTCCTTAACTCGTCGCTCTTCGCGAATGATAGCACTTCTGTACGGGTGCTATCACAAGGCAGGCTGCCTTATCGCGGGACACAGTTCGCGCTACTCTGGAAATACTGTCCGGAGGAGTTTCTACCATGCCCGATCCCGCACCCCAATACCTTTGGCAGGAGCAGCAAGGCGAGGCGCCCGGAGCGCCGGGGCTGCCCGGGCGTTGGACTTCCAGCGTGAAAAACAGCGTAGGATGCGCGTATTCCTCCTCGTCCAAGGTGTGGTTTACCACCTCGCATGGCATTCTCAACGAGATCTATCACCCCACGATCGATCGCCCGCAGACGCGCGACAGGGAATTCCTGGTTTCGGACGGGGAGACGTTTTTCCACGAGGAAAAGCGCGATATGGAGCGCAAGTTTTCCTACATCGACCCGGGCGCGCCGGGGCCGTGCCAGGTAAACCGCGACCCGGAAGGCCGCTATGCCATTACCAAGGAGACGATTTGCGACCCGCACTCGTCGGTGGTGCTCTTGCGGGTGCGTTTCGAGTGCAAGCCCGAGTGGGCTGGGAAACTGCGGCTGTATGCGCTGATGTCGCCGCACCTGGGCGGGGGCGGGGCGCACAACTCGGCGCGGGTAGTGGATGTGGCGGGCTCGCGGACACTGCTGGCCTGGTGCGATCCGAATGCGCTGGCGATGGCGGCGGACTGCGGCTTCGCGCGGGCGAGCTGTGGGTTTGTGGGCGCAAGCGACGGCTGGCAGGACCTGAAGCGCGACTTCAAGATGGATTGGGAGTACGGCTCGGCGAACGACGGCAATGTGGCGGTAATGGGCGAGATTGCGCTGGATCGGGCTGTGCGGCACGACGCGAACACGCGGGAGTTTGTGCTGGCCATCGGCTTCGGAGAAAGCTACCATGCGGCGCTGGCCGCCACCTTGACCTCGCTGGCCACGCCGTTTAAGCAGCACCTGAAGCGCTTTCTGGGCCAGTGGCAGCGGGTGAGCTTGCCGGAGAACCTCGAAAAAAGCACGCGCGACGGCGGCCGCCTGTTGAACACGAGTCAGAAGGTCGTGCTGATGCACGAGGACAAGAGCTACGCGGGCGCGTTTATCGCGTCGCTTTCCATCCCTTGGGGATACGCGAAGGGGGACGAAGACACGGGCGGCTACCACCTGGTTTGGACCCGGGATATGGTGCAGTCGGCCACCGGGCTGCTGGCCATGGACCGCGTGGAAACGGCCCTGCGCGCGCTTGTGTACCTGGCTTGCACGCAGAAGCCGGATGGCGGGTTCGCGCAGAATTTCTGGGTGAATGGGACGCCGTACTGGACCGGCGTGCAGCTGGACGAGGTTGCGTTTCCGGTGATGCTCGCCTGGCGGCTGTGGAAGGCGAACGGCCTGGCGAACTTCGATGTGTTCCCGTTTGTGGCGCGGGCTGCGGGTTTTTTGGTGCGGTACGCGCCGGTAACCCAGCAGGAGCGTTGGGAGGAGAACGCGGGCTACTCGCCTTCGACGCTGGCAACCGTGATCAGCGCGCTGTGCTGCGCGGCGGAGATCGCCTCAGCCCACGGCGCGCCCGAGCTTGGGACGTTTTTGAATGAGCATGCGGACTGGCTCCAATCGCACATCGAGGACTGGACGGTTACCAGCGAAGGCACGCTCCACCCGGAGATCAAGCGGCACTATATTCGGGTACAGCCGCCGGCGCCGGGCGAGCCCTGGCACAACCCGGAGGTGCCGGTGGGCAGCCTGCGCCTGAGCAATCGCGGGCCCGACGAGGAGAGCGTGTTTCCGGCGAACGCGATTGTGGACGGCGGCTTCTTAGAGCTGGTGCGCTACGGGATCCGGCGCGCGGATGACCCAGTGATTCAGGACACGATCAAGGTGATCGACCGGGTGCTGCGCGTGGAGTGCCCCCAGGGGCCGTGCTGGCGGCGCTACAACCACGACGGCTATGGGGAGCAGAAGGGCGGCGGCCCGTTTCTCCACTATGGGCAGGGCCGGGCCTGGCCGCTGTTGACCGGTGAGCGCGCCCACTACGAGCTCGCGGCCGGGCGTGACGTGCGTCCGCTGCTGGCCGCCATGGAGGGCTTTGCCTCGGGCGGCGGCATGCTGCCCGAGCAGGTGTGGGACCAGCGGATTTCGCTCGAGACGACCGCGGGACCAGTGGTTCTGGGCGACCCGGCGGGCTCAGCGATGCCGCTGGTGTGGGCGCACGCGGAGTACCTGAAGCTGGTGCGCTCGGTCGCGGACGGGCGGGTGTTCGACCGCATCGCGGCGGTGGAGGCGCGCTACGGCGAGGGGCCGCGCGAGAGCCCGTTTGAGGTGTGGAAGCTGCGTCGTCCGATTTCGATTATCCCGGCGGGCAAAACGCTGCGGATTCTCGCGGCCGATCCGTTTGAGGTGGTGTATTCGACCGACAACTGGGCCACGCAGGCGCGGGTGAGTTCTCGCGAGCTGGGAGCGGCGGGGTCGGTCGCGGATGTCGCTGCTAAGGGCGAAGAGCTCGCGTTTACACTGCACTGGCCCGCGCAGAATCGCTGGCAGGGGCGGAACTTCACCGTGAAAATCGAGCCCGCCTCGGCCGTCTCCGAACCGGCCGCCGGGAAGACGGGCATAAAATAGGGGTGACAGCTGCGGCAGCGCGGGCTTTCGAGCCGCGCCGCATCTACTTTATTTGGAGAAAGACACAAACCCATGAGCACAGCGACCGCGACCCCAAGCGCAACCTCCTCCTCCTCCGATCTTGACCTGCTCTCGATTAACGCCCTGCGCTTCCTCGCGGTGGACCAGGTGGAGGCGGCCAACAGCGGCCACCCCGGCGCCCCTCTGGGGGACTCGCCGATGGTGTACCTGCTGTTTCACAAGTACATGCGGCACAATCCGAAGCACTCCAAGTGGTCCAACCGCGACCGCTTTGTGCTCTCGAACGGGCATGCTTCGGCGATGCTGTACGGCGCGCTGCACCTGTCGGGCTACGACCTGTCGATCGACGACCTGCGCGGGTTCC
>CAXTRW010000223.1:0-5139 GCA_964246765.1 uncultured Acidobacteriaceae bacterium | reverse complement strand
GTTGCTGTGAGGGCGGGGTGGAATCTTCGCGCCATCAGAGATGTTTGTACCATTCAGCCTCCCAAGAGCGAAGCCCGGAAGCGTTTGCAGCCAAGTGACCGAGTTTCCTTTGTTCCCATGGAAGCACTTAGGATTGAACAAAAGGAGCTTAGTATCGGAGTCAGCCGTGCGCTGTCCGATGTCGTAGGCTCGTATACATATTTCGCGAACGGTGACGTTCTACTGGCAAAAATCACTCCTTGCTTTGAAAATGGTAAGCTTGGCATCGCTGCAAACCTTAAGAACAGCATAGGCTTTGGCTCAAGTGAGTACATCGTGCTGCGTCCTTCGGCTTGCCTGAAAGCCGATTATCTTTACTATTTCCTCTCTCAAGAGTCCTTCCGAAAAATTGCTTCCGCGCACATGACGGGAACCGCAGGCCAGAAGCGGGTGACGAAAACTTATATTGAATCTCAGCAAATACCGCTGCCGTCTTTACAGGAGCAGGAGCGCATCGTCGCCATCCTCGATCAAGCCTTCGCAGGAATCGCCGCCGCCCAAGTCAAGGCTGAAATCAGTGTAAAGTGTGCCAAACAACTCAGAGATGATGCGATGCATTGCTTACTCGGACACGGCGAGCAGACAGCTCTTACCGACTTAATTCAAGTCTGTCACATATCATCGAATCTCATTGACCCTCGCGAAAAGACTTACGTTGACATGCTTCATGTCGGAGCGGGCAATATGGAGCCTAGAACGGGAGTGGTTCACTCTCTGCAAACGGCAAAAGAGGAAGGGTTGATCTCCGGCAAATTTCTTTTTGATGAAAGGATGGTGCTCTACAGCAAAATAAGGCCATATCTAAGAAAAGTTGCCCGGCCTGACTTCACCGGATTATGCAGCGCGGATGTATACCCACTTGCGCCAGTCAGAAGCAGAATGACCCGGGACTTTCTTTACTATCTGCTTCTTTCGAGCGACTTTACCCAGTATGCAATTCAAGGTTCGGCCCGCAGTGGAATGCCAAAAGTAAATAGGGATCATCTATTTCGGTTTAGCTTCAACTTACCTTCACTACAGAAGCAGGCTGAGATCACAACCGAGTTGGATTCTCTTGAATGCGAGGCCGTCCGTCTCGAATCTGTTTACCAAAACAAACTCACCGCCCTTGCCGCCCTCAAACAATCCCTCCTCCACCAGGCCTTCTCGGGTAATCTCTAGGGATCATCATGCGCAACGAGGCCGAAACCCGCGCCGAGCTGATCGACCCCGCCCTGCGTGCGGCGGGCTGGGGCGTCGTGCCCGGCTCGCAGGTGCTGCGCGAGTACCGCATCACGGAGGGCCGCCTGCTCGGCGCGGGCGCGCGCACCAAACCAGAGATCGCCGACTACGTGCTGGTCCACCACAACCGCAAGCTGGCGGTCATCGAAGCCAAGCGCGAGGAGCTGTCGGAAGCCGAGGGCGTCGGGCAAGCCAAGGCCTACGCCGCGAAGATGGCTGTCCCGTTCGCCTACGCGTCGAACGGCCGCAAGCTCTACCGCATCGACATGACCACCGGCGAGGAAGGCCCGGCGGAGGCGTACCCCACCCCGGAGGAGCTTTGGAGCCGGGCTTTCCCCGCCCCAAACCCGTGGCGCGACCGCTTTGCCGCGATCCCCTATGAGGACCGCTCCGGCACTTGGACTGTCCGCTATTACCAGGCCACCGCCGTCGAGCGCGTCCTCGATGCCGTCGCGAACAGCCGCGACCGCATCCTGCTCACCCTCGCGACCGGCGCGGGCAAAACGTCCATCGCCTTCCAGATCGCCTGGAAGCTGTTCCACGCCAAATGGAACCTGAGCCGCGAGCCGAATCGCCGCCCGCGCATCCTGTTCCTGGCCGACCGCAACCTGCTGGCCAACCAGGCCTACAGCGACTTTTCCGCCTTCGCCGACGACGCCCGTCGACGGATCAAGCCGGAGGAAGTTCGCAAGGCAGGCCGGGTGCCGACCAATGCCAGCGTGTTCTTCACCATCTTCCAAACCTTCATGTCCGGCCAGGGCGCGGACGGGCAGCCGGCGCCAAACTTCGGCCAGTACCCGCCCAACTTCTTCGACTTCATCATCGTGGACGAGTGCCATCGCGGCGGCGCGAACGACGAGTCCACCTGGCGCGGTATTCTCGACTACTTCGCCCCCGCCGTGCAGCTCGGCCTGACCGCCACGCCCAGGCGCCGCGACAACGTGGACACCTACGCCTACTTCGGCGAGCCCGTGTACACCTACTCGCTCCGCGAGGGCATCAACGACGGCTTCCTGACCCCGTTCAAGGTGGTGCAAATCTCGACCACGCTCGACGAGTATGTGTACACGCCCGACGACACCGTGGTCGAGGGTGAAGTCAAGCCAGGGCACCGCTACCCGGAGCGCGAGTTTAACCGCCTCATCGAGATCCGCGAGCGCGAGCAGTACCGGGTCGAGCAGCTGATGGACCGGCTCGACCCGCGCGAGAAGACCCTGATCTTTTGCGCCTCCCAAGCTCACGCGGCCGCGATCCGCGACCTGGTGAACCAGCGCAAGCTCAACCCCGACCCGCTGTATTGCTGCCGCGTGACCGCGAATGACGGCGCGCTCGGCGAGCAGCACCTGCGCGCCTTCCAGGACAACGAGAAGTCCATCCCCACCGTCCTGACCACCTCGCAAAAGCTCTCCACCGGCGTGGACGCGAAGAACGTGCGCAATATCGCGCTGCTGCGGACGGTTGGAAACATGATCGAGTTCAAGCAGATTATCGGGCGCGGGACCCGGCTGTTCGACGGCAAGGAGTTCTTCACGGTGTACGACTTTGTGGGCGCGCACCGGCACTTTAATGACCCCGAATGGGACGGCGAGCCGCTCGACCCCGCGCTCGACCCGGAGCCTGCGCCCGAGGCCGCTCCCGAGCCTGAGCCGCGGGAGCGCCCCGCGGAAGACGAAGACAGGCCGGACCGGAACGGACGCGGGCGCGTGGTCATCCGCCTCGCCGACGGAAAAGCGCGGGAGCTCCAGCACATGAGCGCGACCAGCTTCTGGAGCCCCGACGGGCGGCCGCTCTCCGCTGCTCAGTTTTTGGAAGCGCTGTACGGCGCGCTGCCCGAGTTTTTCAAGGACGAAGACGAGCTGCGCGCCATCTGGCGGGCGCCCGCAACCCGCCGCGCGCTGCTCAAGAACCTGGAAAACCGCAGCTTCGACCGCGCCCGGCTCGCCGAGGTGCAGCGCGCGCTCGCCGCCGAGAACTCCGACCTGTATGACGTGCTGGCCTACATCGCGTTCGCCCTGCCTCGGCTCACACGCGCCGAGCGGGTGGAGAAGGCTGGCCCCGCGCTTGCCCGAACCTTCCCGGAAAAGCAGCGGGCGTTTCTTGAGTTCGTTTTGGCTCACTACGTGGCGGAAGGCGTCGACACGCTGGACAGCGGCGAGCTGTCAAAATTACTCGGCCTGCGGTACGGAGCCATTCCGGATGCGCTGCTCGAACTTGGGGCCGCTTCCGAGCTGAACAGGGTGTTTTCCGACTTCCAGCAATACCTCTATTAGAGGCCGAGAGCGGAATCTTAAATCACTGAAACAGCTGATTGCGAATAGTCGGGGCGAAGGGATTCGAACTCCCGGCTCGCTGCTCCCAAATCGCTCCAAGCGGTTTACCGGCCGTTGCCATGAAGTGCCTTAACCGGCATTTTTTAAATAGCTTAGAGAGTTCTCGCCACCAACGAGGGGAACTTGGCAGATGTGTGCTCATCATCGCTGCGATAGCGGGTCCGCCCTCTCTGCGGTTAGGTGTGTGGACCAGAACGCAAAGGACCTTTGCGCCTCATCGTCGAAGCGGTAACGCACGGGCGTCTCAGGGTTCATTAAGGCTGCCTTCGGTAAACTTTTCTAGCCAGGACCTTTGCCCCGGCATCGGTAGATCGTTAACATGCTCCGGGTTTCTCACCGGGTCCGGCATACAGCCGAGGTGGAACCTCTGCATGAAACCTTCGCCGGTTCCGCTTTCTCCATTCGTCTTCGCGATGTAGCGCGCCAGGGGCGCTGGTTGTATGCCGCCCAGCAGGGACAGACACACGTGCCGAATCCTCTCCGGCCCCCGGCTCCGGGTGGTCCGGCATCTCAGGAGGGCGTCCGTTGCCGTTGGCACGATATGCGCCATACCTTTGTATCGCGGCTGGGGAATGGGCGTGGCTGAGGTTACCGTCGGGTAAACTGCCGGACTCTAGTCACGCGAGATGGCGGAGCGAAATTCGCACGTCCGAACGGAGTCCAAGCGGGCGGCTGTTCGGTGCTTTGACGGAGGGCCGGGACGAAATGCCTCCCCCCACGAGGTGGACCTCCAAGTCCCTTGAGGTGCTGATTCTGAATGGTCGGGGCGGAGGGATTCGAACCCCCGACCCTCTGCTCCCAAATTGCTCTAAGCACCTTACCGGCAATTGCCATGACATGCCTTAAGCGCCACGTTTTGAGGGGCTTACGGACCCTTTTCCCTCTGAGGGTTTACCCGCAATTACTGCCGTTTGCGGAAGAGACTCCCCACAATTTCACCCACAGTAAACGGGTCAAAAAACCGTGGTGAACAGGCCTGTTTCTAAGCGCGCGTGGAGTGCCCCTTCACAGCCGCCCCGTGGTGTGCGGGCCTTGCGTCCTCCGCACATCGGTAACCAGCAAGCGGTCCCGTTTTGTTCAGCCTTTCGGTGTGCGCATTGAGAGCCAGGGGCCTCCGTAGCTGGTGAGCGAAGCGCGGTTTCTGCTCCGGCGCTCCGCGCGCCAGGTCGGGCCCATTGACGATGCCGCGAGCGGCCCGCAAGGGGGTAAGGGGGTGCAAATAGTTGAGACTTCGCGGCCCGGCAACCGCGCATTGGTCATTTTTCCGCGTCCTCAGTTCAACCTTTTTGCCCTCTGTGCGCCGGGCTGGGGCAAGATGGCTGAAACGCCCCCGAGGAGCGCTCCACGATGCCAGCCCACCGCAAGCCCACGGCCCTGCTGAAAGGCACGGGTTCGTTCGATCACAACCGGGGCCGCTATGCCGAGCGGCTCACCGAACCCACGCCTTCCGGCCCACTGGGGCCGCCGCCCAAGCACTTCGACAAAGCTCACGGAGCGCTGTGGAAGGAGATCGCGGCCGCCGCGCCGCCGGGGGTGCTCACCAGCAGCG
>CAXTRW010000222.1:0-5142 GCA_964246765.1 uncultured Acidobacteriaceae bacterium | reverse complement strand
CTCCTGCTGCTCGGAAACCCGCATTTCCTCGTTGAACTGGTACTTGAAGTCGTTCGATGCCTTGCGGAACTCCGCCATCAGTTTGCCCAGCTGCTGCGCCAGCTCCCCCGTCCGCTTGGGCCCCAGCAGAACCAGCGCGAGAATAAAGATAAAAATCGGGTCGGCCAGGTGCATCGCCCTCTGATGATACCCGATGCTCCCGCGCTCTCACCCGGCCGTAACGCGCGAAAGAAGTCGCTTTCCCATTCCGGGATCAGGTCTGTATTAAACTTCCCGTAACAGGAACAGCCCCTGCATCGCCGCGCACCGGGCCGCATCTGTTAATACAAGGCTGCAACATCCCCGTGGCTTGGAACCTCGCGAAGCCGCTGCAGCCGGCAGCACATGCTTTCAACATCCCCGTTTGCCCTCCCCAACGAGAGGCAGACTGAAGGCGGAACACCGTGAGCGTACTGGCCGAAGAAGCTGTCGACGCTGCCCCTGCCCCGACCACGGCAGAGACATGCTCGCTTGAAAACTACCTCGTCCTGCCCGACCACACCATGGACGAACGCATTGCCCAAGCGCGCGCCAAGCTCGGCGCAAATGCGGTTCTGCTTGGGCACCACTACCAGCGCGACGAAGTGATCCGCTTCGCCGACTACACCGGCGACAGCTACAAGCTGTCGAAAATCGCGGCCGAGACCGCGGCTCAGTACCTCGTCTTCTGCGGCGTCCACTTCATGGCCGAGTCCGCCGATGTTTTGGGGAGAAAAGATCAGCAGGTCATCCTGCCCGACCTGAATGCCGGTTGCTCCATGGCCGACATGGCGGAGATCAGCCAGGTAGAGGACTGCTGGGACGCCCTGATGGCCTCGGGCCTCCAACCCGGAGGCGACAAGCCGACCTCGGGTTCCATCCTGCCGCTTACGTACATGAACTCGACCGCTGCTATTAAGGCGTTTTGCGGCGAGCGCGGGGGCCTGGTTTGCACCTCGTCCAACGCCCGCCAGGCATTCGAGTGGGCTTTCCGGCGAGCCGAGAAAATCCTGTTTCTGCCGGACCAGCACCTGGGCCGCAACACCGCATTCGCCATGGGCATCCCGCTCGCGGACATGGTGGTGTACGACCCGTATCAGATTAACGGCGGCCTCACTCCGGCCCGGCTCCGCGGCGCCAAGGTCATCCTGTGGAAGGGCCACTGCTCGGTTCACCAGCGCTTTCTGCCCGACCATGTCGACCGGGTTCGAGCCAAATACCCGGGTATCCAGGTCATCGTGCATCCGGAGTGCCGCTGGGAAGTATGCCAAAAAGCCGACGCCCTGGGCTCCACCGAGCGCATCATCCAGTTCGTCGAGCAGCAGCCTGCGGGCGCGACAGTGGCCATCGGCACGGAAATCCACCTGGTGAACCGCCTGGCCAAGCGGTTCGCCGCCGAGGGCAAGAAAGTGATCACCCTCGACGACACCGGCTGCCTGTGCACCACTATGTTCCGCATCAGCCCACAGCACCTGTGCTGGGTGCTTGAAAACCTGGTCGAAGGGCGCGTGGTCAACCGGATCGCCGTGCGCGAGGACGTAAAGCACTGGGCTAAGGCGGCGCTGGATCGCATGTTGGAGGTAAAAGGGTAAAGCGCTCCCAGCTCCGGCGTGTATGCTGGAGTCCGATGCGCTGGACCTTTGCAGTTTTGCTGTTCCTCGCCGGCATTACCGCGGCGCAAACTGCGCCCGTCGGTGCCGCCCGCGAGGACCTAGCGCACGGCAAGCCGCAGGATGCCATCCGGCTGCTGGAGCCCCTGCGCGCGACCGCGCCGGCCCCAAAGGGCGTCGCCCATGAGCTTGGCCTCGCCTACTACCGCACCGGCAACCTCCCCCAGGCGCGGGATGCGTTCGCCCAAGCCGTCGAGGCCGACCCATCCGACATGGAATCCGTGCAGATGGAGGGCCTGAGCCTATTTCGCCTGGGGCAGCCGGCCGCGGCCATTCCTTACCTAGAGCGCGTCCGCGGTTGGACCCCCAACGCCAACGCCGACGCGAACCACGTTCTGGGCCTTTGCTACCTGAACACCCAACACCTGGACGAAGCCCGCCAGGCGTTCGCCCAGGAGTACGGGCTCAAACCCGACTCGGGACCGGCCTATCTCGTGCTCGCCCGCATGCTCATCCAGGCCAACCTGCCCGAGCAGGCCGCGGAGGCCTCCGAGCGGGCGTTGCGGCTCCAGCCCGGTCTGCCGATGGCGCATTTTCTGGTGGGCGAAGAGGCTTTGTTTAAGTCCGATACCGCGCGCGCGACCGCCGAGTTTGAGGCCGAACGGGCGCTGAACCCCGAATATGCCCCGGTCTACGAGCGTTTAGCCGACGTGTACACGCGCACCGGCAAATATGAGCAGGCCGAACAGCTGCTGCTCCAGTCGCTCGAGCTCGACAACTCCCGTACCGGCCCTTATCTGCTGATGGGCAAGGTGCTTTTGCGCCGCAACGACCCGGAAACCGCTGCCATGTACCTCCAACACGCTGAAAAAATGGATCCGTCTAACGCCATGGCCCATCAATTGCTGGGGCAGGCCTATCGGGCCCTCGGCCGCGAGCAGCAGGCCAAGGAAGAGTTTGCCGCCGAGGTCAGGATCCATGCCGCGGGCGAGCTGAAGCTCCAGGACGTTAAATAGCCGCTACCGCAGGTGGATGGCCACGATCCTGGCCTGAAGCGGCACGCTGCCCGCGATCGAGGTTTCGAGCACCGCCTCAAACGGCCGCAGGCTGCCGTTTTTCCCCGCGGCGACGCGAAACAGCTGGTCCAGCGTGTCCTTGCGGCAGGCAAACTCGACGGCGGCTTGGGTGCCGAAGGTAGTCAGCCCGCTGAACACAAGAATGCGCCGGTCTCCCTGCAGCCCCGGCAGCAGGGCCAGGATGGCGTAGTCCTTGGTGAACGGGTGCTCGGGCCTGGAGTACAGCGCCGGCTCGCCGGGCCGGGGGTGACGGTTGGCGATGCCAGAAAACCCGCTGCCCGCCACCAGCGCGAAGTCCATGGTCGAAGGAAGCTCCCGCAATGACGAGTTTTCCGCGACCGAACCGATAAAAATCAAATTCCGGAGCTTTGCCTCGTCCCAGGTCACCAGCAGGTTTCGCTTCAGGGTAAAGCTCGCGTGGTGCTCGTCGAACAGGCGGGTGAGGTCGTACACCCCGGCCAGCTCGCCGATGCCGGTGTAGGTGGCGACGACGCTGTCGGGCGCCCCCGAGCGCGAATCCGGCGTCGCGTAGCGAAGGCCGTTGATCGAATCCCCTACGAACAGAGCGTTGCTGTAAATGACAAGCGCGCTGTTGTCGGCGAAAAAGGGCGCCCAAAAGCGCTGAATCACTGACTGCCGGCTCCCGTGGACAGCCAGTCCCCAAACCAGCAGACATGCCAACGGGCCGGCAAGCAACAGCCACCATCCGAGCCGGCGATCTTTCGCCGGCGCCGGCTTCGGCGCCGGGAGGACGACGGGCGCGGGCAGCAGCGGCACAGGTTGCAACGCGGCTGCCCTGGCGCGGAAGACCGGCAGGTAATGCCCCTTGGCCATATCGATGACGACCGCGTCTTCCAGGCCCTCCCCGCTGTAGTACTCCAGCAGCTTTTGCCGCAGGCCGCGCGCGTGGGTCCTCACGATGCTGTCTTCGCTCGAGTTGTACCCGGGTCGGCGCTGAAAGACGTGGATCCCGATCTGCTGCTCGGTGGCTTCTTCCGGGACGCCCCGCAGGGCGCAGTCGCACACATAGTACAGAAAGTCGCGCAACCTCTGCGAGGACTGGAAGCACCGGCTGCCGGCGACGCGCTCCACCAGCTCCCATTTCGGATGCCCTTTCGCTTGCAAGCTGGGTTCCATCGTGGGGTGGACACCGTTCATACGTGGCCTCGGGGCAAAGAATACACGCGTGTTTCACCGTGAGCAACCTTTTCAAGCGCCCTATCCGAGGATGAATGTTACTTCGGTTCAAAGGATTGCGCGGACCCCGCCGAAAGAGCGAGGCGCCGCGGGACGGCCCGGCTTCAGCCGGCGGAAGGATTTGGGGGGAATATGGTACGTAAAGCTTCGAACAAACGGTCCCGGCGGCAATGGCAACGGGCGCTGCTGGCCTGCGCGGTCGCCTCAGCCGGCAGCGGGGCGGCCCACGCCCAGGCGGTCTACGGGTCGGTCTACGGGACCGTGACCGACGCGAGCGGCGCGGTGGTTCCGGGAGCCAAGGTCACGGTCACCGACGAGTCCAAGGGCACGTCCATGACCACGACCAGCAACGGCAGCGGCGACTACCGGGTCGATCACCTGATCCCCGACACCTATTCGGTCCAGGTCGAGTCCGCCGGTTTCGACAAATCGACCGCGCCGGGCGTGATCGTTTACGCGGATACTACCCCGAAAGTGGACGTGAAACTGCAAGTCGGCTCGGCCGCGAACAATGTGGAGGTTTCGGCCGGAGCGCCGCTGCTTGAAACCCAGCACACAGACGTGAGCACGGTGCTGAACACGCGCACTCTCGAGAACACGCCGAACCTGAACCGCAATTTCACCTCGTTCGAGCTGCTGACCCCGGGTACTACCTATATCGGATGGAGCGTCGGCCAGGCCACCAACCCGCAGCAGAGCGAGCAGATCGAGGTCAACGGGCAGCTGCCCTTCGCCACCGGCTACGAGCTGGACGGCACCGACAACCAGGACCCGATCCAGGGCGTGGCCGTGATCAACCCCAACCTCGATTCAGTTTCCGAAACCAAGGTCACCTCGCAAAACTACGACGCCGAGTTCGGCAAGGCCGTGGCCGGGCTGGTCACGGCGCAGACAAAGTCGGGCAGCAACGACTTCCACGGCTCCGCGTTTGAGTACCGCCGGTCGGACGCCCAGCAGGCGCGCGACCCGTTTACCCAGTACGCCCCCAACTCGCTCACCGGCCGATACATTCCGTCGTTCCTCCACAACCAATTCGGCGGTTCCATCGGCGGCCCGGTCCGCAAGGACAAGCTGTTCTTTTTCGGCGACTACCAGGGACTGCGCGAGAAGACCGGGACCACCATCCTGACCACCGTGCCCACGGCGCTCGCGCACTCCACCTGCACCTCCGGAGGAGCGTGTGACCTGAGCGACTACCTAAACACGGGCCTCCAGGGCAGCCCGAACTACCAGGCCTACGA
>CAXTRW010000221.1:900-5161 GCA_964246765.1 uncultured Acidobacteriaceae bacterium | reverse complement strand
GGCGGGGTCGACGAGGGCGGCGTAGCGGGTGATGACGCCCGAGTCTTCGAGACGGCGGACGCGCTCGGCGACGGCGGGGGTGGAGAGGCTGACCCGCCGGCCCAGCTCCGCGAAAGAGATGCGGGCATTGGCCTGCAGTTCTGCCAGGATACGGTTGTCGATGGCGTCGAGATCCTCGCTCATATATTCTCCGACGCAAGATTAGCAACCGGACCGTTTCGCTTACAAATGTGAAGCGCAGACCGGGATAAACCTTCGAAAGAGCATGGCTTGAGGAGAGAACCGGGCCTAGTCTAAGGATGTGCATAGTGCCGTCCTACTTCCGTCCGCTCCGGCGTTAGCGCCCCAGCCCGCTTGCCCGGCTCGCCGTCGTTTGCGCTCGCTGGGCGAGGCGATCGGGAACACTCCGATGTTTGCGATCTCGTACCGGTTTCGCGGGCGCGTCCGCACGGTGTACGCAAAGGCCGAGCACCTGAACCTGACCGGCTCCATTAAGGACCGGATGGCCCTGCACGTGCTGCAAGCCGCTTACGCGAGCGGGCTGCTGCGGGGCGGCGAAACCCTGGCCGAGGCGACCAGCGGCAACGCGGGCATCGCGTTCGCGGCGCTGGGCCGGGCTTTGGGGCACCGGGTAGCGATCTGCATGCCGGACTGGATGAGCCGCGAGCGGCGAGACCTTCTGCAATCGTACGGGGCGGAAATCTGCCTGGTTTCGCGGGAAGACGGCGGTTTTTTGGGCTCAATCCGCAAGACGGAAGCAATGGCGGAGGTCCGCGCGGGGGTGTTCCTGCCGCGGCAGTTTGAAAACGCGGCCAACGTGGACGCGCACCGGCTGGGCACCGCGCCGGAGCTGGTGGCGCAGCTGGGCGCCCACGGGTTGGAGCTCGACGCGTTTGTGGCCGGCGTGGGGACGGGCGGCACGGTGATGGGCTTTGCGCGGGCGCTGCGCGGCACCCGGGTTTGGGCGGTGGAGCCGGCTGAGTCGCCCACGCTGTCGACCGGTTACAAGGTCGGGACGCACCGGATTCAGGGCATTTCGGACGAGTTTATTCCGGCCATCGTGCGTTTGGAGGAGTGCGAGGGTGTGCTCGCGGTTTCCGACGGCGATTCGATCCTGATGGCGCGTAAGCTGGCCTCCGAGCTCGGCCTGGGGCTGGGGATCTCGTCCGGGTGCAACTTTCTGGCGGCGGTGGAGGCGGCGGAACGCGTCGGGACCCCGGATCCGGTGATCGCGACGGTGTTTCCGGACGACAATAAGAAATATCTGAGCACCGCGTTGCTGGGCGACGAGCCGGTGCGCGCCGGCTATCGGACGCCGGAGATCGAGCTGCTCGACCTCGACCTGCTGCCTCGTTTGGGCCGCCCCGTGCAGCTGTTTGAATGAGCCCGCCGGGTGTGGTTTGCTGAGTGCATGACAGCGCCGTTGCTGGTGGTGGTTCTGGGGGCGACCGGGAGCGGCAAGACGGCGCTTTCGGTGGAGCTGGCGCGCCGCTTCGGCGGCGAGGTGCTGTGCTGCGACTCGGTAGCGGTGTACCGGGGCATGGATGTTGGGACGGCCAAGCCGACGCTGGAAGAGCGCGCGTCGGTGCCGCACCATTTACTGGACATGGTCGATCCCGTTCAGGCGATGACCGCCGGGGACTGGGCGCGGGAGGCGCGCCGGGTGGCCCGGGAAGTGGCCGCGCGAGGGCGTTTGCCGGTGGTTTCGGGCGGGACCGGGCTGTACCTGCGGGCGTTTACTGAAGGGCTGGCGCCGTTGCCGTCGCGATGCCCGGCGGTGCGGGCCCGGCTGATCCAGAGCGCGCGGGTTCGCGGGCCCGGGTACCTGCACCGGATGCTGCGGCGGCTGGATCCGGTTGGGGCGGGGCGCATTCATGCTCAGGACGAGCCCAAGTTGGTGCGGGCCATCGAGGTGGCGCTGCTGCGGCCCGCGGAGCCGATTTCGGGCGCGGGGCGGGACCCGCTGCGGGGGTTTCGGCTGCTGCGGATTGGGCTGGCGCCGGCGCGGGGGGCGCTGTACCGGCGCTTGAATCGGCGGGTGGAGGCGATGTTTGCCGGGGGGCTGCTCGTGGAAACGCGGAGATTGTTAGGGCGCTGGGGACCTGACGCGCAGGCTTTGGGGGCGCTGGGGTACCGGGAAGCGGCCCGGGTGCTGCGTGGCGAGATGAACGAGGCCGCGGCGATCGCGGCGATGGCGCAGGGACATCGGAACTACGCCAAGCGGCAGGGGACGTGGTTCCGGAAGGAGCCGGAGGTACGGTGGCTCGCTGGGTTCGGGGACGATGTTGAAGTGGCGAGGGCGGCGGCGCGCTGGCTGGAGGAGGCCTTACTGCACGACTAAGCTGATGGCGAGGTCGTGCTCGAGGACGGAAGAGCCTTGCGCGCCGTCGACGACTACGGTGATGGGGAAGGTTCCCCGAGGGGTTCCTCCGGCAACCGGCGCGGGGTGGTGGAGGTAGCCGTAGCGTTGGGAGCAGCCGGTGAGTCCGACGCCGGTGACGAGCAGCAGTGCCGCGCCGAGCAGGGCGGTATGGCCGAGGGCGCGGCGGCGGCGCGCGAAGCCGAGCAGAAGCAGGGCGCCCGGGAAAACCAGGGCCAACGTCGCCCGGGGGTGCAGGGGAAGCAGGCTGCTGCTGGCGGTTCCGGACGGGCCCTGAGTTTCAAGCTGGAGCGTGGTGGTAAAGGCGCCGGTGGCGCCGAGAGTTTGCTGGGTGGGGTTGAAGGCGCAGGTGACCTGAGCGGGAAGCCCGGTGCAGGAAAGCTGGATCGCGCCGGTGTAGCCGCCGACGGCGGTGACGGTGATGGCGGTGGTCCCGTAGGCGCCTTGTTTGGCGGTCACGGTGGTGGGATTGCCGGTGAGGGTGAAGTCCGGGAGAACGGTTGTGGCTGCCTCGCTTGTAACCGCGGCCGTCGGGGAGGCGGAACCGGCAAAGACGCTGTTTTCGGTCGAAGACTGGTAGACGGCAGTGACGGGGAGGGTGGGGTCGCCTGCGACGCTTGTGCCGGAGCCCGGGGGCAGCTTGCCGAGCGCGAGGGTGGCCGCGCCGTCGGCGCCAACGATGGCCGAGCCTAGGGATTCACCCGAAGGGAGCAGGAAGTCGACGGTGCCCGCGGTGACGGGCTCGCCGGTCGCGGTGCGAACGGCGGCGGAAAGGGTCGGGCCGGATGCGGTCAAGGTGGTGCGGGTGGGCGCGGGCCTCCCGGCGGCGTGCGCCGGCGAAAAAGGCAGAAGCAGAACGAGCGAGGCCAGGAGCTGTTTCAGAAAAGTGTAAGGGTGCATCTGCCGCATTGTGGGGTTTCGTTTCCTAGGGTTGCCGGGATTTCGAGCGGCCGGCGCGCGGCCAAGGCTTATTGTAGCGCCCTGCGGGTTCGGATTGGGGAGGGAAGGTGCGGTGGGGCCGGTCCTGAGCTGCCGCTTGAGAAAACCCACGTCTCAAAAGCGAGACCTGGGGACCCCCCCGCGGCGGTGATAGGCTGGTGCTTAATTTTCGCTTGATTTCTGAAAGGCTTCGCTTGGCTGCGCGGACGAAAAAGCAAACCGGTGCGCCCCAAACCTATGCCGCCGCCGGGGTGGACCTTGCCGCGGGGGAGAGCGCGAAAGAGCGCATCAAGCAGCTGGCGAAGGCGACCGCGACGCGGGGCGTGCTGGGCGGCGTGGGCGGGTTTGGCGGGTTATTCCAGCTGGACCTGAAGAAGTTTCCGGACCCGGTGCTGGTGGCGAGCACCGACGGGGTTGGGACCAAGCTGAAGCTGGCCTTTGAGATGGGGCGGCACGGAACGGTGGGCGCGGACCTGGTGAACCACTGCGTAAACGACGTGGCGGTGCAGGGCGCCGCGCCGCTGTTTTTGCTGGACTACCTGGCCTCAGGGCGGCTCGCGCCGGAGGTGATCGAGCAGGTGGTGGGCGGCATCGCCGGGGCTTGCCGGGAGAACGGGTGCGCGCTGCTGGGCGGCGAAACCGCGCAGATGCCGGGCTTCTACGCCGACGGCGAGTACGACCTGGCCGGGACGATGGTGGGGGCGGTATCGCGCGCGAAGCTGATCACGGGCGCAGGGATTGAGCCCGGGGACATGCTGCTGGCGCTGCCGTCGACCGGGCTGCACACCAATGGGTATTCGCTGGCGCGCAAGCTGCTGCTTGAGGTGGCGGGATACGGACTTGGACAGCGGGTCCCGGTGCTGAAGGGGCGGGTCGGGGATGTGCTCATGGCGGTGCACCGGTCGTATCTGAAGCCCATGCAGGCGCTGGTGAAGGCCGGGG
>CAXTRW010000221.1:0-867 GCA_964246765.1 uncultured Acidobacteriaceae bacterium | reverse complement strand
ACATTACGGGCGGCGGCATCACGGAAAACCTGCCCAGAGTGTTGCCGCGGGGGTGCGCGGCGGAGGTGCGGGTGGGCGCTTGGCCGGTTTTGCCGGTGTTCGGGCATCTGCGGGAGATCGGCGCGGTCGCAGAGGACGAGATGTTCCGCACCTTCAATATGGGGATCGGCCTGGTGTGTGTGGTCCCGCGCGGGCGCTTGCGGCGAGCTGAGGGGGCGCTCGCGAAGCTTGGGGAGCCGTTTTTTCGGATCGGGGCGATTGTGGAGGCCGCCGAAACAGAGGTGCGGTACGTGCGCGAGGCCGAGTGAGCGCGCGGCGGATTGCGGTTTTGCTTTCGGGACGCGGCTCCAATTTTGGAGCGCTGGCCGAGGGTATTCGGACTGGGGCGATTCCCGGGGCGGAGATCGCGGTGGTTTTGTCGAACCGGGAGGATGCGCCGGGGCTGGGGCGGGCGCGGGAGCTGGGAATACCAGCGGAAGCTGTGCCCGCGCTCGGGCGCGACCGGGCTATGGTGGAGCAATTGCGGCGGCACGAGGTGGAGTTGGTATGCCTGGCGGGGTACATGCGGCTGCTGGGGCCTGAGTTCGTGCGGGCGTTTCCGGGGCGCATTCTGAACATCCATCCATCGCTGCTGCCGGCCTTTCCGGGGCTGGACGCGCAGGCGCAGGCGCTGGCTTACGGGGTCCGGACGACCGGCTGCACGGTCCATTTTGTGGATGAGCAGCTGGATCACGGGGTGATCGTGGCGCAGGCGGCGGGGCCGGTGCTGCCCGGGGACGACGTGCAGAGCTTGTCGGCGCGCATTTTGGCCCAGGAGCACCGGACTTACCCGGCGGCGGTCGCGCGGGTATTGCGGGGAGGCTGGAG
>CAXTRW010000220.1:0-5161 GCA_964246765.1 uncultured Acidobacteriaceae bacterium | reverse complement strand
GACAGGAGTCGCTTGGAAACACAGGCGCCTATTCCATGCAGGCGGCCTTCGCCGGCGGCGTCGACGCCCGAGCCGCTTTCTCCGGTCAAACCGTCTCCAATCGCGGAACGCAACTCGGTTTCTCCGGCGAAGGGGTGAACCTCCCCACGGTCGAAACCGGACCGGGCACCATCGAACCGCTCGCCTCTACCGGTGCGCCCGACCCAAGCGCGGCGTATCTGGCCATCGACCCGATTCTGACAGACAATCACTCGGGGTGGGGCGCCGGGCCGGAGCTCCATGGGGATATGCCGCAACCCTCAACCCAAACCGGCGGATTTTTCGCTGAGGGTTCCGCGCCCGTCGCAGGGTACGAGTTCGATGACGGCCAAACACCGCTTCACGGCGGCGGAGTCGGAACCCCGGGCCAGATCCTGGGGTACCCACCGGAATCGCAGCCGCCGTCGACCGGGTTCCCCGATTCGACCCGAAATCTGGCCGGGCTTCCCATGGAGTCGGGAGGCCAAAACCCGATTTCCAGCCGCGCGGCCAGCCTGAATGCATCCCCCTTCGCTCCGGTCAGCGAGGGTGGGGTGTATGAGCCGAGAACGCGCCTGAATCCGAGCCTGCATGCTGCGACTCCCGAGGTCAAAAGGGGCTCCTTCGATGCATATGAACATCGGCTGGAAGAGCTCAGACTTTCGCACGGGATGTCGATCAGCCAGGCATCGTCTGCCCGGGAGCAGGACCGTCGCGCCTTTGATCGGACCGGCGGGCGGTTACGCCGCAGACCCACACTGCTGCAGCCAAAGCAGGCAACAAACGGCTATCAGCCGGAGCTGATGGGCACACCGGTGGTACGCTAACTTCGAACGCCGATAGGAAAGAGAGACGGGAGAGAATGGGAAGCTCGATTTGCATCGCTGTTGTCGGTTCCGGTTATGTTGGATTGGTAGCTGCAGCCTGTTTTGCCGAAATTGGGCATAGGGTCATCTGCGTCGATAACGACGAGCAAAAAGTCGCGATGCTGCGCGCCGGAGGGGTTCCCATTCACGAGGAGCACCTCAAGGAACTGCTCGACCGGCACCGGGACGCCTCGTTGAGTTTTACCTCCGATCTTCGCGAGGCCACGCGGGAAGCTGACGCCATTTTCATCGCGGTCGGCACGCCTCAAAGCGGGACCGGCTCGGCGGATCTGTCGTATGTCGACGCCGTGGCCAGCGAGATCGCGCGCTCCATTGACTCCTACAAGGTGTTGGTCGAAAAGAGCACGGTGCCTGTGTATACCAACGAGTGGATCCGGCGCGTAGTGGAACGCAACGGGGTGCCACGCGAACTATTTGATGTCGCCTCTAATCCGGAGTTCCTGCGCGAGGGAACGGCGGTAGTGGACTTCTTACACACGGATCGGATCGTGGTCGGCACCGACTCGCCACGCTCGGCCGCACTCATGTCGGCGATCTACGAGCCGCTCACCGGCGGCCGCTACTACAAGCGGGAAGACGGCATTCCCGGCCATCGCGGCGAAGGCTCGCTTCCCCCCTTGCTCCACGTTTCCACCAAAGCGGCCGAGCTGATCAAGCATGCGTCCAACGCGTTTCTGGCTGTCAAAATCTCCTTCATCAATGTCGTTGCAAACATCTGCGAGGCGGTGGGGGCGGACGTGGAGCAGGTCGCGCAGGGCATCGGCATGGATGGCCGGATCGGCCCGAAGTTCCTCCACGCCGGCATTGGATACGGCGGTTCGTGTTTTCCCAAGGATGTCGCGGCCTTTCGCTATGTCGCCGAACAGTACGGCGTCTCGTTCGGCCTCTTGAGCGAGGTGGAAAAGATCAACGCGGAGCAAAAGCGGCGATTTTTCCAAAAAGTGCGCTCGGCGCTGTGGACCTTTCGCGGCAAGAAACTCGGAGTTCTCGGGCTCGCTTTCAAGGGCGGCACGGACGACATCCGTGAATCGCCTGCCATCGAGATCGTGCAGATGCTTTTGCGTGAAGGCTGCTCGATCGACGCCTTCGATCCGGCCGCGATGGAGCGCACCGAGGAAGTGCTGCCTGCTTCCGACTGCATGCACTATGTGGAAGACGTGTACGCGGCGGCCCGCGGCAAGGACGCGCTGCTGATCCTGACCGATTGGGAGGAATTTGCTGAGCTCGACCTGGACAAACTGCACGCGAGCTTGCGTTATCCCATCATCCTCGACGGCCGCAATTTGTATGAGCCCGACCACATGGCCGAGCGGGGGTTCACCTATCTCAGTGTCGGACGTCAGGAAGCGCAGGCGCCCAAGGGGGCGACTGCCCCGGACTCACGTCCCGCAAGGGCCATGGCTCTGCACAGCTGAAGCGGGCACAACGCTGTGGGCGCAACCGACTCCAGTCTGGAGCTCTGGAACCACAGCAGCGTTGCCTTCTGTGGCAAGACAGAGACACAGCTTGCGCTTCGCCACATCCTGAGCGACTCTGTCAGTGTTTGATACAAGCACCGGAGGGGGCTTGATCCCCCGGTGCGCTGGGCATCACTTCGAGCGAAGCAGTACGAGGAGCAATGCGAAGCTCCTCCGGCTTACAGGCTTTTTGTGCGCAACACGGGGTCGCACGTTACTTTGGAAATGCGCAGGAATTCGCTTCTTCTGCGGGGCGCTCGTTTCGTGGTACCGTCCAAAAGAGGCGACGCACTTCTGCCCAATTCCATGAAAAAATCAGCCTTCCAAAACTTCATTTTCTTCCAGATTGTTTCGTGCGCGACTGTGGCCTCAGCGCCCGCATTAGCGCAACAAAGCACGCCGGTCGGCACGGCTTCCATTCACCTCGACGCGGCCCGCACCACCGTGCAATTCAGCGCGGGAACACTTCGCCGCGTTCACGGGACGTTCCAGCTCAAGGGCGGCATGTTCGCGCTGGACCCGAAAACCGGCATCGCCCAGGGAGAAATCCTGGTCGATGCTGCTTCGGAAAAGAGCAATGACTCGAAAATGGACAAGCGGATCCAAGGGCAAACGCTGGAAACTGGAAAGTACCCCGGAATCTTCTTCCATCCGGAAAAGGTGTCGGGTACCCTACCTGCGAAAGACGGCGAAACCCACCTCAAGCTGGACGGCTCTTTTAATATTCACGGCGCCGACCACGCTCTGAGTGTTGATGTGGACACGATCCGGGCGGGCGACGAGCTCACCTTCAAAACCGTGTTCACCGTCCCGTATGTCGAATGGGGTATGAAAGATGCGAGCACGATGTTTATGCGAGACCGCAAGGTCCGGATCACGGTGGAAAGCCATGGCAGCGTCGAAACTGGGCCTTCCGGCAGCTAGCCTGCTGGTTCTTGCCGCTTTTCTGGCGGGCTGCACCAGCCGACCGGCGCAAACCTCCGATCAGCGGCTCCAGTCGCAAGCCGCCGCGGGCGCGCGGCAGCTTCACCATGACGTCAAGGAAGCCGGGGTGGAAACGCGCCACGCGCTGCGATCGGCCGGCCGCGAAACCAAGGATATTGTCGCGGGCGCCCGTGAAGGCTGGCGGGAAGGCGGCACGAAAGATGGTCCGATCGTGGGCGGGCACTCGCGCCTTGATCTCAACCACGCAAGCGCTGCTGAACTGGCGCGCTTGCCGGGCATTCATGCCGCGACGGCTCGACGGATAGCCGACGGCGAGCCCTACTCGAGCACGAAGGCTTTGGTGGAGCGCGGCCTGGTCAGCAAGATCGAATACGACCGCATTCGCGATCGCATTACGGCCCGATAAGTGGTTTGCGACGCGGAGCCGCGGTGTGACATCGTATAGAGGAGAACATGACCCGGCGCGGCTTTGGGCTACACTGGGTTGAGAGTTAATCCGCAGGGAGACGATTACGATGGCGACAGCAATGGCCACACCCGAATCCACAGAGTTCAAGGCCCCAGCCGCGGTCTCGCTGACCCCGTCAGCCACCGCCAAAGTGCGCGAGATCATGGCGACGCAGGACCCGCTTCCCGCGGGGCTCCGCATCGGGGTGGTCGGTGGCGGCTGCTCGGGTTTTCAGTATTCTATGTCTTTTGAGAACCAGGCCGGCATGATGGATAAGGTGCTCAACTTCGACAATCTCAAGGTGTTTGTCGACGCCACATCCATGATGTATCTTAACGGCTGCGTGGTGGACTACGTGGAAACGCTTGAGGCTGCCGGCTTCAAGTTCGAGAATCCAACCGTAAAGAGCACCTGCGGCTGCGGTTCGTCGTTCAGCGTGTAGTTTTCAAGAATTTGCACGGATACCGAAGCTCGCCGTCGCCGGCGGGCTTCGCGGTCTAGAAGACTACTGAGGCGAGCCGAAGCCCCCGGAAAAGGGGCCGCTCCCCGAGCCGGACCCAGCGTTCGAGCCGGAACCGGCGGTGGATCCAGAGTTTGCGCCCGCCGATCCGAAGCCGCCCGCGAAGGGCGATCCCGAACCCCCCGTCCCGCCGGAACTGCCGCCGAAGCCCGATCCGCCACCGAAACCCGATCCGCCACCGAAACCGGATCCGCTTCCACCGGATCCAGAGCTGCCGCCGAAACCGGAACTGCCCCCGAAGCTTCCGGAGTTTCCGCCGAGACCGGAAGCGCCGCCGTTCTGGCCTCCGAGCCCACTGCCCATGCTGTTGCCATTCACTCCCATGCCTGCTGCACCGCCTCCGCCCATCAGACCACTCATCGCCTGTTGCTGCTCCTCGACCGGGTCGTAGACGAACTCCCATTTGTTGTAATGGTCCTGCAGCCGGTACGCCACCTCCGAGGTTTTATCGCTCGGCAGGGTTACGCCCACGATCGGTCCGCCCGATCCACCGTTAAAGCCCATGGCCGTCGTCGCGTTGCTGCTGCCATTGCCGAAGCCGCTGAGGCCGGCTGAACCGCCCGGAGCCGAGCCGCTGCTCGGAGCGCCCCCGAGCCCGGAACACCCGCCGAAACCCGAACTGCCTCCGTTCGAGCCGAAGCCGGAGCCCCCGCCGAAGCCTGAATTACCCCCATTTGAGCCGAAGCCGGCGCCCCCGTTCGACCCGAACGCGGAGCTGCTGGAAACACTCACTGAGCTCTGCGCTAACCCGGAACTCCCGTTCCCGGAGCCGTTGCTTGCGCCGGTTCCCGTTCCATTCGAGCCATCTGTGGCGTCGGGCGCGTACAGCCCGGGCGTGCCCCCGCCGACTCCCATTCCCGGCATTCCCGAGCCGCCGAGAGCCGCC
>CAXTRW010000219.1:0-5162 GCA_964246765.1 uncultured Acidobacteriaceae bacterium | reverse complement strand
CCGTGCGCATCCCCGCCCAGTACCGCTTCAAGACCGATGAGGTCTACATCAGCCGCAACGACAAAACAGGGGATTTGACCCTCTCGGAGAAGAGACCCAGGCCTTCGATCAAGGAAATTTTCGCAATGCTCGACGCGGCCAACAGCGAAGAGTTCGTTCTGGACCGCGATCTTTCTCCCCCGGTCGAGCGTGAATGGATGTGAGCGGCTCCATCTACTTGCTCGATACAAACATCATCGCTTACATCGTCGACAGCCGCTCGCAGAACGCACGCCATAAGTTCGAAGAGGCGCTCCAACATTCGAGCGTAGCTATTTCTGCGATCTCGGCCGGTGAACTGTTGTTCGGGCTGGAGAACAAGCCGTCCGCCACGCAGCGCCGCGAAGCCGTCGAGGAGCTCTTCAAGGCACTCTTCATCCTGCCCTGGGACTTTGCCGCCGCCCGCGCCTACGGCAAGCTGCGCGCGCAGCTGTCAAGGGCCGGAAAAACCCTCGCCGAACTCGACCTGCAAATCGCCGCCCACGCTATAGCCGCCGACGCTGTCCTGGTCACACACGACAAAGCCTTCAATAACGCGTCCGCGTTCCTTGACGTGATCGATTGGGCAACGGACCTGTCGCCTTGGAGGCGAGGATGAAGCTCTGCATTCTTGCTCTTTGCGTTGTGTTCGGATTCGGTTCCTTGCAGGCCGAAATACCTGTGTGGCAGCCTTCCCCGGGGCATACGCAGATGCCGATCTGGCCGGGCACGCCGCCGGATGCGCAGCCCGTCGCAGGTCCGGAAACCATAGCAAAGGAAACCAAGGGGCTGGTTGCCGGCAAACCGTGGCTCTATGTGAGCAACGTGACCCGGCCAACCCTGACGGTGTACCCGCCCAAGGGAAAGAACACAGGCGCAGCGGTCGTCGTGTTTCCCGGCGGCGGCTATCAAATGCCGGCTATCGATCTGGAAGGCACGGAGGTTTGCGACTGGCTGACAGCTGAAGGAATTACGTGCGTGCTGCTGAAATACCGCGTGACGGACGTGGGACGGTATCCAAAGTCGGGGCCGTATCCGGAATCGCCGATGGCGCTTGAGGACGCCCAAAGGACCCTAGGGCTGGTGCGCTTTCATGCAGCGGAGTGGCACATCGACCCGCATAAAATCGGTGTGCTCGGCTTTTCAGCGGGCGGGCACTTGGCGGCGGGGATGAGCACGCATTTCACGAAACGCCTATACCCGGCCGTCGATGCGGCCGACAAAACAAGCTGTCGTCCGGACTTTGCGGTGGCCATTTATCCGGGACACCTGTCGCTTGCCGCGGCTGAATGGGACGCAAAGCAAAGAGCCAAACCATTCCCGCTGCATATCCCGGCAGGCGCGAATAGAGACTTAAGCTCGAATCCCGACCTGCACGTCACGGGGAGAACCCCGCCTACATTTCTGCTGCAGAATGAGGATGATCACGAGGACAACGTCAACGATTCGCTGGCCTACTACATCGCTTTGAAAAATGCCGGAGTGCCGATCGAGATGCACCTCTACGCGCAAGGCGGCCACGCTTTCGGGCTCAGACCCACGAAATTCCCAGCGACTCGATGGCCGCAGCTGGTGGACACCTGGTTCGTGACACTCGGGATAATCTAGGAGCGGCTGCCGCATCTACTCGTACTGAGGGCGGGTGTCGCCCGCGACATCGCCGTTCAGGCCACCAGCCCAGAGGAGACAATCACTCCGCATGTTTGAATTCCACATCTCGCGCACCGCCCGCGATCGCTTCGGCGTCGAAGGGATCCTGTTCCAGTTCAACGGCAACGCCATCTTCGCCGACCCCGCCGCCAGCCGCGCCCTCGCCCACCGCATGAACGCGAGCCGCCAGCCCAACGAACAGGTCCAGCCCGCCGCCCTGTTCGCCATGGGCCTCATCGATGAGGCCACCCATGCCCTGCTCGCCTGGTACCGCAAACACATCAAGCCCGCGGTCATGACCGAGGCCCTCGCCCACTTCAGCGAGCAGGTCGGCCCTCAGGAGCTCAACCGCCTCCTCCTCGTGTTTGTCACCGAGTTCCCCAACGCCGCGGTCTACGCCGGCAAGCAGACTCCTGAGCAGTGGCTCCAAGGCGCCACCGAGGGCTACCCGCACCGCGAAGCCGCCTTTGAAGAACTCCTGCTCCTGTGGCTCGAAAACCGTAACCCCGCCTTCGCGCCCTTTAAAGAGCTGTTCGACGACACGCGCCTGGCCCAAACCACCGCCTACCCGCAGGTGTCTGCCGGCTTCCCCCAGTTCTTCTCCAACCTCCCCGACCTCGGCCCCGGCCGCGGCGGTCTGTTCGCCCTTCTGCTCTCCGTCATGGATGGAGCCAACCTCAGCGACCAGCTCGCCCGCCTCCGCGCCCGCTGGAGCTTCGCCGTCGACGACCTGCTCCGCCGCATCCTGCTCGCCGGCGACACGCTTAAGGAAGAAGAGCTCGCCCTCTGGCGCCAGTTCAACCCGCCCGGCTCGCGCGGCCACCAAGGCGGCATCGAGGCCCAGGCGCACGTCCCCAACTTCGCCGCCGGTATGAACGAGTACGAGGCCTTCTCCCCCGATCAGGACTGGATGCCTCGCACTGTCATGATCGCCAAAAGCACCTTCGTCTGGCTCAACCAGCTGTCCCGCTTCTACGGCCGGCATATCGAGCGCCTCGACCAAATCCCCGACGAAGAACTCGCCACGCTCGCCTCCCGAGGTATGAACGCGCTCTGGCTCATCGGCGTGTGGGAGCGTTCCCGCGCCTCCGAAACCATCAAGCACCTGTGCGGCAACCCCGACGCCGTCGCCAGCGCCTACTCGCTCTACGACTACACCATCGCCCACGCCCTGGGCGGCGAACCCGCCTACCGCGACCTCCGCGACCGCTGCGCCCGGCACGGCATCCGGCTCGCCAGCGACATGGTCCCTAACCACATGGGGCTAGACTCGCCCTGGGTTATCCACCACCCGGAGTGGTTTCTCTCGCGGCGCGACTCGCCCTACCCGGCCTACTCCTTCAACGGGCCGGATTTATCCGGCGACGACCGCGTCGAGATTAAAATCGAGGACCACTACTACTCCCAAACCGATGCCGCTGTGGTTTTCCTGCGCCGCGACAAGTGGACCGGCGACCAGGAGTACATCTACCACGGCAACGACGGCACCAGCTTCCCGTGGAACGACACAGCCCAGCTCAACTACCTGAGCGGGGCCGTGCGCGAGCAGGTTATCCAGACCATCCTCGAGGTCGCCCGACGGTTCCCCATCATCCGCTTCGACGCTGCCATGACGCTGGCCAAGCGCCACATTCAGCGCTTGTGGTTCCCCACACCCGGCTCCGGCGGGGCCATCCCTTCGCGCGCCGAATCCGCCATGACCACGGCCGAGTTCGACGCCGCCATCCCCGAGGAGTTCTGGCGCGAGGTCGTCGACCGCGTCGCCCGCGAGGTCCCCGGCACCCTGCTGCTCGCCGAAGCCTTCTGGCTCATGGAAGGCTACTTCGTCCGCACCTTGGGCATGCACCGGGTGTACAACTCCGCGTTCATGGTCATGCTCCGCGACGAGGACAACGCCAACTACCGCCTGGTGCTCAAAAATACCCTCGAGTTCGACCCCGAAATCATGAAGCGCTACGTCAACTTCATGTCCAACCCGGACGAGCGCACCGCCGTCGACCAGTTCGGCTCCGGCGATAAGTACTTCGGCGTCGCTACCCTGATGGCCACGCTTCCCGGCCTGCCTATGTTCGGCCACGGCCAGGTGGAGGGCTTTACCGAGAAGTACGGCATGGAGTACTACCGCCCGCGCTACGAGGAGTGGTCCAACGACGCGCTTGTCGAGCGCCACCAGCGCGAAATCGCCCCGCTGCTCCACCAGCGCTGGCTCTTCGCCGAGAGCGACAACTTCCTCCTGTACGACTGCTGGAACGACCACGGCGGCGTGAACGAGAATGTCTTCGCCTTCTCGAATCAACGCGGAGGAGAACGCGCGCTGGTCGTCTACAACAACTCCTACTCCCCGGCCCGCGGTACGCTGCACCACTCCGCCGCCTACATGGACAAGGGCGCCGGCCAGCTCCGCCAGCGCTCGCTTTCCGACGCCCTGGCCCTGCCCCGCGACAGCGAAACTATCCTCGCCTGGCGCAACAACGCCACCGGCCTCCACCACCTGCGCCGCGCCCACGAGTTCAGCGACCACGGCTTCTCGATCGACCTCCAAGGCTACGGGTACACCGCGCTGCTCAACTGGCGCGAGCTCCACTCCGACCCCACCCACGCCTGGGACCGGCTCTGCGACATGCTCGGGGGCCGCGGCGTCGAAGACCTCGATCGCGCCCTGCTCAACCTCGAGCTCGAACCCGTCCACAACGCCCTGCGCGCCGCGCTTGAACCCCGCCTGGTCCGCGAGTTCGCCGCGCTCGCCGCCCGCACCCCAACCACCGTCCACGACGACCCCGAACTCCTGCCCCACAGCGACCTGCTTGAACGCTGGATCGACCGCGCCGCCCGCTTCGTCGCCCTCACCCGCGACGAGTACTTCAAGCGCATCCAGCCCCCTCCACCTGACCAGCCGGACGCCGCAGGTGTCGCTCCTGAGAAGCAAGCCACCACGGAGAGGGTTCCAAATCTCGCTTCTGAGACATGGCAACCGCAATTGTCCGAACCGGGAAGCATCTCCTCAAACCAGCAAACGACCACCACGGGGGATACCCCACGTCTCGATTCTGAGACGTGGGATCCACAACCCTCCGAGCTCCCCCAAGCCGAGGCCCAAAACGAAGCCGCCCTCACCCAAACCCGCCTCCGCGCCCGCGTCCAAGCCCTGCTCCGCTTGCCTCTAGCCGAGGCAGCCTTCGCCGAACGCTGGCCCGCCGAAGCGCGCCGCGTCCTGCCCAGCGAAAGCCCCTCTGCCAATGCAGGCGCCGCCTGGGCTCCCGTCCTCGCTTACACCCTCCTCGCCGCCACAGCGGAGTCCCTCGACCTAGCCGACCCAACGGTTCCGGCGCTGAACATTTACGACCAGTTCGCCCTGCGCCCCGTCCTCGCCGAAGCCTTTGCCGCCCTCGACTTCACCGGGCAGGACACCTGGCGCGCCGCCGCCCGCGTCCGTCTCGCGCTCGCTTCCGGCGTCCGCCCCTCCGAACCCGAGCCGACCGGCCGGCACACCGAAC
>CAXTRW010000218.1:0-5201 GCA_964246765.1 uncultured Acidobacteriaceae bacterium | reverse complement strand
GAGATTGCGAGTCAAACCGCAATTGAGGCGTTTTTTGAGCACCTGGGCCTTGTGCCCGAAACGGAGAGAACCCGCAAGGCGGTCGAGCAGGCGGTGTGCGCGGCCAACGGGCGGGTGTTTGCGCGGGCGGCGCACGAGCCGACGCTGGAAGGCATGGGGACGACGCTGGTTGCGCTTGTTTCCGGCGGCCCGGGCGCGCTGCTGCTGGTGCATGTGGGGGACAGTCGGTGTTATCGGTGGCGGGACGGGGCGCTGGAGCAGCTTACGGCGGACCACTCGTTTGTGGCCGAGCAGGTGCGCTTGGGCGTGCTCTCTTCGGATGAGGCCGCGCGTTCGCCCATGCGCAACGTAATTACCCGGGCGGTGGGGACGCAGCGGGCGGTGGAACCGGAACTCGCAACGGCAGCGGCGGAGACTGGCGATGTGTTCCTGCTGTGCTCGGACGGGCTGACGCGGGAAATACCGGATGAGGCGATCGCCGAGGTTCTGGGCCGGGAGCTGCCGCTGGCGGAGCGGAACTCGCTGCTGATCGAAGCGGCGCTGGCGGCAGGTGGACGGGATAACGTAACCACGATGCTGGTGGAGGTCGGAGCGAAAACCGCGGTGGGAGTATGGTGAAAAGATGGTGCGGGTGACAGTACTGGCCTCCGGTTCACGGGGGAATGCAACCGTGATCACGGGCGGGCGCACGTCGGTGCTGGTGGACGCGGGAGTGAGCTGCCGGGAGCTGGTCAAGCGCATGCAGGCCGCCGGGGAAGACCCGCGCAGGCTGGATGCGATCCTGATTACCCACGAGCACCAGGACCATGTGCAGGGCTTGTCGGTGCTGGCGCGCCGGCTCGGGATTCCGGTGTACTTTACCGAGACGACCCACCGGGCGTGGATGCGCTGGATGCGTCCGCAAAAGCGCATGAACTATGCGGAGTGGCTCGCCGAGCGTAAGGCCGAAGCGGCGCTCAAGGCGGCGGAGACGGAGCGGTCCGGAGCGACGCCGGAGCCGGACGCGGCAAACCCGCTCTATCGGGAAGCAGGCTTGCGGGAGTGCGTCGAAGAGGCGGATGCGCTGGCGCGCGAGATTAATGGCGAAGCTTTCGATCTCTCCAAACATCGAGAGGCAGAGAGTGGGGCGATCCATCAAGATGCACGCGGCTTCGATGCCGCGGCATCGGGAGCAGCGCGCAGTCAACCGATCGCGGCCGGCGCGACTAGCGCTTCCGCTCTCACCCCCGGCAGCACGGGTGCAGCCGCTCCCGGCAGCGTTGACACAGCCTCCTTAAGGACGGCTGATTCAGCAGCGCACGACTCCAGAGGCGCGGGTGCACCGACGCCCAAATCCGTTGCAAGCTCTTTGCAGAGGGTGGAAGCCGCTAACCCGCGAACACCCGCTCCGAATGCAGTGCAGCCGGTCTTACCCGAAGCCGACCCCTGCGCGCTGCCCGCGGTGGAGTACTTCCAGGCCGGCAAGCCATTCGCGATCGGCGACCTCGAGATCGCGGCGTTTACCATCCCGCATGATGCCGCCGACCCGGTAGGGTTTTGCTTGGCCGCGGAAGGCGTACGGATTGGCCTCGCGACCGACCTGGGCTACATGCCGGCCAATGTGTGCGAGCAACTGCGCCGCTGCGACGTCATGATGCTCGAGTCAAACCACGATCTGGAGATGCTGCGGGACGGGCCGTATCCGTGGTCCGTCAAGCAGCGGGTGCTGTCGCGGGTGGGTCACTTGTCGAACACCGCGGCGGCGGAGTTTTTGGAAAAGCGATACGACGGGCAGGCAGCGTACGTTGTGCTGGCGCACCTGTCGGAGAGCAACAATCTGCCGGACCTAGCGCGGGTGGCCGCTGAGTGGGCGCTGCGGGACCGCATGAACCTGCTCGCGAACAAGCTCCTGATCGCTGAGCAGCACGTGCCTACAGAGTCAATCTGCCTGTAAGTCTCCCGGCCTCGCCAACTTGCCGGGATCGCGCTTAGAATACAGGATGTAAAGTTTGCATTCCTGACAACGGCCGCCGGTCGAGAATAGGCTGCTGGGATCGGAAACGAGCATCGTATTGAGTGAGGGGCAAAGCATGACGAAGTGCAGCGATCCGGTGATTGGGGACATCCTTTCTTCCTGGCGGTTTGACCTGTCCGGGTCGTCTCCGGAGGTCCGCGGCGATTTGGAGGAGCACCTCCAAGAGTGCCGGGACTGCCGCATGTGGCAGCGGATCCATCGCACGGTGGACGTGACCCTGATCGGCCTCGCGACCGTTTCCATCCTGATGTTTCTCCTGGCCATTGCGGTGATCCATCAGGTAGAGCCGCTGCGGACCTGGGCCATCGCGCTGCACCTGTGGCAGGTCGAGTTTCCGCTCACGCTGCAAGACCTGGCTATCGCCGGGCTGCTGGTTTCCGTGCTGGCCTGGCTCCTGGTCGCGCTGGTTACGCCCGCGCCGGTGTTTTTGAGCGAGGTCGCAATGACGCAGGCTCGGGAATTGCGGAATCGCGTGCCGCGCAAGGCCGCCTAAACGGACGCAGGAATGCCGATTTCCCATTCCGATACGGTGCAAAAACGGCTGTGAGCTTTCGCTGATCCGGCGTCCGTTCTTAAGGCTTGACGGCACCGCGGGATGCAGAGTCGACCCGCTGGGTCGGGATTGGGGGCGCGCCGTCTGGCAGGCTGCTGACCATGCCGGGCGCCGGGACCGCTTCCAGGCCTGCCTGTAACGATCCGGTCAAGCTGCGAACCTCGGCCACATCGTGTCGAGCGCACCAGTGTTCGACTTGCGTGGCGACGCGCTCCACCGCGCGCGGGTCGGCGTAGCTGGCCGTGCCGACCTGCACCGCAGCGGCGCCGGCCATCAGGAACTCGACCGCATCTTCGCCGGAGCGGATGCCGCGCACGGCGATTATTGGGATTTTGACCGCCTGCGCGGCTTCCCAGACCATGCGCACGGCGATGGGCTTGATGGCCGGACCGGACAGGCCGCCCGAGACATTGGCGATGTTTGAGAGGCGGGTTTGGATGTCGATGGCGAGCGACAAAAAGGTGTTGACCAGGGTCAGGCCGTCGGCGCCCGAATCTTCCGCGACCCGCGCCATGGCGGCGATCGAGGTCACATTGGGGGAGAGCTTGACGAAAATGGGCCGGGAGCTCTCTTTTTTGGCCCGGGCCACCAACTCGCCCAGCAGTTTAGGGTCCGCGCCGAAGACCATGCCGCCATGCGCGGTATTTGGGCAGGATGCGTTGATCTCGTACGCGGCGATTCCTTCGGCGGAGTTGAGGACCTGGATCACGGCGAGGTAGTCGGCGATTTGGTAGCCGAAAACATTGCAAAAAATGGCGCAAGGCGGGGGATTGCGGCTGAAAGCCTGCAGTTTTTGCGTCACAAAGGCGTCTACTCCGACATTTTGCAGGCCGATGGCGTTGATCATGCCGGCGGAGGTTTCAATGAGCCGCGGGGCTCGGTTGCCGGGCATGGGCAGGCGCGACAGCCCCTTGGTGACGAAGCCGCCGATGCGCTCGAGGGCGAGGATGTCTTCAAACTCGACCCCGTAGCCGAAGGTGCCGCTGGCGGCGAGCACCGGGGTTTGGAGCGGGATGCCCGCGACGCGGACATGCATGTTGGGCTTCATGGGTGCGGCGCTCCTTGCGGTGCCGGCGCTGTGGCAGGCTGCGTCGCGGGCGGCTGCGTCGGGGGCGCCGCGCTCTGCGGCGTAGTCGTCGCAGGATGGGTGGATGGCGCGGGAGTCTGCGTTTCCGGCGCCTTCGAGGGCGTTTCGGTTGCGGGGCGCGCCGCTCGCCGGCGAGTTCGGCGAGCCGCGGGCACGGCCGGCTTGGGGTAGAGAAACTCGGTCGCCGGCCGCAAGGCCTCCGTAAGCACGTGGCCCACCGCGGCGGAAGGCTCGTTGACGCCCAGAATGGAACTCAGGGTCACGGCGAGGTCGACGGGCTCCACGGCTTCGCGGTAGGTCCCCGGCACAAACGGCGCGCCGTAAAAGCCGAGCGGAACGTGGCGGTCGTAGCTGTAGGGCGAAAAGTGGGTGGTGCCCCCTTTTCCGGAGCCTTCCATTTGAAACGCCACCGGGATGGCCGCGACGTACCAGCCGCCGTTGGGGCTGTAGCTGTGGGCCAGCAGGCGGCCGAACTCAGTGGGCGGCAGCGCCCCGGCGGCGAGTTGCTCGCGGGTGTAGGCGCGGAACAGCTGGGGATTGGGAGCCGGCCGCGGGGCGGCGGTCACGGTGACGACGGCCGGGGCGGTAGTGGCCGCCGTGCCCGTGGCCGGGTTGACGGCGGCGGGCGCTTGGGTGTTTGCCGGAGCGGCCTCGGCGGCCGGCGGGTTTTCCGACGCGGGCTTCTCCGGCGCGGCGAGTGTGGCGAACGCGGGCTCCATCGCGGCCTTTACGGCATCCTCGGCCTCCTGCTCGATGATCCCGGCGCGCTCAAACGACGGGCGGTTCAGCGACAGATACGGGAGTTCCTGGTGGGGCAGCAGGTAGACGACCTTCTCGCCGGGGGAAAACTTCGCGTTCATGGCCCGGTTCAGGTCGGCAACCAGCTTGTTCATGTCGATATCGGTGCCGGGCAGGCCCAGCGCGGAGGAAACCGCGGGGGTAGGGGCGATGCCGTGGTCGGCCGAGAGGGCCAGCACCACATTGGCGAGGCCACCGGGGATATGGGCTTCGAGCCAGCTCGCGAAGCCGTCGAGGTCGGAGTCCAGGGCATCGACCATGGCGTGCTCTTCGGGCGAGTCGGGGCCATTTTTGTGGCCTTCGAGGTCGTTGGGCGAGAGGGAAATGGTGATGAGGTCGGTGGTGTCGTGCGTGCCCAGCTGTTCGCCCGCGATCAGCGCCTCAGAGAAGGCGAGCTCATAGGCGTTGGCGGCGTCGGTTGGGCCCACCTGGCTGTAAAAGTTGGTGAGGTTGGCCTCCCCCCCTGCGGCGGCGGCTTGCGCGATGGCTGGGCTGTTGTCGAAATCCACCGCCCACTGCGGCATCGCGGTCATGTAGTAGGAGGAGGTGAGGAAGCGCCCGGAAACGGGGTCGATCCAGAAGGCGCCATTCGCCCCGGCGCCGGCGGGGAGAATGGCGGCGCGGTCCTTGCGCGAAACGCCGTACACCCGGGACTGGCCGCCGGTGGCCAGGCGGAGTTCGTCGCCGATGGTGGAGGCGAGCAGGTTGCGCGGGGACGCGCCGGGGCCGGTGGGCGGTTTGGGAGCGGC
>CAXTRW010000217.1:0-5205 GCA_964246765.1 uncultured Acidobacteriaceae bacterium | reverse complement strand
CTCCCCCTCCGCACCGCCTCCTGACAATCTGCGAACCGCCCGATTCCCGGCCGGTATCCGCCCCGCTTTCCCACGAAATGCGATCCGAGGGATGCCATGCCTCCGCTTGCCTCTCCGCCGCCGCCCACCCCCACCGGCTCGCGCTTGAAGCAGTTTCGCAGCCTCGATCGGGTGCGCGGGCTGCTCCGCGCCAGCACCGACCGCGGCCGCGAACGCTACCGCAAGGCAGGCCTCTCCGCGTCGGTCACCCTGATCCAAAAAGCGCTGACCATCACCATCTCGTTTGTGTCCGTCCCGCTCACCGTCCACTATCTGGGGCCCGAGCGCTACGGGGTTTGGCTCACCATTTCGAGCCTGATTATCTGGATGGCTTTGTCCGATTTCGGCCTGGCCGGCAACGCCTTGATCAACGTGCTCGCCGAGGCCACCGGCCGGGACGACCGCCAGTCCGCGCTTGAGTACACCGCCTCCGCGGTTTGGTCGCTGATCGCCATCGGCGCCCTGCTTGCCGTCCTGGCCGGGGCCACCTTCCGCTACATCCCGTGGAACCATGTGTTCCGGGTTTCCACCGTGGACGCCCACGAGCTTGCGCTCGCCTGCGCCCTCACCATCGCGTTTTTTATACTCGGGCTGCCCTTGAGCGTCCAGGCCTCGGTCTACAACGCGCACCAGGACGGCTTTTTCACCAGCGCCTGGGGCATCGCGGTCAATCTCACCTCGCTCGCCGCGCTGGTCGCGGTCACACGCTTCCATGGCGGGCTGCCGCAGCTGGTGTGCGCGCTGTCCGGCACCCGGGTCGCGGTGCTGTTCGTCAACGCCTACTTCATCTTTTTTCGGCGCTACCCGTGGCTGCTTCCGGTTCCGTCCGCGTTCCGCGGGCACTGCGCCCGGCGCTTGTTCAAGCTGGGCGGCAAGTACATGGTCACCCAGATCGGCTCGCTGGGCCTGTACCAAAGCCAGCCCATGATCATTACCCAGATGCTGGGGCCCGCGCAGGTGGTCGTTTTCGTGATTGCGCAAAAGATCATCACCTTGCCCATGGACCTGGTCTATATGGCGACCGCACCGTTTATCCCCGCGTTCGGCGAGGCCAAGGCGCGCGGCGACTGGACGTGGATCCGCGCCGCGTATCGCAAAGCCACCCTGGGCTCGGTTGCCGTCTCCATCCCCCTGTTGCTCATCCTGGGCGCGGCCGCCAAGCCGCTGATCCGCCTCTGGGCCGGGCCCTCCGTGGTTCCGGACACCACCCTGATCCTGTGGCTCAGCGCCTACAACCTGTCCGGCGTCATGCTGATGGCCACGGGCCAGCTCATGATCGGGGTCGAACGCGTGAACCCCCTGGCCGTTTCCCTCGCCCTGTGCGCGGTCGGCACTATCGGTTTCGGCATCCTGTTCGCCCACTTCTTCGGCTTGAGCGGGGTTGCCGCCGCCATGATCGCGAGCAAGCTCCTCACCCTGTGGCCCATCCAGATGTGGGCCGTCCGCCGTATCTTCGCCCACCGGCCGCCGCAGCCGGTGGAAGCCGCAGCTTAGCAGACGGAGATCCTTCCCAGTGCGCATTGCCTTCCACAACCGCGACGACGAACCGCGCGAACCCTTGAGCCGCGCTGCCCAGCCCTTGCTCGCCTGCCGCCGCGAGCTCACCGCCTTGCCGACCGCCGTTTGACCCCTCGCGCCCATGAGCCTCCAAACCAGATACCACCCGATCCGTCCCGAGCACACTGAATCCTTCCGGTCCATGACCCCATGGGCCAAGTGGGTGTTCGTCATGCTGCTCGGGTCTTCCTTCGGCAAGACCTTCTACTATCTCGGGGTCCCGTCGGCCAAGATCTTCATCGGCGACATTACCCTCGGACTTTTTATCCTGTTCTGCCCCCGCGAGCTGGCCGGGCGCTGGTTCCGCGCCGTGACCCAAGGCGGCGTTCTCAGCCCCTTCGGCTGGGTGCTGCTGTTCTCGATTCTGTACGGCCTCACGGAGGTGCTCTACGGGCTCAACGTCGGCTACCCTCTTCTGACCGCGCTCCAGAACCTGGTTTTCAATCTCTACCCCGTGTACTTGTTTCTGGGCCTGTGGGTCGGCTCGGCCCACCCCACTCTGCTGCAAAAGATCATCCGCTGGGGAGCCTGGACTCTGGCGCTGTACGGGCCCGCGTACCTGCTCTGGCTCCACAAGATCAAGCTCTTCGCTCCCGGAACCACCGACGTGCCGCTTTTTCCCCAGGCCGGCGGCGGCGGTCTGATTCTGCTGTCCCTGCTGGCCTTTGAGCGCCGGCCGGGCCGCTGGTGGCTGCCCATGATCCTGTGCGCGGCCATGATGCTCGCCGCGCAGGTCCGCTCCGAATGGCTCAGCACCATCGTCGCCTTTCTCATATGGGGCCTGCTCGAGCGCAAACTCGGCAAGGTCGCCCAGGTTTTCACCCTGGTGGCCGCGCTGCTTGTGGTCGGTTTCGCCACCGACCTCGACCTGCCCTCCACCGCCGAGCGCGGCGGCAAGATCAGCTCCCGCGAAATCGTCGCCCGCGGCCTGTCCGCCATCAGCCCCTCGCTGGCCGAGCAG
Organism: uncultured Acidobacteriaceae bacterium; assembly: GCA_964246765.1. Lineage (GTDB taxonomy): Bacteria > Acidobacteriota > Terriglobia > Terriglobales > Acidobacteriaceae > EB88. The sequence goes on along the minus strand of CAXTRW010000217.1, from coordinate 2,648 downwards.
TACACCTCTTCGAAAAACACCGGCTTCTATGCCGGAACCATCTCCTGGCGCACCCGCTGGTGGAGCGCCATCTGGGATTCGGTTTCGCCCGACCGCTCGCTGGCCCGCGCGGCGTTCGGCAACGGCTACGGCTTTCCCCTCAAGGACCTGGTTCCCTATCTCAGGGCCGCGGCCGATCTGCGCACGCCCCACAGCATCTTCTACTTCGCCCTGGGCTACTCCGGCTGGATCGGCGTGGTGCTGTTTTTCGCGCTGCAGGCGGCGCTTTTGAAGATGCTCTGGCGCGTCTACAAGTCCACCGGCCAAAGCTGGGGCGTGTGCGCCCAAACCATCACCCTGGTCAGCGCCTTGTTCGGCAACTCGCTCGAGTCCCCCGTCGAGGCCATCCCCTTCTACCTGATGATGGGCCTGTTCCTGGGCCCGGTGCTTTGCCGCAAGATCTTGGTCTTCCCGGCGGCGGCCGCGCCCGTGCTCGAGCGGCAGCCGGAGCTCGCCCACGCCCGTCTGCTCGCCCCGGACTCCCTGTGAGGTTCTCCATGCGCCCCTGCGCCCCTGCCCTGTTCCTGCTCGTCGCCCTGCCGGCCTCCGCTGCGGTGCGCAATGTAAAAGCCTGCGGCGCCCGCGGCAACGGCCGCGCCGACGACACCGCGGCGATCAATCGCGCTATCCAAAAAAGCGCGCCCGGCGACACCATCTTTTTTCCCGCCGGCGTCTACCGCATTGCCGGCCCGAAAGCGGTCGCGCTCGCCGCCGATCGCACCTACCGGGGCGACCCCACAGGCGAGTCCGTGCTTCTCGGCTCGGGCGGCTACGCGCTGGCCGCCGGCCCTTGGGACGGCGCCTTTGCCATCACGCTGGAACGCCTGGTCTTCGATGGAGGCGGTCTGCGCTTCGACGGAAGCAGCATCCCGGCAAGACAGATCTCCGTGACCGGCTGTACGTTCCGAAACATCGTCACCGGCAGCGAGAACTGGACCACCCACATGGGCATTTTTCTCGCCTACGGCGCCGCGGACTCGCACTTTGACCACAACACCTTCCGCAACATCTTTACCGGCGGCAAGTACGGACTGGAAGACGCGGACGCGACCGGGATCTTCGGCTACGGGCTGACCCGCTCGACCGTCGCGGACAACACCTTCGACTTCCTCAATGAAGGCGTGCACATCTTTTTCGACCACACCGACGGCGCCGATGTGCGGGTCGAGCGCAACCGCTTCACCCGCGTCCACCGCATCACCATGGAGTTTCAACGCGATCACACTGACGGCCTGGTGGTGCGCGATAACTCGGTCAGCAACGCGCTCAACCCATATTGGCTGAGCTACGGAATGTCGGTGATGTCCGACACCACCGGCCGCGCGCTGCTGGTTGAAAACAATACAGTGGTGGCCAACACGCCGCTCGACCTTTCTGTAAACAAGCAAAACTACTATCCCTACGGCATCGAAGTGGGCGGAACCAACGCGATCGTCGCGCATAACCGGGTGATCGGCCTGTGGGGCACGGGGATCGGGGTAGGCCCGGCCCGTAACATTCACCTCGAAGATAATCTTATCTGCGGAAAAGTAACCACTTATGGTAAGAGCATCGATCAGTACCGCGGTCCGCAGCCGGGCACTGTTTTGTCTCGAAATACCATTGAAGCTGCCTGCCCCGCGCCCGCGCAAGCCCTTTTTGCCGCACGTCTGACGCAGTTGCAAGCCGCAAGCTCCCTAGTTAGTAATCGTTAAAAAGTTACTGTTCCGAGCGTACGCAAAGTTTGTCTCATGTCGCAATTTGACACTTCCGTTTTTGCTGGCTCAGGAACAAGGTGAGTGCTATGCTCCTCCTGTATTCGCTTTTGCTTCTAAGTACAAAAGTAGCGCCTTGTAACCGAGACTGCGGTAGCTTTGTCTAATCGCGGCAAAAGAATGTACTAAGTACTCGTTTTCTTTCCCCACGCGGCGACTCCCGCTGCGAATCCGCTGTTACGGAGCTGTCCATGCAGCTGCACCCCGAAGCAAGTGAGTGGTTTGCCTTTCGCGTCAGATCGCGCCACGAGAAACTGGTATCTTCGTCCCTTCGCGGCAAGGGTTACACCGAGTTTCTTCCGCTTTCCCGATCCAATCGGAAATGGTCGGATCGCTCCGTAACTCTGGAGCTCCCGTTGTTTCCCGGCTACATTTTCTGCGACATCGCCCTGTGTGAGATCGGCCGGGTGCGCGCGACCACGGGCATTGTGGACGTGGTTCGGGCGGGCTCGGCGCCCGCTCCCGCGCGCCGCTCGGAGGTGGAGAGTCTGCTGCAGGCCTCGGAAGCCGGCTTGGCCCTGGAAGACTGCCTCTATGCCGGCCCGGCGGCGGGCTCGCGTGTGCGCATCGACCGCGGACCGCTTGCCGGCCACGAAGGCGTCGTGGCCGAACACCGGGGGCGGCGGCGGCTGGTGTTGTCCCTGGACCTGCTCCAGCGTTCCGTGCTGGTCGAGCTCGATCCCGGCGCGGTGAGCCTCTGCCCGGATCTCGGGTTCGCGCCCGTGCCGGTCCAATCCCGAGCCTTTGCGCGCCCCGGCGCGGCCTTCTAGGAGTACACAGCCATGCCCGTACCTCTGCAACCACGCTTTGCCCCATGCCTCGCGGCGCTTCTGCTGGCCGCCACGGTCGCCCTCG
>CAXTRW010000216.1:0-5223 GCA_964246765.1 uncultured Acidobacteriaceae bacterium | reverse complement strand
CTGCTCGATGGGGTGGGGCATTTCCCGCAGCGGGAAAATGCGGCGGGGACGGCGGCGTCGGTGCTGGAGCAGATTCGGGCTTTTCCGGGGTAGTCTTAAAACCGCCTACGCGGCCGGCGGTCACTTCGTGGCGTGTTTCGTTGACTTGCGGCGCTCCCGTCGGTCGCGGGATCAGACGTTCACCGGCAGCATGAAATCGAGGGCGCGGATGAGAAAGGTCTTGAGGTCGCGGCGGGGGACCACGGCGTCGAGCATGCCATGAGAGAGCAGAAATTCAGAGCGTTGAAAGCCCTCGGGAAGTTTCTGGCGGATGGTTTGCTCGATCACGCGAGGGCCCGCAAAGCCGATCAGGGCGCCGGGCTCGCCGATGTTGAGGTCGCCGAGCATGGCAAACGAGGCGGTGACGCCGCCGAAGGTGGGGTCCGTGAGGATGGAAAGGTAAGGCAGGCCGGCTTCGTCGAAATGAGCAAGCGCCGCCGAAATTTTGGCAAGCTGCATAAGGGAAACGATCCCCTCCTGCATGCGGGCGCCGCCCGAAGCTGAAACGATCAGCAGGGCGGAGCGGTCCTGAAGGGCGCGGTCTACGGCGAGCGCGATAGTTTCACCGACCGCCGCGCCCATGGTACCGCCGATAAAGCCGAAGTCCATGACGGAAAGCACGACGGGATGCGGGCCGAGGCGCCCGCGGGCGTTCAGCGCGGCGTCATCGAGCCCGGTGGACTCGCGATAAGCAGCCAGGCGCGACCGATAGCTTTTCAGGTCGGAAAACTGGAGCGGGTCGCTGGAGCGCAGGCCGCCGTCGACCACTTCGTAGCCGGGATCGAGAAGAGATTCGATGCGCTCCCGCGCGCCCATCCGGAAGTGGTGGCCGCACTTGGGGCAGACTTGGAGGTTGGCTTCGACGTCGGCCTTCCAAACCGTGGCTTCGCAGCCGGGGCACTTGGTCCACAGTCCTTCTGTTCGAACGGTTTTTTCGCCGTTGGGCTCGATGCCGGATTGTTCGCGCTTGAACCAGCTCATAGAGGGTTTGGGTTGCGGGGCCTTTCGCGTCGCTTGCGCGCACACCCCAGTGTAAATGGGAGCAGCCTCCGCAAGGCCGCGGCGGTTCCGCGCCTTGCGAAGGCTACGATGGGCCTGCTGTCCGGCGGCGCTACTTTTCGGCAGTTTTCTTAGGAGGCGCGATTGAGTCTTTGGCCGCCTTGGCGATGCGGAACTTCACCACTGTCTTGGCCTTGATCTTGATAGCTTCGCCGGTTTGGGGGTTGCGGCCGGTGCGCGCTTTGCGCTCGGCTTTCACGAGGCGGCCCAGACCGGGGATAACGAAAACGCCGTTTTTCTTGGTTTCCTTCACGGCGGTGTCGGCGAGGAGATCGAAAAAGGCCAGGGTTTGTTTGCTGGTGAGTTCGAGCTTTTCAGCCATCTGGCGAACAAGGGCGGTTTTGGTGAGTGCGGTTGCCATCGAGTGTTGTTGTCTCCTTGAGCGAAGCTTCGGCGATCGTTGTGCCCGGTTTGTGCCGCAATGACGCGGGTTCCGGAGTACCCGTCGGGGTTTACCTTACGCGTTGATCGGCCCCCCTTGTCAAGCGAAAAACCAGTGTTGACGCGGGTTCCCGCTGTTGTCGACGCGAATTTCCCTGCGTTTTCGTGCATTTCCGCCTGATTTCAGTTACTTTGGTCCTTTTTCGGGGAGGGAAGGGGCCCGGCAGGCCGCTGGAGTTCGCCCGGAAAACGTGAGAGTAAAAGAGAACGCCAAGCAGGTACCGATTACACGTATTCGCACCGGGCGCCATGGCCTGTTTCGCAACAATTGCACGGTAACCGGAACTCTGCTTACCACAGTGCGATAACGTTTTCGGCTTCCCGAAACGAAAAAGACGTATGTATGAAGAACGGAACGGGAACAAGCGGACGCGACCTGAACCGCGCCGACGCGGAACACTCATGGTTGGCGCAAAGCTGCCGATAAGGGAGTCATCGAGAAGAGGGGCGACGCGATGGAAGGGTTTTCGGCAGTCGGGGAAAGGACATCAGGAGCGATGACGAGGACAAGGAAGGCGTTGGTAGTCGGGGCACACCCGGACGATTGCGCGCTGGGGGCGGCGGGGTTTTCCGTTTTGTTGCGGCGGGCGGGCTGGCAGGTGACGTTTTTGACCATGACGGATGGGGAGTTGGGCGGCGAGCCGCTGCTGCGGCTGGATGAGGAGCGGGTCAGTGCGGGCATTCTGGGCGTCGGCCTGGATTTTGCCCACCTTCCGGACGGCTCGATGAGCGGGCGGCAGACCGTGGAAGTTCTTGAAATGAAGCTCGATCTGCATCGGCCGGACCTTTTGCTCACCCATGCGCCGACGGACTCGCACGCGGACCATCGGGTGCTGAGCGACTCGCTGGTTTCCGCCGCGCGGCGCTATCCGAGCGTCCTGTTCTACGAGGGGCCCTCGACGATGCAGTTTTCCGCGGCCCTGAAGATCGACGTCGCGTACACGTGGGATCAGAAAGTGAAGAGCCTGCTGGCTCACGCGTCGCAGCGGGAGCGGGTGCGGACCGTGGAGTGGGCGGAGGCAACGGGTCGGCATCGCGCGTGGCCGCACTACCGGGGCGTGTGCGAAGCGTTTTCCCCGGTGCGCATGAATCTGGACCTCATGGTCGAAATCGCGGCTGAAGTGAAGATACCGCTGCTCGCCGCCGAATACGAGCGGCCCAGCGGCGCGGCCGATTCGAGCGCATGGAGCGTGGTCTAATGCGCGAAACGAAGCTGCTGATTGCGGGCGCGGGCCCGTGCGGGCTGGGCGCCGCGCTGGAAATGACGGAAAGCGGGCCGGGCGGGGAATCGGATTTTCTGATCGTCGACCCCGGCAAGCAGGCCGGAGGCTGGGCTGCATCTGAAACGACCGCGGAAGGCTTCACGTTCGACTTCGGCGGCCATGTCTTGTTTCCGCACAAGCACTATACGCGCTTTGGAGCGCTTTTAGAGGAGCTGCCGCTGGAGTGGGCGCGATCGGCGCCGGCCCGAGGAGTGCAGACCGAAGGGCGGTTCCTGCCGTATCCGGCGCAGCGAAACCTGCACCGGCTGCCTTTGCGGAAGCTGTGCCGGGCGCTGGGAAGCGTTGCGCTGCACCGGCGGAGAAGCGCGGCCGGCGCGGATAGGGAAAGCGGCGACCTTGGGAGCTACCTGGATACGCATTTCGGGCCGTACATCACTAAGCTGCTGATGGGACCCCTGAACCGGAAACAATGGGCGCACGCGCCCGAGCAGCTGACGGACGTGTGGGTGCGGCACCGGTCCGGTTCCTCGACGCGCAATGTCGCGGACATGGACCTTTGGCGGACGGTGCGGAACCTCCTATCGAGCTCGGACGACCCGGGGTGGGGACCGGACACTGAGGTGGCCTATCCGAAACAAGGCGGCTCGGGGGCGATCTGGTCGGCGGTGGCGCGGACGATTCCGGCGCAAAAGCTGCTGCTCGGGACCAAGATCGTTTCCGTGTCGCTCGAGCGCAAAACGGCGCTGCTGAGCACGGGAGAAACCGTGCGATGGGAGCAGATGGTGTCAACCATGCCGCTCGACACTCTGCTGCGCTCGGTCGAGGACCGGCCGGAGCTGACGGCGAAAGCGGCGCGGCTGCGCAAGGCGCGGTCGCGGCTGTTCGGGTTCGGCATACGGGGGGCCATGCCCAAGGAGTATGTGGGTCTGCACTCCTGCCAGGTGACCGACAGCGATGTGCCGTTTTGGAGGCTGAACTTCCCCATGACGGTAAGCCGGGGCAACGGGCCTGACGGATGCTACTCCATGCTGTGCGAGGTCAGCGAGCCGGGGAATACTCCGGCGCGGGATGATGCCCAGCTGCGGCGGGACGTGGAAGCGAGCCTGGCTCGCATGGGCTTGCTGGCGCAAACGGGGCAGGAGGTTGTGTCGCGGTGGGAGCGCCGCATCGAGCATGGGTATCCGGTGCCGTTTCTGGACCGCGACGCCGTGCTCGGGGAGATTCAACCCGCCCTGGAAGCCGGGGAGGTGTACAGCCGGGGGCGCTTCGGGGCCTGGCGCTATGAGATTTCAAACCAGGATCACGCCTTCATGCAGGGAGTGGAGGCGGTTCGGCGGATTCTGTTCCGCTTGCCGGAGGAGACCTTCGGCAATGCGGTCCAGGTAAACGAAGCCGCTGTCGTGAATCTGGAGCAAGTGCCGGAGCCTGTGTTGCAGCCGGCGCCCCGGGCGGTGACGGTGGCCTGAACCGTTTCGCCCGGATGGCGTGCAGTGGTGCGAGCTTTCACTCACGAGAACTTAGATCATATCCACCGCCCAGCGACACGGGGATTGTTCGCCGGCGATCCCGGATACGAGACCTGGGGCACACGTGTTGGGCGCTGGAAAGTAGACTCCAACCTTAGGAAAGTGCCTTTATTGGAGAGGCCCAGACGTCTAAGTGCCGGTCCATTCGGCTTCTCCGGGCAAATTGGTTCTTCGCAGAACCGGTTTCTCCGTTGAGACCGAATGGACAAGTTATCGAAGCTTCACACCTAGGGTTCGACCTACCAAACGGACCGCGAACGGCAGTTCAGTCCGTGATATGCGTCCTGAACCACTCGCAGCACAGCGCCTAGCACTGACCCGGATACAGGCTTTCCACCTCCAGCAGATCTTTCTCGATAAAGATTCGGGTGAGCACGTCCATCGCCTCGCCATACTTCCGCACCACCGATCTTTGGCTCTGCCCGGTCAGCTCCGCGGCCTCGGCCTGCGTGTACTCCTGGAGCGCGATCCGCGCGATCAGCTCCCGCTCCTCCGGGTTCAGCTTGGCCATGCACCGCTCAACATCGATCACAAACCCGACAGCGTCCTCAAAGCTCTCAACCTTGCGGCTCGACACTCGCCCCCGAAACATGCAGCTGCCCAGCACCGAAGGCACCTTGCCCATGCGGAGTGAAACCTGCATGTACCGCCGCAGCAGCAGCTCGGTATACCGTCGGTAAAAGGCCAGCGAGCTTTCCGGCACCCGCACCGGCGCCGAGGCCGAGGCGGGAACGCCCTTTTTTCGCGAAGGGTCCACCACGGAAGGTGAGGAGGGCTCCCGAGTCCAGGCTACCGCGCGCACCCGCGCCGCCCCGCCGCTCACTGCACACCCCCGGCCATCGGCAGCATCGGCATCGCAGGCGCATGAAACCCGCCCGATTCCTGCACGGGCCGCGCCTTTTTCGGACGCCCCGGCCGCAAACGCGCCCGCGGAA
>CAXTRW010000215.1:0-5261 GCA_964246765.1 uncultured Acidobacteriaceae bacterium | reverse complement strand
GTCCAGTCCTCCAATCCGAGCCCGGCGCGGACTTCAACGCCATCGACCCAAATGTGTTCATCGACGCGAACAGCCGCGTCTGGCTCAACTACGGCTCGTCCTGGAGCGGCATCTTCCAGCAGGAACTCGACCCCGCGACCGGGAAACCCATCCCCAACGGCTCCCGCTACCACCTGGCCCAGCAGCCCGCCGCGCTCCAGGGCGCGCTTGAGGGCGCCGCCATGGCCGCGCACAACGGCTGGTTTTACCTGTTCGCCTCCGTCGGCGTGTGCTGCAACATCCCCATCGAGCAGGACACCTACCAGCAGATCGTCGGCCGCTCCCGCAGCCCCCACGGCCCGTTCACCGCCCAGGACGGCGGCCCCATGCTCCAGGGCGGCGGCACAGTGCTCCTCACCAGCGACCAAAACTGGCTCGCCCCCGGCGGCGGCAGCCCCTGGCAAAGCCCCGACCAAACCCAAACCCTGCTCACCTTCCACGCCCTGCACCGCTCCGAGAACGGCGCGCTCGACCTGTGGGTGGAGCGCGTGAACTGGGCCAACGACTGGCCCGTGCTCGCGCCGATCACGCCCTGAAACCGCGATGCGCCGAGCCCGCGTACTGAGGGGTGTTCCGCTCCGGAAGCCCCGTCAGTGCGGCTGCTGATTTGTCTGGGCCTGGCGCATGCGCTGCAGCTCTTCGAGCATCTGCTGCGGCGTTCTCACCTGCGGCTGCCCTCCCGCCTGCGCAGGGGTCCCTCCGCCCATGCCGGGGCTGCCGGGCGAGATGGGCCCGAACATCGCAGGCTGCTGGGTCTGCTGCTGGTCCGCGCCCTCGTCGTCCTCCTCCGCCGCGGCCTGGGTCGGCGCGTTCCCGGACGGGGTCGCGGGCGCGGCTGTTTTGGCGCTCAGCACAATCTCACGCGGCGCGCCGTCGGCCCTGCGCCCTGAGATCAGCACGTTGTAGCCGGAGTCGTCCAGCAGCGACGCCAGCACGTCCTGGGGCTTGCCCGGGCCGTACACGCCGAAAATGCGCTCATCCTTGTCTAGGCCCTCCACTTTGGAGCCGGTGCGGGTTTGGAGGTCATCGAGGATGGCCCGCAGACTGCTGTTGGCGGCGTGAATCGTCAGCACGTCCCCAGTCAGATCGATCTGCGGCGGCGCGGGCGGCTGGTCCAGCAGCGACGGCGGCGCGGCCTGGGCCGCCAGCAAGGGCGCGCAAAGCACACCCAGCGCGAAAACGCACGGGATTCGCATCGAAGAGCTCCTTCTCCTTGATCTAGACTAGCAGTGGCGGCCCGTGGATAGCAGGCCGCCTTGCGAGCCACGCGTGACTTTCGGAACCTTCTCCCGGCTTCTTCTCCTCGCTTGCCTCGCTTTGCCGGCCGCCTGTGCCCGCGCCGTCACCTGCACGGTGGGCGCGGCCATGCCGGGCGAGCAGCGGGCGACGCTGTTCGACGCAGCCCACCGGCTCGGCGGCGACGTCCTGCGCGGCGACTCAGCGGCGCTCAAGGCCGCCACCATCCCCTCGGTCGCGAGCAGCTTCGACGGGATCGCGAGCACTGTCTCCACGCTCGCGCCCACGCTGGCCGGCGCTACCCTGACGGTTGAAAATCTCTACGCGCTCGACGCAGGCGACCTCCAGGCGACCCAGGACGACGTGCAGTTTTTCTGCGGCGTTCCCGGCTCGCCGCTTCTGGTTACGGTCACGCTGGCCCAGCTCCCCAAGGGTCAGTTCGCGCTGGCGGTGCTCCACGCAACCGGCGTCCGAGAGCCGCAGCAGTTCGCTGTCATCCTGGAAAATCAGGCCACGGCGGCCGCGCCCCGCTGGGAGCTGGCCGGCTTCTTTGCCAAGCCGCTCACCCTCGACGGCCACCCCAGCGCCTGGTTTTGGCAGCAGGGGCGCGAGTTGAAAGCCAAAAACGAGCCCTGGAGCGCGTTTTTCTACGAGGAGGCCGCGGATGAACTCGCCCGCCCCGCCGACCTGTACTCGAGCAACAATCTCCAAAAACTGAGCCGCGAAACCGCCTCGGTCGAACCCGCGGGCCTGCCCGGGAACAAGCCCATGGAAGTACCCGCCGGGGACCAAACCTTTGCCGTGACCGGGTTGCGCGCCGACAGCGGCCTGGGCGGGCTGGACCTCCGCGTGGACGCCAAAGTGCCCAGCGTGAGCGATCCGGTCGCCGCCCGCAAGGACGCCCTCGCACTGATGGCCGCCCTGCTCAAGGACCACCCGGAGCTGCGCGCCAACTTCCACGGCCTGTGGGTGTATGAAACCACCCCCGCCAAGCAGACCTTTGCCGTGGAACAGCCCATGACCGCGCTGCCCTAACGTATGGACCCGCGCCCGAACAAGCCGTTCTTAGAGCTCGTCGCCGAGCGCCGCTCCACGGTCGCGTTTGACCCCGCGCCGGTGCCGGACGGGGATTTGGAGGCTATTCTGCGAGCCGGCCTTCGCTGCCCCAGCAGCTACAACCTGCAGCCCTGGAGGTTTATCGTGGTGCGCAGCGCTGAAGCGAAGCGCAAACTGCGCGCCGCCTGCTTCAACCAGGCCAAGGTGGAGGAAGCCCCCGTGGTCATCGCGGGCTGCGGCGACACGGACGGCTGGCGCTCGGGCGACCTGGAAGAAATGCTGCGGATGGGCCGCGAAGGCGGCATGCCGGAAAGCTTTCTGGAGCAGACCCGGGCCAATGTGCCCCGGTACCTGGGCGAACACCCCAACCTGTCCGCGTGGCTCAATCGGCAGGTCATGCTGGCGTTGACCACCATGATGTGGGCCGCTGCCTCGCTCGGCTACGACACCGCCCCAATGGAGGGTTTCGATGCCGCAAAACTGCGCCACGCGCTTAAGTTGCCGTTGAGCTACGAACCGGTAGCCCTGCTGGCCCTGGGGTACGCCGCAGGGCAACGAAAGTACGACGGCGGTCGCTTCAGCCCGGCCCGCACCGTGTTCGACGAGGAGTTTTCTCGGCCGTTTCACCCGGCAGCAACGCCGGACTGAACCGTCAGGATGTGGCCGAAACCTTTTCGAGCTTCCTGTCGGCTACCGAGGCGGCGTGCATGCGAAGAACCGCAAATGCCCCGCGACACAGAGTGTGCGCCGCCAACACCCCGAACGCGAGAGAAGCAGCCGTGGCGCACACCAGCATGGAAACGTTGATCATGTCCTGCATTGCCTTGTTCCCGATCTCCCCGAAATGATTGGGATGCACAGCCGCACCCCGCTTGGGTAGATTGTCGCAGAACCGGCGCGCGTTGACCCGTCCCGCCGCCTCAAAATACAGTAGAAGGTATCTCCCAAGACACGCTCACAAAGACGCTCATACATACGCTGCCCGTCCTGCCCGCTCCCGACACCCGACCCATGGCCATTACCCATATCTCAGTCCGCGGCGCGCGGCAACACAACCTTCGTGATATCGATGTGCGGATTCCGCGCAACACCCTGACCGTGGTCACGGGCCTGTCCGGCTCCGGCAAAAGCTCGCTCGCTTTTGACACTATCTACGCCGAAGGCCAGCGCCGGTATGTGGAAACGCTCTCCGCCTATGCCCGCCAGTTTCTGGACCAACTGGAGCGGCCGGACGTGGACTCGATCGAGGGCTTGAGCCCGGCCATTTCGATCGAGCAGAAAACCACCAACCGCAGCCCGCGCTCCACCGTCGGGACCATCACCGAAATCTATGACTACCTGCGCCTGCTGTACGCCTCGGTGGGCGTGCCGCACTGCCCCAACTGCGGGCTGCCCATCGCGCGACAAACGCTTGAGCAGATTACCGAGCGGGTGCTCGCGCTCGCGCCGGGCGAGCGGGTCACGATCTTCGCGCCCGTGGTGCGGGGGCGCAAAGGCGAGTTCAAGGAGCTGCTGGACGGGCTGGGCGCGCAGGGCTTTCGCGCGCGCGTCGACGGCGTCATGCGCGACCTCGCCGAGCCGGTCACCCTGGAGCGGCGCAAGAACCACACCATCGAGGCCGCGGTCGACCGGCTGGTGCTCAAACCCGACCTCGATCGCAAGCGTCTGGAAAGCTCCATCGCCAAGGCGCTGCAGATGAGCAACGGGCTGGTGCTGATTCAGGTCCACGGCGCCGCTCCCGAAACCGCCGAACAGCTGTACTCCTCCTCCATGTCCTGCCCCAACTGCGGGCTGGACGTCCCCAAGCTCGAACCGCGGTCGTTTTCCTTCAACAGCACCTACGGAGCCTGCCCTGGGTGCCACGGACTGGGGTCGATCTACGATTTCGACCCGGCAAAAGTGATCACGGACTGGGGAAAGCCGCTGCTGGACGGGGCTTTAGGGCCGGGCGCCGGGTCGCAGTACCTGCAAAAGCTGGTCACGCTCGGCGCGGCGCGGTACCGCATCGACCTCAAGCTCCCGTTTGAGCAGCTGTCCACGAAGGACCAAGACCTGCTGCTCTTCGGCCCGTCCAAGCACGAAGGGCCGCGCACCGGCTTCCACGGCGTGCTGCACTGGCTGCGCGAGTCGCTCGCGGAGTCGCGCTCGGAAAACTACCGCGAGTGGATGATGGGCTATATGTCGGCCTCGCCCTGCCCCAAGTGCAAGGGCCGGCGGCTGCGGCCGGAGTCGCTGGCGGTCACCGTCGGCGAGCTTTCCATCGCCGAATACACTGAGCTGCCGCTCAACCGGGCCCTGGACGCCTCGCGCTCGCTCGCCTTCAGCCCGCGCGACGCCCTGATCGCCGAGCGCTTGCGGCGCGAGGTGGTGGAGCGCTTGGAGTTCCTCAACGCCGTGGGCCTGTCGTACCTGTCACTGGACCGCAGCGCCGCGACCCTGTCCGGCGGCGAGGGCCAGCGCATCCGCCTCGCGACCCAGATCGGCTCGCGCCTGCGCGGCGTCCTCTACGTGCTCGACGAGCCCTCGATCGGCCTGCATCAGCGCGACAACATGCGCCTGATCGCGGCGCTCGAATCGCTCCGCGACCTGGGCAACACCGTGCTCGTGGTGGAGCACGATGAAGACACCATCCGCCACGCCGACTACGTGCTCGACCTGGGCCCCGGCGCGGGCAGGCTGGGCGGCTCGGTCGTGGCCCAGGGCACCCCCGCCGAGATCATGGCCGTACCGGAGTCGCTGACCGGTCGCTACCTGTCCGGGCAAACCGACATCATGCACCGCGCCGAGCCCCGCGCGCTCACCGGCAAATGGATCACCGTCGAAGGCGCGCGGGCGCACAACCTGCAAAATGTCACCGCCCGCATCCCGCTCGGCGTCATGTCGGTCATCACCGGCGTTTCCGGCTCCGGCAAAAGCACGCTGGTGAACGA
>CAXTRW010000214.1:0-5262 GCA_964246765.1 uncultured Acidobacteriaceae bacterium | reverse complement strand
GAATGCGGCTTTGCATGGGGTGCTCCCGGAAAACAAGGGTGGAGGGTGGAGGGTGGAGCAAGCGAAACCTTTATAACCCTGACCTCTGCTGGGAGTCTACAACTACCCTCTCGAGCCGTGACTGCTCCCGACTTTACCCTTTACCCTCTACCCTCTACCCTCTTACTTAAACCCGAGCACCGGATGCGGCACATACTCCGATTCCAGCTCGCCGATCTCCTCGGGCGAGAGCTTGATCGCAAGCGCCGCGACCGCATCCTCCAGGTGGTGCGGCTTGGTCGCGCCGACGATAGGGCTCGTGATGTAGGGCTTAGCCAGCATCCAGGCCAGCGCAAGCGAAGCCTGCGGGACGCCCTTGCGCGCGGCCATCGCGGCCACCCGGTCGATCACCTTGCGGTCGGCCTCTTCCGTGCTCGCGTACATGGTCTTGCCGAACTGGTCGGTTTCGAGCCGCTTCGTGCTTTCAGCGTCGGAGGGCCGCGCCAGCCGCCCGCGCGCCAGCGGGCTCCACGGAATCACCCCGATCCCCTGGTCCATGCACAGGCCCATCATCTCGCGCTCCTCTTCGCGATAGAGCAGGTTGTAGTGGTTCTGCATGGAAATAAAGCGGGTCCAGCCGTGCAGGTCGGCCAGATACAAAGCCTGCGCGAACTGCCAGTAGTACAGGCTGGACGCGCCGATGTAGCGCGCCTTTCCGGCCTTGACGACATCGTGCAGGGCTTCAAGCGTTTCCTCAATGGGCGTGTTCGGGTCCCAGCGATGAATCTGGTACAGGTCCACATACTCGGTCTGGAGCCGGCGCAGGCTCGCATCGATTTCGTTCAGGATGGCCTTGCGCGACAGCCCCGCGCCGTTGGGCTCCTCGCGCATGGTGCTGTGCACCTTGGTGGCGATCACGGTCTGCTCGCGGCGCGTCGCGCTCTTCAGGAACTTGCCCAGGATCTCCTCGCTCGAGCCGCGCGCGTACACGTTCGCGCTGTCGAAAAAGTTGATTCCGAGATCGAGCGCCTGCTTCAGAAACGGCTGCGAGTCGGCCTCGTTCAGCGTCCAGGCGTGGCTGCCAGGGCTCAGCGCTCCCTTGGCGGGCTCGCCGTAGCTCATGCAGCCGAGACAGATGCGGGAAACCTGAAGGCCGGTTTTGCCGAGGCGGGTGTATTCCATGTGTGCTCCTTGTGCTGCCTACCCGGTTGGATGCCGGGCAGGCAGCGTGGAGCCCTGCTTTAGAACTGCAGGCGCAGCGACATTTGGATGATGCGGGCGCTGCCGATGGTCTGCTGCACCACGCCCAGGCCGCTGGCGTCGCTTACGTTCACGCCGTTGTTTTGGAGGTTGTATACCGCTTGGCGATTCGCGACCGTGGACAAGGTTGAATCGTAGGCAATCTGACTTCCGGTGTTATAGCCGGTGGAAATGGAGTTATTCGGAATATCGAACGAGGGCGTGTTGCTCACATTGAAGACGTCGAACGTGTACCGGGCCGCCAAGCTTTCGTGAATAGCAAACGTTTTGGCCAGAGTGATGTCCGCGCGCTTTTGGAACGACTGCCGGAAGATATTGCGTTGGCCGTTGCCGGCAAAGCCGGTTTCATATACGTCGCACACCGGGGCACCGGCGGTGCTGACTCCGCAAGCCGGAACGCCGTTTTCACCGGGCGCGACAAAGGGAATGGCGAACGCGCTCGCGTTGAGCGCCGCGGGCTGGTTTGCGGCGACATACGCGCCGGAGTGCCCGGTGAGCGCTTGCTTGGGAGAGAAGCCGGGCGCAAGCGGGATGATGGGATTTGTGATCCCGTCGTTGGAGCTGTAATACTGGCTTGCGACCGCGCCCGAGTAGTCTTCCACGCTGTAGGGTTGTCCGCTTTGCAGGATCGTAATGCCTTCCAGCGTAAAGCCGTTGACCGCCCGCGCGACCCAGCTGTTACCCCGCACAAACGCGGGAAGCGTGTACACATAGTTAAAGCTGATGACATTGGTGCGATCGAAGTCGGACGAAGCATAGCCCGAGCGCAGGTCGAGCGGATTGCTGCCGTTGTAAAAAAGTCCCACCCCGCTCTGCTCGTCGAGCGAGTGCGACCAGGTGTAGGAGGCGCTGAACTGGAGCCCGTGGGTGAGCCGCTTGGTGACCTGGGCTTGCAATGCGTCGTAGGCTGAGTTACCCGCCGCTTCGTAGAGTACCGAGTTGATGCCGTAACCGAGATAGGGCGCGCGCAGGTCAGTATTGCCACCGTCGTAAGTGCTGTAGGGCTCGGTAGTCAGGTTGTTTCCGGCCGTGTCTGTGGTTTGATAGCCGTAGGAGTACGTTTCCCCATTGACCGGATGGTTCGGGGTGGCGATGCCGGGCTGGTTGAACGGCACCGGAATGACGCCGTGACGGCCCCGGTTGCCTACGTAGCCTATGTCGATAGCAACCGAGTTTACAGGCTGGAGTTGTACGTCGAAGCTCCAGTTTTCGGTGTACGGCAGTTTATTGTGAATATCGTAAGAGCCGAACGAGTAAGTTTGGTTTCCGGCGAGCAGGCCGGCGCGGTTTTGCAGATACTGGGTAAACAGCGCCGGGTTGCCGTTGGGCGGAGTGGGCAGGGTCGTGCCGAACGGATTGCTGAGCGTTGCGCCCTTGGGCGAGTTTGCGGGTATGACGAAGGGCGGTTCCTGAGTGACGCCGAACGGGCCGCCCACGCCGCTGCCTGCGCCCGGCGATAGGTATGTGAAGTATTCTCCTCGGTTGTAGTACAGTCCGAAACCGCCGCGGAACACAACCTTGCCCTGGTTGGCGTTTGGCGTCCAAGCAAAACCGACCCGAGGCGAAAAGCCTTGCTGCAGGTTCTGGAGCGTGGAATTGCTTACGCCGGGCGTGTGGAAGTTCTTATTGTTGCCGGCGACGATGAAGCCGTCGTTGGTGATCCTGTCGTTTACAGCGTCGTAGCTGTACCGGCTGGGGTCGAAGTTGAAGAAATTGCCGTACTTTTCGGTAAGCGGCCCATCGTAGTCGTAGCGGAAGCCGGCCGTGATGCTGAGGTTGGGTCGCGCCTGCCACTTATCCTGCACAAAGCCGCCGATATCATTGGCTCGGTAGTAGCGCTCGGCCACGCCCTGCAATAAAGAGGAGTTGCCTCCGCCGTTGACCTTGCCGTTTACAAAGTCGGCAAAGGTCCTGAAGTTGATCTGCGCGGTGTTCGCGCGGCGGTTGGCTATGTTCAACTGGGTGTAGGCGTAGTTGCCGCCGTAACTCAAAGTGTGGCGACCCATGGTCTGGGTCAGGACGCTGCGCGGCTGAAAACTGTTCTGGAAAAGCCCGTCGCGATTGAAGTCGCTGGTCGGTCCTATCTTGATGCCCGCGCCGGTTTGGCCGTTCAGGTTGCGGATGCTGATGCCGGGAAAGGCGCTGAAGCCGAACAGGTTGATGCCCACCGTCTGCGGGGTGAGTCCGGCCGGCTGCGCGTCGGAAGAGTATGCCTTTTCCCGGACGAAGCCGAACGTTTGCTGCCAGCTGAACCGCGACGAAGGCGTCCAGGAGTTCACGATCGAAGCCAGCTGGCTGCCTGAGTCCAGGCTCTGGTTGAAGCCGTCAACCTGGCTGTCCGTGTACGGGTTGTTCGCCGGATCATGCTGGTAGATGTACTTGAGCGACAGCACATCGGTGCTGCGCAGGTTCGCGTCCAGGCCTGTTGTCACCTGGTCGGCTTTAAAGCTCGGCCGCCCGTACAGCACAGAGTCCGGCTGATTGGCGCCGAGTTGCGCCGCCGCATTCGCGCTGGCCGACGGGATCAAATACTGCCCGTTCGGCAGCTTGTAGTTCAGGATCGCGAGAGCCGCCGGATCGATTGCGCCGCTTGGGGTAATCTTGGTCGACGCCACCGCACTCTCGATGCCCGCGGCGCTCCGGTCACCGGTAAGCCCGGAGGGTAGAAACAGGTTGGAAGTCCCGTTTAACTGGTCGGTCACGCGCACTCCGTTGTAACCCGCAAAACCGAACAGCTTGTCTTTGATCAATGGACCGCCCAGGGTACCCCCGGCGGTGATCCGGTGCAGATAGGGGTTGACTTGGTTCAGCGGAATGGTGCCGCCGTACTGCACGCTTTGTTGCTTATAGAAAAACGGCGCGGCATTGAGGAAGTTCGTCCCGCGATATACATAACCCTGACCGTGAAACTGATTGGTGCCGCTCAGTGTGCCCACATCAATGTGCGCGCCGCTTTTCGCGCCCTGCTGCGCGTCATACATAGAGGTATTCACACGAATTTCATCCACCTGCTCCGGGCTGGGCGAGGGAATCGCGTTGCCGATCGCGTCGTAGACAGAGGTATTGGTCTGGATGGTGCCGCCGCTCAGGAAATTTTCGCCTGTGTTCGGCGTGGCGCGGCCCGCGGCGACCTGGCTGGTGCTATTCCCGTTAAACAGGTTGCTCACGTCGACGCCGTCAACCAGAAACGCGTTGTCGGTCGCCCGCTGCCCATTGGCGTAGATGGCCTGATTGCCCAGCCCCTCATTGGTGCCGGTGCCGTTGATAAAGTCGGCGCTCGCGCCCGGCGTCAACACTGCGAGCTGCGTAAACGAGCCGGTCGCGAGCGGCGTCTGCTGGATGGTCGCGTGGTCCATCACAAAGCCGTTGGTGGTGTCGGTTTCGTTCAGCAGGGGAGTGCCCTGGATGGTGACTGATTCGTTCACATTGCCGGCTGCCAGGTGTACGGGCAGGGCCGCGGTGCGGTTGCCCTGGACCAAAACCGAGGGGAAGCGCTGGTCGCTGAAGCCGGATTTGGTGACGGTGACGGTGTAGTTGCCGCTGGGCAGGTCTTGAAAAGCGTAGTCGCCGGAGTTGCTGCTTTGCACCTGCCGGGTCAGCCCGGTTTCCGTGCTGGTCGCGGTGATGCCGGCGCCCGAAACAACGGCTCCGGACGCGTCGGTGACCGTGCCCGAGATGGCGCCCAAAACCTGCTGCGCGTACGAAGGAACGGCGGCCGCGGCCAGCGCGGCGGCGGTGAAGAGCTTGATCGAAGCAGAACGCAATGGAGCCTCCAAAAGAGAAACAAACCTGAGCCGGGCGATCAACGCTGCTGCCCGTTGCATGTCAGTGTTGCTGCATCTGTGTTACTGGCGTATGAAGCCGGGCAAAAACTGTTGTAACCGGGCGCGGCTAAGATGGAGGAGGCGCGGAAACGCGCTGGGGAGGCAAGCAAATGCTTTCAGTGGAGGAATCGAAGCGCCAAGCCGCCGAGCGCAGCATGCGTTACGTGGAGGACGGGATGCGGGTGGGCCTGGGTACCGG
>CAXTRW010000213.1:0-5287 GCA_964246765.1 uncultured Acidobacteriaceae bacterium | reverse complement strand
TGGCCCACTCCAGCGCGTCGTTTTCGTCCGCCAGCACGCCAGCCGAGCCGGGCAGGATCGGGACTTTGGCCTTTTTCATCGTCTGCCGCGCGACGGACTTCTCGCCCATCATCCGCGTCACCTCCGGCGGCGGCCCGATGAACTTAATGTTCGACTCCCGGCACACCTCCGCGAAGTTCGCGTTCTCGCTCAGCAAGCCATAGCCCGGGTGAATCGCGTCCACATCCGCAATCTCCGCCGCCGCGATCACCGCCGCCACGTGCAGGTAGCTTTCCGCCGAGCGCGGCGGCCCGATACAAATCGCCTCATCCGCGTAGCGTACGTGCAGCGAGTTGCGGTCGGCCTCCGAGTACACGGCCACCGTGCGGATGCCCAGCTCCTTGCAGGCCGAAATCACCCGCAGCGCAATCTCGCCGCGGTTGGCGATCAGTACTTTTCCAAACATGCTTTCTCCGGGTTTCTAAGGCAGTTCTCGTCTGGCGGCGGTGGGGGCAGTCACGAGGCGCGCCCCCGCTCGAGCGCGGCCAAGCGTCCGCTCTGAAAGCCCTGTTCGTGGACGAGTTGCGTGATGTCGCGCTGGAGCGCGTCAATACGCGCCAGAACTTCCGTGCGCGCGTCCCGCGTTTCCTTGCGTGCGTCGCGTATTTCCGATGTGAGTTCCGTGTGCGTGGTGCGCAGTTCGTCTCGGACTTCTGTTTTGAAGGCGCTGATTTCATCGCGGAGCTCTGTTTTCACGGCGCTGATTTCATCGCGGAGCTCTGTTTTGACGGCGCTGCTATCCTCCCGGAGCTCCGTGCGGAGTTCGCGGATCTGTCGCCCGTTGTAAAGCAGTCCGACCAGGATCACTGCCAGTGTCGCGCCAAGTGCGTATAGGTCGTGCATGGTGCTCCTCCCAGTGTCTTATCGGCACTACTTCGCATTCAGGAGAGTCGTATCGGAGAGTGGCATTTCCCGCCGGAAAAGCCGGCCTCCTACCTGTGTACCGCAACTCCCCCGACAACCGTTCCTATGTACCGCTCGGCCAAAGCCCCGGAATGAGACCCGCTCCAAAGCGGGGCCGCGAAGAGGCCAAGCTCATCGATGAACCCGCCTTCAGCGCGGACGCACGGCAAACAAGGGCTGGCCGTACTCGACCGGTTGCCCGTTCTCCACCAGCTGCTTGACGATCTCGCCGGCGATGTCGGACTCGATCTCGTTCATCAGCTTCATGGCTTCCACAATGCACAAGGCCTGCCCCAGCTCCACCTGACTGCCCACCTTGACAAAGGCCGGGGAGCCGGGCGAGGGCGCCTCATAAAAGGTACCCACAATAGGCGACTTAACCGTGTGCAGCGCCTCTTCAGGAGCGACTTCGGACGCAACCGGCACGGTCGGGGCCGGCGCCGGCACGGTCGGCAGATCGGCGAGCTGGGCCGACGCCGGCGCGGCGCTCAGCAGGCGCGCCAGCAGCATCGGGTCCAGTTGCGAAGCGGGCGCGGCGGCGGCCGCAATGGCCGCCTCGAAGCGCAGTTCCACCTTCAGCTCGCCCCGTTCCAGGCGGAACTCGCCAATCTTATTTTGCTGTAAAAAGTCGATCAGGTCCTTGAGCGCTGCGATCTCTTCCGGGTTCATCGTGTGTGTGCTTTCCTGCAATTCAGTCGTGTTTTGCGCCGAACGGGCGTCGTTTCTCTACAGCATGATCAGTTCCTTGGCGGCCTGCGTCAGCACCCGCGCGCCGTTGGCCTCCACCGCCACCATGTCCTCAATCCGTATGCCGAACTCCCCGGGAAAATACACTCCCGGTTCCACCGTCACCACCATTCCCTCGGCCAGCTTGTCCTTCACCTTCGCTGCCAAACGCGGTCCTTCATGGATCTCCAACCCCACCCCGTGCCCGGTCGAGTGGGTGAAATACTTCGCCAAGCCTCGCTCCCGCAGCGCCTTGCGGGCAGCGCCGTCTACCTTCAGGGCCGAAACACCCGCGCGCACAGCCCTGATTCCCGCTTGTTCCGCCTCCAGAACCGCGGCGTACGCTTCGCGCTCCGCCCGCCCGGGCTTGCCCAGGTACACGGTCCGGGTCATGTCGGAGCAATATCCCTTGTTCATCATACCGAAATCCATGGTCACAAAGCCGCGCCGCGGCAAAGCCTGGGCGCCGGCGGTGCCGTGCGGCATCGCCGAGCGCCGGCCCGAGGCCACGATCGTATCGAACGACATCCCGTCGGCGCCCATGCGCCGGGCCGCGTACTCGAGTTCCGCCGCGATCTCCCGCTCCGGCACGCCCGCGGCCAGGTGGGGCAGCACCGCCTCAAACACACGGCAGCCCAGCCGAGCCGCTTCTTCCAAAATGGCGAGCTCGTCAGCGTCCTTCACCTCGCGCAAGGGGGCGACCGGCGAGCCCGCGAGAGCGCGGAAGAATCGCCGCCGCGCCGCGCCCGACCAGCTTTCCGGCAGGCTCGCCTGCATGCGCCCCAGAGTTGCGAAGGAAGTATGGTTCGCGTCGTAGCTCACTGAGCTCACCCCGGCGCGCAGCAGCAGGCTTGCCGAGGTTTCCAGCAGCTTTTTGCCGATCCGTACCCGCACGCCGGAAGCTTCTTCCCGCGCTTGGGTCGTGTAACGGCCGTCGGTGAGCAGCACCGCCGAGCGCGGCAGCACCAGCAGCACGGCGTTGGAGCCCGTAAACCCGCAAAGGTAGCGTACGTCCGCCCCGTGGGTCAGCAGCAACGCTTCGATCTTCTCCCCGGCCATGCGTCGGCGGAGGCGGTGCAAACGGGATTCATGGTCCATCGCTCCCCTGACGATATAGCAAGAGCGGGGCGCGGGCGGAACTATCCGGCGCGATGCGGGTTTGCACCGAAAACCGGCGAAATCGCGGCGGTGATCGAGTTTTTGCGGCGTGGAGGACGGCACATGAGAACCGAACCTGTGGAGACAATGAGACAGACGCATTCCCGTATCACACTTTTTGGGGCGTCGGGCGCCCCCGCGCGGCTGGCTCGCCGAGGCGTTGCCTGCGCCTTGCTGGCGCTCACTCCGGGCATGGCCATGGCGCAATACGACGGCGCGCCCGCGCCCCCGCCCGACTACGGCAACGCCCCGCCCTCCAACTACCAGCCGCTCGCGCCCGAACAGATCGACTCGCTCGTCGCCCCGATTGCGCTGTACCCCGACTCGCTGGTCGCCCAGGTGCTGGCCGGGGCCACCTACCCCGCGCAGCTGGCCTCCGCAGAGCAGTTCGTGCAGCAAAACGGCGGCTACCCGCCCAGCCAGCTGGCCGAAATGGCCAACACCCAGCCCTGGGACCCGAGCGTGAAATCGCTGGTGGCTTTTCCTCAGGTGCTTGAAGACCTGAACCGCAACATGCAGTGGACCACCCAACTCGGCAATGCCTACTTTAACCAGCCGCAGGACGTTCTGGGCGCGGTGCAGACTATGCGCCAGCGCGCCTACGCCGCCGGCAATCTGCGGCCGACCCAGCAGATCAACGTGACCTATGCGCCCGGTGACATCCTGATCGCGCCGGTCACCCCGACGTTGGTCTACGTGCCCTACTACAACCCGTGGGTGGTGTACGGGGCGCCGGTGCCTGTCTACCCGCACTACTACTACGGTCCGCCGCGCGGGGTCGTGTTCGGCACCGGTTTGGCGATCGGCTTCGGTCTGGGCATCGCGATCGGCGCGTTTACGCACTTCTCCTGGGGCTACCACAACTGGGCGCCGAACTGGCATGACCGCACCGTGGTTTACAACCACAACACCTACATCTCCCGCAGCGTCACGGTGGTCAACCACGGCGACTACGGCCGCTTCGACCGCGCCCCCGAAGCCCGCGCCTTCAACCAAACCCAAGCCGTCCGTTACGGCGGCAACAACCGCACCACCATCAACAACGTAACCATCAATCGCGGAGGAAATACGATCAACCGCGGCGGCAACACCTTTAACCGCGGCGCGAATACCTACAATAACGGCGGCAACACCATCAATCGCGGCGCAAACACCTACAACAACGGCGGCAACACTGTGAACCGCGGCGCAAACACCTACAACAACGGCGGCAACACCTACAACCACGGCACAAACACCTACAACCGCGGCGAAAACACCTACAACGCGGGTCGGCAGCCCTCTGCCGGCGGAGCTTACGACCGGGGGCAGTATGCGAATGGCGCGAACCGTCCCGCCGCGCCCGCCAACCCGCAGCCGTTCGGGCAGCGTGGCTACGGCGGCCAACCCACCGCTCCAGCCCGTCCGCAGGGCAACTACAGTGGGCAGGGCAGCTACAACCGCCCGCAGGAAAACCGGGGAGCGCAGCCCCAGCAGCACAGCGCTCCCCAGGAGCAGCGAGGCGGGGGAGGCGGCCACGAGAGCCACGGCGGCGGCGACCACGGAGGCGGCGGCGGCCACGACGGCCATCACTAAAGCAGCGCTGGGGGGCAGGAGCTTGGGCCATTCGCTCCCCCAACATCCGGGCCGGCCCCAGCCCTTACCGGAACAAAGCTGCGATCTCCTCTTTGTAGCGTTCCGCGACCACCCGTCGCTTCAGCTTCATGGAAGGGGTCAGCTCCCCGGTCTCCACCCCCCACTCCTCCGCAACCAGCCCGAACTGCTTCACCAACTCAAAGTCCGCCAGCGACCGGTTCACCTGCTTCACCGTTTCCTTGTAGCGCGCCGCTACCTCCGGGTGCGCCACCAGCTCCCGCCGCGTGCCCGCCGCGATGCCCCGCTCCCGCGCCCAAGGCTCCAGCAAATCAAAGTTGGGCGAGATCAGCGCCGCCACATACTTCTCCCGATCCCCCACCACCGCCGCGCTGCCCACAAATGAATCTGCCTTGAGCTTGCCCTCAATGCCCTGCGGCGCCACGAACTTCCCCGCCGAGGTCTTGATCAGCTCCTTCTTGCGATCCAAAATCCGAATAAACCCTTCGACGTCCATCGAAGCGATGTCCCCGGTCCGGAACCAGCCCTCCTCGTCGAACGCCTGCTCGGTAAGCCCAGGGCTCTGCCAATAGCTGCGAAACACGCTCGGCCCCCTCACCAGCAGCTCCCCATCCTCGGCAATCTTGACCGCAACATTTGGTAGCGGCTTTCCGATCGACCCCAACCGGTAGGCCCCGGGCGTGTTGACACCGATCACCGGCGAGGTCTCCGTAAGCCCGTAACCCTCCAGAATCCGGATTCCAACCTGCGCGAACCAATGCGCCGTATCGGGGCCCAAAGGCGCGCCGCCGGCGATGAAATAGCGCACATTTCCGCCGAAAATCGCGCTCACTTTGCTGAAAAACAGCTTGTTTGCGAGCTTCCAAAC
>CAXTRW010000212.1:0-5332 GCA_964246765.1 uncultured Acidobacteriaceae bacterium | reverse complement strand
TTTGCCGCGTACGCGTCCCCCGCCGCCCGTTCCGCCGCCGCCCAATCCCGGCCCGCGATATCCACCTGCGCCACGGCATACAACACATCCGCCCGGCTATGCTCAAAGTCCGTGTGCAGCGCGGCCGGTGTCGGCGGCGGAGCCTTGTAGCGCTTGTAATCTGCCTGCTCCGCTGCGCTGTAGTTTGCCTCGTCCAGGTGCGCCTCCGCGTCGGTCGCCCACTTCCTGGCTTGGGGCAGGTCCGCGCCGTCGGTTTCCGCGCCGGCGAAATCCCGCGCCAGCCCAGCCTCGGTTTGCCAGCGGTCCGGG
Source organism: uncultured Acidobacteriaceae bacterium (assembly GCA_964246765.1). Classification (GTDB taxonomy): domain Bacteria; phylum Acidobacteriota; class Terriglobia; order Terriglobales; family Acidobacteriaceae; genus EB88. Next base: position 5,023 of record CAXTRW010000212.1, on the reverse strand, counting down.
CCTTTCTTCGATCCCTTCAGCAGCAGCGCCGCCTGCTTTTCCAGCGCCTTCGGGTTTCCCGGCTCCACCTTCAGCATGTCGTCCATGATGAGGCTCTGCGCGAACCCCACGGACCCGCTCTTCGGGTAGTCCCTGGTAAAAGCCTGCAACGCCGCCAGCTGCTTGCCTTTGTCGGTGATCTTGCGCGCAGCCGAAAATGCCTTCCGGTCCGCCGGCTCCTGCAACTTCGCCGCGTTTTGGGCCCCCGCCCGCACCGCGCCCAGCGCCGCGAACACTCCCAAGACGAGAAAAAACATCCAGCCGCGTTGCCATTTCATCGAAACGCGCCCCTCGTGAGCTTCCTCTAAATCCCCTCCACCATACACCCGCTCGCAACGCCTGCCCACGCCTTTTTTCAGCAGGAAGTTTCACGTTTCCCGAAACGGGAACTCCGCTTCCGGACGCCGAGCCTCTGTTGTTGAAGTTGCGGGCTCAGGTAAGGGCGGCGGTGATCAGGGCGGCGAACGCGGCTGGCGAACACGGCTCTAGAAGCGAACAGCTTTGGACTGCATGAGGCATCTCCTTGCAAGGAAATACCGAGTCACCGTGGCTGATTCGCGAGATTGGTAGCGCGTCGTGGCGGCCGGACTGCTAACTTCCTGATTCGAAGCTATGGCGGAGAGTGGGGGATTCGAACCCCCGATAGAGCTTTTGACCCTATAACGGTTTAGCAAACCGCCGCCTTCAGCCACTCGGCCAACTCTCCAGCATACCCGCGTAACCGGAGTATACCCCGAACCGCGCGATTCCGCGCTATCCCCGCTCACCCCATCGTCACCTCACCGCATCTGAGCTTGATGAAAAGGCCTCCCCGGGAGGCCATACACGGATTTGCACCACCAAAGAGGAGAATCGAATGGCTACATCATCCCAAGCAGGCGGCACTGCGGTGGTCGCGTACTTTGCAGACGGCGATCAGGCCCACCGCGCCATCAACGCATTGATCGACGAGGGTTTTCGCCCTTCGGAGATCGGCGCGGCATTCCACACCGGCGCGGGGAGCTCCGGCAGCGCAGGCACGGGCGGCGCGCCGGCCCGACGTCCCAATGTAGGCGGCGAGTTGCGCGATGAACTCGGCACCACTCTTCCCGAGCACACCACCCAAGAGCGCACCCGCACCGGCACCAGCAGCGCGGCTTCCGACACGCTGCCCGTGCAGTATGCCTCGCTGGGCGGAGGCGCGGGCACGCCCTACGATATGCCTCCCCGTCCGGGGCCGATCTCGGGCGGCGACGTAACCCACTCGGGCCTGCCGTCGGAGCTCAAAAGCTCGCTACCCCACGACAGCGATCTTCGCAACCAGTCGGCCGAGCCCGCCTACGCTCCCGCCGGGGAACATATCGGCGCCGGCGCCGGTCGAGGGAACTGGGGTGAACGGGTTGGCCCTGTTTTCAGCTCAGACCAGGGACGCGAAACAGCCGGCGAGCGTCGTGAGGACGAAAAGCAGGATAAGAAACGGGCCGACGCGGAGGACAAACGGGAAAGCAACACCATGGAAGGGGTGATTCGCAAGGACGAGCAGAAGTTCGGCACCGGCGAGGGTTCGCTCAACCTGAACACTCCGCCGCCCAGCCCCTACTCCCAGCCCGCGTTTGAGCGCTCCTTCTCTGGCTACGGCGTGCAACCGGAGCGCGCCCGGCACCTGTCTCACCGGATCGGCCGGGGCGGCGCGGTGGTCACCGTGCACGCCAGCACCCGGACCGAGGCGGCCGAACGCATCCTCGAAGCCCATGGCGGCGAGGTCCGGATGGACGCCCAAAAGCTGGACGATTCCCTCCAGGGCGCTGCGCAAGATGGCGAAGTTGAGGTATTCGGCACGGTCGGCCGCGATTACCCCGGCTACATCGAGTAGCTCTGCTATACCCTGCTCGAAGCGCGGCCTCGTTTTCCCGTGAGCCGCGCGGGCAGGGAGGCGCCCCGTACAGCATCGTTTTCGATCACGCTCCGGGCGCTTGCGGCTTGGACCCCTAATTGCATCGACCTTTTTTATGGTGTCCGGCGGGCCCTATGGGATCGAGGACATTCTAGGCGGCGCGGGGTACAGGGGCGCGCTGCTGATTTTGCTGCTACTGCCCTTGTTTTGGAGCCTGCCCACCACGCTGATGGTCGGCGAGCTCGCGAGCGCCCTGCCGTGCGAGGGCGGCTTCTATGTATGGGTTCGACGAGCGCTTGGTCCGTTTTGGGGCTTTCAGGAAGCATGGCTCTCGCTCGCCGCCAGCCTGTTCGACATGGCGATTTACCCCACTCTCTTCGCCCTGTATCTCGGGCGGTTCGCGCCGGGGCTGACGCGCGGGTGGCGCGCCCTCGGGTGGGAGCTGGCCGTCATCGCGGGTTGCTGCGCATGGAACCTACTGGGAGCACCCTCGGTCGGCCGGGGCTCGGTGTACTTTTCCGCTCTGCTGCTGGCCCCTTTTGCCGTGGTCGTGGGTTTTGCTGTGCATCGAGGACTGCACGTCCCAGCGCCCGCGGGAACCTGGACCGCGCACCCGAGCGGCGGCGCGAACTTCAGCACCGCCGTGCTGGTAGCCATGTGGAACTACATGGGGTGGGACAACGCTTCGACCATCGCCCAGGAGGTAGAAGCGCCGGCACGCGCCTACCCGCTTGCCATGCTGCTTTCCGGCGCGGCGGTGGCTCTCACGTACGTGCTGCCCCTGGCGGCCATTGCCTTGGCGGGAATACCGGCAGCGCAGTTCACAACCGGCGCATGGGTGGACGCGGCCCGCTCGCTGGCCGGGCCCTGGCTGGCCGCCGCGATTGTCGCCGGGGGCATGCTCAACGGCATCGGGATGTTCAACGCGCTCACCTTGTCGTACACGCGGTTGCCCATGGTTCTTGCCGAGGAAGGGCTGCTGCCCCGGTTCCTAGCCGGACGCAATCGCCGCGGCGTTCCGGTCGCGGCAACCCTGGTGTGCGGGGCGGCATGGGCGCTGGCGCTGGGGTTTCGGTACGAGAGGCTAATCTCCATCGATCTGGTCCTGTATGGCTCGAGCTTGGTGCTGGAGTTCGTCGCGCTGCTCGTGCTCCGGGTGCGTGAGCCGCAGCTGCCGCGCCCGTTCCGCATGGGTCCGCTGCCGGTAGCGGCCGCGCTGTCAACGCTGCCCGTGCTGTTGGTCGGCTATGCGCTATTGACGGCCCGAGGCGAGCAACTCGGCCTTTTGCCCGCGCATGCCTTTGGCGCCTGCGTCGCCCTTGCGGGCGCGGCCGTGTACCGGCTCATGCGCCATTAACGCGCTTTCCGGTTCGCGAGGAAGCTGTCTGCCGCCTTGGTCACGCGCTCCTTGGCGTACTCGGCGTCGTGCCAGCCGTGCACCTCCACGCGCTTGCCTTCCAGGTCCTTGTAGATCGAGAAAAAGTGCGTAATTTCCCGCAAAAGGTGCGGGTAGATTTGGGTAAAATCGTGCACTTCAGCGTAGCGGGGATTGTTCTTGCCGACTGCCAGGATTTTTTCGTCCAGCACGCCCTGGTCCAGCATTTCCAGCACGCCGATGGGCCGCACCTGCGACAGGCAGCCGCAAAACGTCGGCTCGTCCACCATCACCAGCACGTCCAGCGGGTCGCCATCCTCGCTCAGGGTCGAGGGGATAAAGCCGTAGTCGCCCGGGTAGTGCACCGGCGAGTACAGGTTGCGGTCGAGCCTGAAGACGTGCAGTTCCTTGTCGTACTCGTACTTGTTCACGCCGTCGGCGGGGATTTCAATCACGGCGTTCACCACTTGGGGGCTGTTTTCACCGACGGGCAATTCCAGATAGTTGACCATTTCGTTCCTTATCTTTCTTGTTTTTTGGGGCAAACCGCTTTCGGTTTAGGATGCAAGCGCGCCCCCGCGCTCCGTTTATAATCGGGCACGATGAAGGCTCATGTCTACGTTGTCTCAAAACGAAGCGTGCTCGACCCTCAGGGCCAAGCGATCCAGAAGGCGCTCAACAAGCTGGGCCATGCCTCCGTTCACGACGTGCGTCAGGGCAAGTACTTCATCCTCACTCTCGACGACTCGCTCGACAACGCCAAAGCTCACGCCGAGGTCGAGCGCATCGCCTCCGAGGTGCTTACCAACCCCGTGATGGAAGAGTTTACGTTCCACATCGAGTAGCGCCTTCAAGCGCCCGCGAGCGCGCGAGCAGATCCTCAAAATCCCGCGGCGGATCGCCCGCTTCAAGCATGGATTCGAAAACCGTGTACGGGTCCGTCTTCGAGCCGCTCTTCCTCAGTGTGGATTCGTCGTTCATCCAGGCATAGACAATCGCCTTTTCCGCCGTCGAGAAACGGAAGAAGATCCGGTAGCGCGCGTGGAACTTCGCCCGGAACCATTGCCGGTTTTCCTTGCCCAAGGTGTTGCCTTGGCGAAACTGCGGCGCGCCCGGGTCTGCCGGAATAGCTTTCTGCATCAAGTCGAGGATCTTGGCAAGCAGCTTAGCCCTGGGCTGCGTTGAATACGTGTTTGGGTGTGTGCGCTTTGCGATCTCGATTTTGTCGCCGATTGTTGTCAGCTGCTCATCCAGGAGCGGATAGACGTAAAGGGCCCAGTCGTTGCGGATCAAGAAAGAAGGTCCTCTTCGCCCAAATCCTCATCGGCGCCGACTTCAACTCCCTCCACGAGCTCAGCCAACCGCCGCATGCGCGCCTCATCCAGCGGCTTGATCTTGTGCGGGTTTTCCGCCATATCCTTCGCAATCAGCGCCAGAAACGGTCCCAGCACCGGATCGTCCTCCTCCGCTGCCTCCACCGGAACTGGGTCGGCCGTTAAAAGCAGTTGGCCCGGCCCCACCACCCGCGCCCGCACCGTCCCGCTGAACTCCGGATGGCTGCGGAACAGCGCGCTCTCGAAACGAAATCCCATCGAGTTGCCTGTTTTCGTCCGCTTGCCCACATACTCAACCGACCCAGCAACCGGTTCACTCACCGCGGCCTTGCGCTTCCCCTGTGTTTGCCGATTCGCCATGCCCCTCACCCCACCCAAAACGTTAGCACAAACGTACTTACC
>CAXTRW010000211.1:0-5369 GCA_964246765.1 uncultured Acidobacteriaceae bacterium | reverse complement strand
GACAGGCTCTGCTGGGGTAGGGATTCCCTTGGTAACCGGGATGGAAAATTCTGTCGGCGCGCGCGGTCCGGCAGGCTGCATCGTAGAAGCAAACCAACTTAACGGATACATGTTGCGAACCAGAAGCGGATTCCCGCTCCAAAGCACTGGCTGCTCTTACGTTTTCCGCGTTTCCGCGGCGTCGCTGCTGTTTGCCGCCGTTTTCGCGCCGCCGGCCCACGCGCAGGGCGCGGTCTCGCCTACCTCGCAAACGCCGGTGCAGAAGACCCAGCCGGGCAATGCGCCGCCGGGCGCGCAGGTGGTTCCGAACGCGGCCCGTCTGCCGGCGTACGACGAAAATCATCCGTTGAGCCCCGCGCCGCCGCCGGGCGCGGTTCGCGGGGACCACCTGCTGGCCTGGAAGGGGCTGCGGGTGAGCGGGATCGAGTTCCGCGGGGTTTCCGCTGCGCGACTGCAGCCGCTCGAGGCCGAGCTGGAGCAGCAGCCGGACCAGCCCCTGGACCCGGAAAAAATCCGCGGCAGCCTGCGCCGCCTTTATGCGACGGGCCTGTACAGCAACATCGAGGTGGACGGAGTTCGGACCGAGAACGACGTGCAGATCATTTTCGACGGCACGCCGCAGCTGTTCGTCGGGCGGGTCAACGTGGATGGAGTCAACGACGAGAACTTTACCAGCCTGCTGGTGGGCGCGACCAAGCTGAGCCCGGGCACGCCGTACACGCAGGCCAGGCTGGACCGCGGACTGCAGCTGATCCGAAATCTGCTGACCAGGAACGGCTACTACCAGGCCACGGTCGTCGAGGGTCATTCGATCGACCCGGCAAACCAGCAGATGAACGTGAACTACATTGTGACGCGGGGAGCGCAGGCGCGCGTGGGCGCGGTGGCGGCAACGGGAAACAGCGGTATGAGCCTGGACAAACTGAGGAAAACCGCCAAGCTGAAGCGGGACTCGCGCGTGACCCGCGACACCGTCCACACGGCGCTTGACAAGTTGCGGGCTCACTACCAGAAGCAGCAGCTGCTTGAGTCCAAGGTGAAGCTGACCGGCCGCCAGTATGACCGGCCGACAAACCACCTGAACTACACGTTCGATATTACCCAAGGCAATAAAGTGCTGGTGGTCGTCGACGGCGTGAAGATAAGCAAGGGAAGCATCCGGAATCTGGTCCCGGTGTACCAGGAAGGCACGGTGGACGAGGATCTGCTGAACGAGGGCGACCGCCGGATCCGGGATTTCTACCAGCGCAAGGGGTACTTTGACATCCAGGTAACCCATAAGAGCGCGACCGAGGCGAACGGCGATACGCTGGTGACCTACACGGTGCAGCTGGGAAAAGTACACGATGTGGACTCGGTATCCATCACGGGCAACCATTACTTCTCGGCCGATGTGATCCGGCCTCGCTTGAATGTGCAGCCGAATGGGCTGTTTGACCCCCGCGGCACCTACAGTGCAGCCCTATTGGCGAGCGACGTGACAACCATCCAAGCGCTGTACCAGGGCAACGGGTTTGAGCATGTTCAGGTCAAGCCGGTGGTCAAGGACGCGGATACGGACAAGCATGGTCGACCGTCTAAGATCGCGCACATGACCGTGACTTACAACGTGACGGAAGGCACACAGCAGCGCTTCGGGACTTACAAGTTGGTCGGGAACATTCGGGTCTCCACGAGCACCCTGCTGCCGCTCTTGAACACGCAGCCGGGCCAGCCCTACGACTCAAACGACCTGACCGGGGATCGCGACGCGGTGCTGACGTATTATTTGGCGCACGGCTTTGACCAGGCGACGGTAGCGATCAAGCAGGCGCCGGACCCGCACGATGCCAACCTATACGATGCGACGCTGGAAATCACGGAAGGCGACCAGGTGCGCGTCAATGACGTGCTGATCAGCGGCTTGCACTACACGCGGCGCGCCACCGTAGACCCTCACCTGCTGGTGCACCCCGGCGACCTTTTAAACCAGAGCGCGATCATCGACACGCAAAGACAGCTGTACGATCTGACCTTGTTCAACGGCGTGAACGCGGCGGTGCAAAATCCGAACGGGCGGGAGCTTCGCAAGGATGTGCTGCTGCAGTTTACCGAGGCTAAGCGCTGGGATGTGACGTACGGTGTGGGTTTCCAGGCGCAGACCGGCAACCCCGGATCGTGCAACGTGCTGCAACGTATCCAGCAGGGATTAAGCCCTTACGGCTACTGCAATCCCAATGGTAAGTTCGGCTTCAGCGAGCTGGTTTCGCTCAACGTTTCGCGGATCAATCTTCGCGGGTCCGATAACAGCCTTTCGCTGCGGACTACTTACGGATCGCTTGAGAAGGTGGCTCTGCTGACCTTTGCGGATCCGCACCCGTTCGGCAAACAAAGTCTTACCTTTTCAGTCAGCGGCGGTTACACCAATGAGCAGGATGTAACCACATACGCAGCGGCGCGATTGGAGGCCAACGCGCGGCTGACCCAGCGTGTCGGTCGGCCGACCACCTGGATTTACCAGTACCAGTTCCGGCGCGTCACGGTGGATGCGAATACGGTACAGGTTTCGCCAAGCGAGATACCCTTGCTGTCGCAGCCGGTAACGGTGGGCGGCCCGGGCGTGACTTACATCCGGGACACGCGGCGACCGAGCGCGCTCAATGCGTCCGGGGGCACGTACAACACGGTGCAGGAGTTTGTTTCCGACGGTAAGTTCGGCTCGCAATCCAATTTCAACCGCTTCGACTTCACCAATTCCAGCTATTACCCGTTTGGGACCGTGCATAAGTACGTCTTCGCGCGACAGACTCGCATCGCCTTTGAGCGGTCGTTCGGCAACGGGCTTCAGCTGCTGATTCCCCTGCCGGAGCGACTGTACGCGGGCGGCGCGGAGTCGCACCGCGGCTTCGCGATCAACGCGGCGGGCCCGCGCGACCCGGTTACCGGCTTTCCCATCGGCGGCGCAGGGGCGTTTGTGAACAACTTCGAGTTGCGTTTGCCGCCTCCCACACTGCCGGTGGTGGGCAACAGCGTTTCGTTCGTGCTGTTCCACGATATGGGGAATGTGTTTGTAAAGGGGAGCGACATTTGGCCGAGCTTTCTGCGATTCCGGCAGCCGGACCGCGCGGGCTGCCGCGACCTGAACCTTCAGGACCAGGAGGCTCCTGACGCCGAGCGCAACAGCATCGGGCTCACCGGCCGCTGCTCGGACAACTACTTTTCGCACGCGCTGGGGCTGGGGGCGCGGTACGGAACCCCGATCGGGCCGGTCCGCGTGGACGCAAGCTACAACCTGAACCCGCCCATTTACCCGGAGATTTCCGGCTACGACCTGAGCAACGTGAACGCCCAGCCCAAGGTTGGGCAGGCCGGCCATTTTAACTTTTTCTTCAGCATCGGGCAGGCATTCTGATGGCGACCTTGCCCTGGATCGTGTTTCTGCTGCTGTGGCAAGCCTCCGTGCCGGCACCGCACTCGCAGCCCGAGCCGAAGCCGCTCGACGCAACCCCGGCCACGCACGTGTCGCCCGCGCAGCAGAGCAAAGCGGCCAACCAAGCGCAGCAGGCGGCCGGAACCGAACAGTCCGGCGCCGCGCCCCAGCGTAAGCCGGTGGTGCTCGACAGCGTGGTGGCCATCATCAACGGGGACGTGCTGCTAGAGAGCGACGTAGAGCAGGAGCGGCGGTCCGAGTCGCTCGAAGGGGTGCCGCCAAGCCAGAACACAGACGCCCGCGCGGCCGAGCACCTGATTACCCGCACGCTGATCCTCCAGCAGATGAAAGAGCAGGACCTGAGCCCGGCCGCGGCCAGCGATGCGGCGTTGGACAAGTCGATCGCGGCGCTCAAAAAAGAGCTGCCCGGCTGCGCAGGGCGGTGCGGCACCGAGGCCGGGTGGGCGGCCTTCCTGGGGGAGCGCGAACTGACGCCGGCGGCGGTGCGGGCGCGCCAGCAGCAGCGTGTGGTCATCACCGGGTTTTTGGACCAGCGTTTCCGAGAGGGCCTGCGCGCGCCGGAGGCAGACGTCCAGGCCTACTACGACAAGACTCTGGCGCCCCAGTTCCGCGCGAAACACCAGCAGCCGCCCTCGTTGAAGGCGCTGCGTCCGCGCATCGAAGAGATTTTGCTCGCGGAGCAGGAAACCAAGCAGATCGACGATTGGGAAGCGACGCTGCGGCAGGAAGGCAGCGTGCAAATCCTGGTACCCGCCTACGGGCAAAGCAACAAGAACGCCGAAGACGCAGCCGATATCCCGGGGGGCGCGCTATGAGCACAACGCCGAGTTCACTGTTCGGGCGCCGCGCCGCAGCGGCCGGAGGGCCTGGCCCGAAGCGCCATCTCCTGCTGAAGATCCTGCTGGGCATCGCGTTATTTGTGGCCGTTTTTATCGCCGCCCTGGCCTGGTACGCTTACACTCCGCGCTTTGCCAACCTGGTGCGGGGCGAGGTGATCAAGCAGCTTGAGGACATCACCGGCGGCCGAGTCGAGCTCGGCGCGTTCCGGTGGCGGCTGCTGCACCTGGAGGTGGAGGCCGACAACCTCACCATCCACGGGCTGGAAGCTCCGGGCGAGGTCCCCTACGCGCACCTGGATCGGCTGCTGGTGCGCTTCAAGATCATCTCTTTGTTCCAGGCCAAGATCGGCCTGAACTACCTGGGCGTGGATAGGCCGACCGTACACCTGATTTTGTACAAGGACGGCACGACCAACCAGCCGGTTCCCAAGAAAAAAAGTGCGCCCACCAGCCTGAACCAGACCATCGACACAGTGTTCAACCTTCAGGCCGACCGGGCGGAGATTGACAATGGGACGGCCTTGTTCAACCAGCGGGCGATCCCGTTTGCACTGGCGGCGAACGACCTCGAAGTCGGGATCAACTACCTGCTCAAGACCGACCAGTACCGGGCCACGGTTTCAATCGCGGACCTCGCGGCGCGCAAGGGGACCGTCGCTCCGCTGCACTCCAAGCTGTCGCTGGAGGCGCTGATGGGGCGCAACGACCTGAGCGTACCGGACCTGCACTTTTCCGCCGGTTCCTCCACCCTGGCCGCGCACGCGCACGTGAGCGACTTCAACGATCCGCACTGGCAGCTCGCGGCCCAAGGCACGGTGGACCTGCGGGAAGCCGAGGCGCTGGCAGGCGTCCCGGGGCTGGATCGCGGAGTGGTTTCGCTCGACCTCGAAGGGCAGGGAACCAAGGCGCTGTTCGACGTGAACGGGACGACCCGGATCGCGGGTCTGGCGTACAGGGGTTCGGGGGTGAACCTGAGCGGGCTGGACGCCTCGACCCGTCTGCACGTGACCCAGGATCTGCTGGCGCTCACCGACTTGCGGGCGCGGCTGGCCGGCGGAGGGACGGTCGCGGGCGAAGCGCACATCGACCACTGGCAGGCG
>CAXTRW010000210.1:0-5399 GCA_964246765.1 uncultured Acidobacteriaceae bacterium | reverse complement strand
GTTCACCACCGCGCACTCGATGTCCTCGCCCAGTACGCGCACCACCAGCAGCTCAATCAGGCCGTCGGAGAGCAGGATGCGCGCCCCCGGTTCGAGATTTTCGGCCAGCGTGGGGAACGTCGTCGCGATCCGGTCCTTGGTCCCCAGAATGTCCTCGGGCGTGATCCACAAAATCTGCCCGGCTTCCAGCAGCACCGGCGCGCGCCCTTCCAGCCTGCCCGTCCGGATTTTGGGCCCTTGCAGGTCGGCCAGGATGCAGACCGGCTTTTGCTCCTCATCCGAGACTTTTCTGATCATTTCGATCAGCCGGAGCTTGTTCTCCTGCGTGCCATGAGAAAAGTTCAACCGCGCCACATCCAGCCCCGCGCGCACCAGCGCCCGAAAGGTCGCCTCGTCGCCCGAAGCCGGCCCCAGCGTCGCGACGATCTTGGCGCGCCGCAGTGTGTCGCGGCCCGTGCCGGACGGCCGCATCGGCGCGGCCGCCCCATCTTCCGTAATGCCCATCCCCGCAACTCCCATTTCATCCCCTGTCGCTCTCAACTGCTTCTACCCCGGCCCGCTCAACTGCCGCGCGCAGTCCGGGTACTCCTGCGCGTCGTCCTCGGCAAAGCTCGAGCCGCCCTGCTCGTCCCACATCGGGTACACCTGCGCGTTAAACTCCGCGCCCACCAGCGTTGCAACCGACACAAAATACAGCCAGACCATGGTAGCGATTCCAGCCCCAAGCGACCCGTACACCCGCGAATAGTCGGCGAATCGCGTCACATACCATCCGTACGCCATGGTAGAGCCAAACCATGTACCTGTGGCAAGCAATGCCCCCGGCACCGTGCGCGACCAGGGCGGCCGCACCGCCGTGGCGAAGTGAAAAATCACCTGGCACACTGCCACCCCGGTAGCCAGCGCGATCAGCCAGCGCGCTCCGCGCCAACCCAGAAGTACCCAGGCGCGCAGCTCGTGGTCGGCGTTCGCGATCATCCACAGCTCGATCTGGTGGCCGAACACCACAAACGCCGTCGCGAAGACCATCGGGATCAGCGTCGACGGAATCAGCAGCAGCGCGACCAGGCGCTCCTTCCAGAACGGAAATTGTCCGCGCGGCAGCCGGTACGCGCGGCGAAAGCCTTCCATGAGCGACAGCATGACGCCCATGGCCGCCAGCAGCGCGACAACCGCCGCGGAAATAAGCAGTCGCCGGGACCGCGTCGAATGCGGCGTGAAGTAGCCCTGCGCCAGCGTCATTGTGTCCGGCGGCAGCAGATCGGCCAGCAGCCCGTGGATGTCGCTGCGCACCAGTTCGCTTGCCGGGGCCTTGCCCAGCAGCCACGCCACCACCAGCAGCGCGGGGAACAAGCTCAACAACTCAGAGTAGGCCGCGGCTTTCGCGAGCGAAAACGCATTGTGGCCGAAGGCCTTCCAAAGCGCGCGCCGCCCGTGCTGGAGAGCCGCCCTAACCATAAGCACTTAGAGCTTATCGCGGACGGGGCCCACCCGTCCGCGAAAGGCGCCTGGGACGTTACTTCGGCGTGGACTTGCTTGCCGGCTGGGCCTTGGCGCCCGGCGAATCCGTGGTGCTGGCCTGGAAACGCGCGTGCTTGCCGTCGCCCGGCTGCAGGGGCGAAATGCCGCCTTTCTGCATCAGCTGCTGGGCGATCTCGTAGATCTCCTCCGGCGCGTAATCCGGCGAGAACAGGGTCGGAGATCCGCTGATCACCGGGCCCTCGGCCGCGTAATCCGGCACGCCGGTCTTGACCTCCAACGGCTCGCCGTCCGCCCAGTCCGCCGGGCCCGACCACACGCCTTTCACGTCGGCATAGTCGGTTTCGGACCAGGTGTACAGCACCCGATGGCTGCCGATGTCCTGCCACTTGCGCGCTTCCGGAATCTTGGCGTCGTCGATGTTGGGGGTGGGCAGCATTTTGGTTACTTCCACGCCGGTCGCCTTACGCAGGGCCAGCGCGTAGGCCGCCTGGTGCACGCCGCCGCGCACCATCAGGTAGCCGATGACGTCGCGGGCGGCCTGGTTGGTTGTCATCTGGTAGCAGCGGTGCTTGTGCATGCGCGCCCCGGTTTCGAGGAAGAAGTTATGGAGCAGGTCGGCAACCAGGTTGCCGCTTGAAAACACATTCGCGCCGGTCCAGAAGTGGCCCATCGAGTCCATCACCTGGTGCCCGCCCCCGCCCACGATGGTGTGGTGGGTATTGCGCAGGTTCTTGGCGTCTTCCAACGGCGCGTCCACCGGGTCGCCCTCTTTGGTCGAGCCTTCCAGCATCAGGTTGATCGCGGTGGTCACCAGCTCCACGTGGCCCAGCTCCTCGGCCGTGATGCTCGCGACCAGGTCGTAGAACGGCTTGAGCTTTTTCTTCTCTTTGAAGCCGAACGACTGGTGCAGGTAGTTGTTCAGGGTCGACATCTCGCCGAACTTGCCGCCCAGCAGCTCCTGGATGGCGGCCGCGCCGTTCGGATCGGGATTGGCCGGTTTCTTGAGCGGAATCAGCAGTTTCTCAGAACGCATGAACATAGGGAAAACTCCTTGGGAGCGGTTGCGAAGCTGGACGGGGCGGGCTGCCATCGGTCCCGGCAGCAGGAACGGGCGCACCAGCCTGGTGGACGCCCAGAGGTTCGGATGCTCGCGCCGGTTCAGGCTTGCCGGTTGAAAACTTCCCGCGTTGGGCGCACGAAAAACCGCTGTGTTGCGCCGCGGAGCTCGAGGTTTCAAAAGTCGCGCACAACGCGGAAATTTAACCTGCCCCAAGCTGCTATCTTTAACAAATCATGATCAAAGGGCTCACGCTTCTTCGTCCGGCAAGCACGCCCGCGGTCTATGACCGGCTGCACAGTTTTTTTTCGGCGCTCGGCTTCGAGCCGGGTCCCGGCTGGGATTCTGACCTCAGCCGCGGCGCGAGCTTTCGCGCGCCGGTGGGGGCAGTGGAGTTTGTGGACGGCATGATGCCTCTCGAGGCCGAACTGCTGGTCGAAACCACCTCGCTGCCCGCCGTCCGCGAGGCCGCGGAGGCCTGGCTGCGCCGCATGGGCGCGAGCGACGCCGAGCTCGGCAAGCGCCTGAGCCCGATCGCGGCCACCGATTGGAAATCCGACCTATTCACCGTGCAGCCGGTGCCCGGAATCCCTATCGCGTTCTGGGAATGGTCTGAGCCGCTCAAAGGCAAGCCCGCCGCGCTTGAGGGCGACCTGGTCGCAACCGGCATGCGTTTTGCCATCGTGGTCGCGCGCTGGAACTCAGTCATTACCGACCGGCTGCTCGGGGGCGCGCTCGACTGCCTCGGGCGCTCGGGCGCGCGTCGCGAAAATATCGAAATCGTCCGCGTACCCGGCGCCTGGGAGATCCCGGACGCCGCCCGCAAGCTCGCCGGCACCGGCCGGTTTTCCGCGATCGTGACCCTAGGGGTGCTTTTGCGAGGCGAAACCGCCCACTATGAGGCAATTTATAACGAAGTTTCGCGCGGCATCGGCCAGTCGCAGGGGGAAACCGGCGTCCCCCACGCTTTTGGCGTGCTGACCTGCGAAACGCTCGAGCAAGCGCTGGACCGGGCCGGCCTGAAAGCCGGGAACAAGGGTTTCGAGGCGGCTTCGGCGGCGATCGAAATGGCCTCCCTGCACCTGAAAATCGAGGCCGCCCGTTGAGCGCGCCCGGAGGCAAACGTCGCAAAAGCCGCGAGCTGGCCATGCAGATGTTGTTCCAGGCCGACATCGGCAAACAAAGCCCCGAGCAGGTGCGCAAGGTTTTCTGGGAGGCCCGGGACGAGGTGGAGCCGGATGTGCGCGGATTCGCCGAAGACCTGTACCGCGTCGCCAACATCAAGGAAGAGGAGATCGTCGAGCTGATCGCCAAACACGCGCAAAACTGGCGCTTGGAGCGTATGCCCGCCGTGGACCGCAGCGTGCTGAAGATGGGAATTGCGGAGATGCTCGGCTTCCCCGGCACCCCCGCGCCCATCGTCATCAACGAGGCGCTGGAAGTAGCCCGCCGCTACTCCGGACCTGAATCGATCAACTTCCTCAATGGCGTGCTGGACGCGGTAGCCCGCGGCCGCCGCGAACCTTGGGAGCCCGCGGAAAGGCGGCGCGGATGAGGTGTCGACGCGCCGCCCTCGCCCTCGCCCTCGCCGCGCTGCTCACCGGCTGCACCGAGCACGCCGGCGAGGCGGATAAAGCCGCCGCCGCCCGCCAGGCCGCGCAGCGTCAGCAGCAGGCCGACCAAGCCATCGCCGCACGCAAGGGCATCCAGGCCGCCGAAGGCCAGCTCGCCCAGCTCCCGCCGCCTTCCAAGGCCCGCTACCTCCAGGTGCGCTCGTCGGAAGCCTGGGGCAACCCGTTCCTGATCGTCGGGCGCAAATCCATCACCCTGCGAGTCGCGCTCGCCGGCGACAGCCTTCCGAATGGCGTCCTGCCGCAAGCTCGGCGCACCTCCGCGGGTGGAAACAAGCGCGAGCTGAACCTGCGCATCATCGATCTGCCGGAAGCCCTGGCCGCCTTGCCCGAGGAAAGCTGGCCCTACGGCCGCGTGGTTGCGGTCGAGGAAGACCCCGCGACGCCCAGGAAAGAGCGGCCCCAAATGCGTCGCAATGTGGAGGCGGTCATGGCCATGCTGAACGACCTGGATGTGGTCGTCGACGAGTGGCCGTACGCTCGCTAGGGGGCGTTGTGGCACCCGCTATGGAAGAACCCTGGGACGCGATCGTGGTGGGCGCGGGTCCGGCGGGTTGTGCCGCCGCCTATGACCTGGCCGAGGCGGGCCGGCGGGTGCTGCTGGTGGACCGCGCGGCGTTTCCGCGAGGGAAGGCCTGCGCGGGCGGGTTGACGATGAAAGCTGTCCGGGCCCTGCGCTACCCGATCGACCCGATGGTACGGCGATGGGTCCACGGCATCGACCTGGAGCAAAGCGCCCTGCGGCGCGTCCGCATGGGCCGCGCCGCGCCGGTGTGCGCCATGACCGTGCGCGCGGAGCTGGACAGCTTTTCGCTCCAACGCACCCGCGAGCGCGGCGCCCGGTTCCGCCGCGTGGCGCCGCTCGCGGCTTTGGAGCGGCAACCCGGCCGGGTGCTGCTGCGCTTCACAGATGGAGAAACCCTGGCCGGCCGCTTTGTGGTGGGCGCGGACGGGGTCCACAGCCGAGTGCGCGCGCTGCTCGGGGACGCGGGCTGGTTTCGCACCGGCTTCGCCGTGGAAGCGAACGTGCCCTACCGGCCCGGCGAACGATACCCGCTCGTGTTCGATTTCGCGCCGGTGCGCCGGGGGTACGGCTGGCTGTTTCCGCGCGATACGCATGTGAACGTGGGCCTCTACGTCGACGGCGCGGGCGACGAAACGATCAATCGCGCGGCGCTGGACCGCTACATCGAGCTCCGCTGCGGCGCGGACCGGGAGCGCTCCCGGGC
>CAXTRW010000209.1:0-5408 GCA_964246765.1 uncultured Acidobacteriaceae bacterium | reverse complement strand
ATGTTCCCCACCACCGGCTCTATGATGATCGCGGCAATCTCGCCCGGGTGCAGTGCGAAGGCCTCTTCGACCGCCGCGAGCGAGTTGAACGGCAGCGCCAGGGTAAACCGCACCACCTCCTCCGGCACCCCCGCGGACCCCGGAATCCCAAACGTCGCCAGCCCCGAGCCGGCCTTGACCAGCAGCCCGTCCGCGTGGCCGTGGTAGCAGCCTTCAAACTTAATCACATACTTGCGCCCGGTAAACGCCCTGGCGACCCGAATCGCCGACATGGTCGCCTCCGTCCCGGACGACACAAACCGGAGCATTTCAACCGACGGGTAGGCCTCGTTCACCATGGCCGCCAGTTCAGCTTCCGCCGCGGCGGAAGCTCCAAAACTGGAGCTTCGCTCGGCCGCCCGCTGAATCGCCTCCACCACCGGAGGGAACGCATGGCCCAGAATCATCGGCCCCCACGACCCGAAATAGTCGACGTAGCGGTTGCCGTCCGCGTCCCATAGGTAAGCACCCTCGCCCCGCTCAACGAATGGAGGCTCACCGCCCACCGCCAAAAACGCCCGCACCGGCGAACAAACTCCGCCCGGCAGCAACCCTTCCGCCCGCGCCTGCAATGCCCGCGACCGCTCCGTCCTTCGCATGCGCTCTCCTGTCCGGCCCTTAAGCAAACAGCCGGAAACGATAGCCGCAATCGCCCCCGCTCCACTGAGGGTAATTGGTGCCCCAGGCATTGTTGAAAAGGTTGAAGTGGACGCCCCGGCTCAGATCGGGCAGATCGAGTGAGAAGTTGAGGGGCGAGCGGTCACCCAGCGCCACCAGCGGCGCATCGAGCGAGCGGATGCGCAGCTCGCGCCCCGCGCCCCCGACACACCGCAGGTCGCCGGTAATCGCGTGCATCGATCGGCCGCCGCCCCGCACCACGTCGGCCGGTTCGACCGGCTCGTCTATCTTTTCGAGCAGCCATGCCACGGGTGCAGGGGCGAAACTGAGCCAGAGAGCTTCCGGCATGCGATTGGGCTGCTTGCCGAAAATCGCGACCTCCAGGTCGATGCGGGCCTCCGCTCGCGGCATCCGCAGCCTGTAAAAGATGGTTCCGGGCCATGCGACGTTGCCGGTGGCCACGGCTGCCGGGTCGGCGAACTCGAGCTCCAGCAGCACTCGCTCCTCGGAGCTGTCGCGGGCCACGGAGCAGCGCTTCACGCGAGGGTGCCACTCCCGCGACTCGGCCCCGAACTTCGCGATGTCGGGCTTGCCGAAATCGCGCGGCGCCCAGTCGGCGTGCATGGTCAGGTAGCGCGCCTGGTAGGCGGCATAGTCGTCGGCCGAAAGGGTTTGGTAGGTCAGCAAAGCGAGCGGGCTCGCCCAGCTTTGCCGGGTCGCGCGGTTTTCCAGCTGGCGGAGCGCCCCGGTCGCGGGGTCGAACCCGAACCGGTAATGCGTGGTTTCAATCGCCGCAAAGCGCTCAAGCGGCTGCATCCCGGCGGTGTCCGGGCGTTTCGGCGCAAGTGCCGCGAGCCGCGCGTTCGCTTCGTCCCGCAGCGCGCCGGGCAGCGCGGCGACCGCGTCGGCGATGTCGTCGCGCTTTTCCTCCCAGCTGCGCTCCATCACTTGGTAGGGTCGCGTCGCGAGCATGGGCGCGAGGTCGCGCGGGCGGTAGTGGCCGTAGTCCAGGTAGCGCTTGGTGTCGGTGCCCCAGGTGTGCTCCGGGGCCAGCAGCAGCTTGGCCAGCAGCGCCCGATCGGTCGCGTCCCCGACGGCAAATCGCCCCTGCGCGATCCATTGCCGGCGCAGGCGAGCCATCTCACGGTATCGGGCCACTTTCACGGGATCGCTGCCGACGCCGTAGATCCAGGTGTCGCCGATCTCCGCCGTGACGACGGGCAGCGTGTCCCGGATCGGCTCGACGGCCGCGGCGACCTGACTCAGATTGGCGGCGCGAACCGCAGCCCCGGGAAAACGCGCCCGGAGTTTGCGGTAGATCGCGGCGATCTCCTCCGGGGAGTGCGGGCCGCTGTTGTCCGTCCGCACCTCCACATCGACCGCCACGCTCGTACCCGGCAACAGCACGACCCCGCCGTAATCATAATGGTGGTACATCATGGCCAAACCGTGCCCGGCGGCGTCCTTCCAGAGGAAAACCTCCGGAACCTCGGGCGGCGTGCTCGCGGCATTTACGCCGATGTCGAGGAAACGAACCCCGGCCGCGGCCAAGGGCGCGATGAGCCCGCGCGAGTGGCCGGGCACATCCGTCATCTTCGCGCCGGTCGTTTTCGTGCCGAAGCGGCGGTCCAACTCAGCCGAAAAGCCCAGCGCGCCCTCGATCATCGACCGGTCCAGCATCTCGGTTTGCCAGTTGAACGGAAGCGCGTGCCAGGCGACGTCTCCCTCGGCGATGGCCGCTTCCATGGCAGCCCGCTGCCGGGTTGAGGCCTGCTCCAGATACTCGTACAGGAGCCACGATCCGGTAGTCCAGACATAGCGGTCCTCGCCGCTCCGGCGCAGGGCGGCGGCGGCGCCGATGGCATCAGGAAAGTAGCGGTCGAAGTAGGTCCGGATGACGCTGCTTTGGCTGTCGGTGAAGCCCACGTCGAGGTGGCACTTGGTGACCAACAGCACGGTGGTGACCGCGGGCGCCGGAAGCGCCCGGCCGACCGCGGCAGCCCCAGCCGACAGCGCGCCCAATTTCAAGAGAGCTCGTCGCTGCATCTTCGGCTCCTCCAGGCGTCTGGCTTGCGGGGCTGGCGTCCTGGCCAAGCGAGCCCTTGCCTGCTTTGCGGTCACAGATAAAGATGCAATCGGCGGCGTTCCATCATAGATATTGACTTTACGCCTCAGACTGCCCAAGATGGCCACAGCCGCCATGCCCGTGCCCTCCTCCCGTCGAAGCGGTCCCCAGTGAGCGTGCTTGCGCTCGAGCTCGGCGGCTCGCACATCGGCTGCGCGCTGGTGGCCGAGGGCCGCATCCGCGCGGAAGCCGGCATGCCGACCGACGCTCGCGCCTTTGCCGACGTGCTCGCTCCGGTTGAGCGAATGCTGCGCCGCTGCCTCCAGGCAGGTGGAACGCCGGCAACGGGGCTGGCGGTGGGCTACTGCGGCATCGTGGACGGGCGCACCGGCGAGGTGCTTGCCACGCTCGACAAGTACCCGGACCTGCTCCGGTTCGACCTCGCCGGATGGGCGCGCGAGCGTTTCCATCTGCCGATGAGAATGGAAAACGACACCGCCCTGGCCCTGCTGGGGGAGAGCCGGGCCGGCGCCGCGCGGGGCGTGCGAGACGTCGTGATGGTGACGCTGGGCACCGGGATTGGCGGCGCCGCCATGCTGAACGGCGAGTTGCTGCGCAGCGACCATGGGCAGGCGGGCTGCCTGGGCGGCCATTTTTGCGTCGATCACCGGGGCCGTTTGTGCGCTTGCGGGGCCATAGGTTGCGCCGAGGCGGAGGCCTCCACCTCGGTGCTGCCGCTGGTTTGCCGGGAAGCCCCGGGGTTCGCGGAAAGCGCCCTGGCCGGGGAACCGCGGCTGGACTTTGAAGCTCTGTTCCGCGTGGCCGGGACCGGCGACGCGGTGGCCCGCGCGGTGGCGGAACACTGCCTGCAGGTCTGGTCGGCCCTCACGGTCTCGCTGATCCACGCCTACGGCCCGGAGCTGGTGCTGTTCGGCGGCGGCGTCATGCGGGCCGAGCGCGACCTGCTCGCGCCCATCCGCGCGTATGCGGACCGGCACACCTGGCGCAGCAGCCGCGGTTCGGCCCGCATCGAAGCGGCCGCGCTCGGCAGGGAAGCCGCGCTGCTTGGCGGCGAAGCGCTGTTCGCGGATCATGGATGGAACGCTTGAGCTTGACCGGGGAGCGAGCCGGGAAGGAATCGATGTCGAGTTACGACAAAACTCCTTACGTGCCGATCGGCGGCTCGCCGGAGCTGTGCCCCGCAGGTTGGGCTCAGATCGCCTCGATTCTGCGGGACTCCCTGCCGCCCGGGCGCGCGCGCCTCGTGGTCGAAACCTACCCCGGCGTTCTTCTCGCCAAGCTGGCCGACGCCCTGCAAAGGGAGCTGCGCCCCTCCCTCGTGATCCGCAGCGAGAGCGCCTTTCTGGCTTCCGAAGCGTTGCGGGCGCAATTCGAGGCTGCCCTGACCGACGATCCCGTCTTCGGCCGGATGGAGCCCTGGAGCATGGACGATTATTTCCACCCGCAGCGGCTTGCCGAACAAAGGGCCTTGCTGGAAACGGCCCCGGGCCTCGCAATCGTCGTCGGCGCGGGCGCGGCGCAACTGTGCCCGGCGCCTTCGCTCTTGCTGCACGCGAGCGTGGCGCGGTGGGAGCTCCAGCTCCGGCAAAGGGCGCATCGCATCGGCAATTTGGGGCTCAACAATGCCGAGGCTTCGGCGGCGGAGCTGTACAAAACCGCGTTTTTTGTCGACTGGCGCGTCGGGGACCGCCAACGGCACGAGCTGTACCCGCGCGTGGACTTCTTCCTCGACTTGCAGGAGCAGTCCTGGGAGAGCGGCGGCGCGCCGCGCATGCTTGCGGGCGCCACGCTGCGGGCCGCGGTCGAGCGAACCGCGCGCCGTCCATTCCGGGTGGTCCCGTTTTTCGACCCCGGCCCATGGGGAGGCCAGTGGATGCGCGAGCGCTTCGACCTGCCCCTCGGCCCGCTCAACTACGCCTGGGGTTTCGACTGCGTACCGGAGGAGAACAGCCTGCTGCTGGGCTTCGGCGAGCGGCGCTTTGAGCTGCCGGCCATCGTGCCGGTCCACGAGCAGCCCCTGGCGCTTTTGGGCGAGCGCATCGTTCGCCGCTTCGGGGCGGAGTTCCCCATCCGCTTCGACCTGCTGGACACCGTCGGCGGCGGCAATCTGTCTCTTCAGGTCCACCCCACCGCGCGCTACATCCGCGAGCACTTCTATATGCCCTACACCCAAGACGAGAGCTACTACATTCTCGACGCGGCTCCCGAGGCTTGTGTGTATCTAGGGCTGCGCGACGGGGTGGAACCCGGCGCAATGGTCGCCGCGCTCAAGCGGGCGCTGGCCGACGGGGGCGAGTTTGCCGCCGAGGAGTTCGTGACCCGGTGGCCCGCGCGCCGGCACGACCATTTTTCCATCCCCGCCGGCACAGTGCACTGCTCCGGCCGCGGCAGCCTGGTGCTCGAGATCAGCGCCACCCCCTACATCTTTACCTTCAAGCTGTGGGACTGGGCGCGGGTGGGCCTGGACGGCAGGCCTCGGCCCCTTCACCTGGAACGCGGCCTGGCCAACGTTGATTGGCAGCGTACCGCCGGCTGGGTGGGGCGCGAACTGGTGAACCGCGCCGAGCCGTTGGCCGCCGGCGACGGCTGGCGCGAAGAGCGAACCGGCTTGCACGCGACCCAGTTCCTGGAAACCCGCCGCCACTGGTTTTCGGCCCCGGTGCTG
>CAXTRW010000208.1:2569-5410 GCA_964246765.1 uncultured Acidobacteriaceae bacterium | reverse complement strand
AGCTCCGCGCAAGATCGCCGAGGAGATCGTCGCCGCGCTCGGCCCCGTCCCCGGCTTCGCCGCGTTTGAGGTCGCGGGCGCGGGCTACATCAACGCGCGGCTCGATCGCAAGGCAGCCGTCCAGCTGCTGGCTGCCGATGCTCCCGAGGAAACCACGCGCGCGCCGCAGCACGCGCTGGTGGAGCACACCAGCATCAACCCCAACAAGGCCGCCCACGTCGGCCACCTGCGCAACGCCATCCTGGGCGACACATTTGTGCGCCTGCTGCGCGCCACCGGCGACCGCGTTTCCGTCCAGAACTACATCGACAACACCGGCGTCCAGGTGGCCGACATTGTAGTCGGCCTCGAACACCTGCTGGGGCTCTCGCTTGCCCAGGTCGACGACTGGATGGCTGGCCTTCAGCAGCCCATCGACTATGCCTGCTGGGACCTGTACGCGCGCACTTCGCAGTGGTACACGGCCGGCAGCCCGGAAGAAAACGCCGCCCGCAAACAGCTTCGCCTCGACACCCTCCACCGCCTCGAAGCCGACGGCAATGAAACCGCCGCGATCGCCGACCGGGTCGCGACCGCGATCGTCCGCCGCCATCTGCTTACGATGGAGCGGCTCGGGATCGAGTACGACCTGCTGCCACGCGAAAGCGAGATCCTGCACCTGCAATTTTGGGATGCGGCGTTTGCCCAGCTCAAGGAAACAGGCGTGCTCCGCCTCGAAACCGCCGGCAAAAACAAAAACTGCTGGGTCATGCGCCGCGCCACCTCCGGTGGGGGCGGCGTTGAAGCTGCTCCGTCGTCGGACGCCAGTGATAGCCCAGACGAGGACGCGAAAGTGATCGTCCGCTCCAACGGAACCGTTACGTATGTCGGCAAGGACATCGCCTACCACCTGTGGAAGTTCGGTCTGCTGGGACGCGACTTCGGCTACCGCCCATTTTTCGCCTACCCCGACCACACCTGCTGGATCACGGCGGTCGAAGGCGAGCCCACCCACCCCCACTTCGGCGGCGCCGACGCCATCTACAACGTCATCGACGCCCGCCAGTCCGACCCGCAATCGAACGTCATCGAAGCCTTGCGCGGCATGGGCTACACGGAGCAGGCCGCGCGCTACACCCACTTCTCCTACGAAATGGTCGCCCTCACCCCCCGCTGCGCGCTCGAGCTCGGCTACGACGTCTCCGACGAAGACCGCGCGCGCCCATTTATTGAGGTCTCCGGCCGCCGGGGCTTCGGCGTCAAGGCCGACGACCTCATCGATCGCCTGCTCGCAGCCACCCGCGCCGAGGTGGCCGAGCGCAACCCCGAGCTGCCCGAATCCGAGCGCGAGCACACCGCCCGCCAGATCGCCGTGGGCGCCCTGCGCTACTTCATGCTCAAGTTCACCCGCAATACCGTGATCGCGTTCGACTTCAAGGACGCGCTCTCGTTTGAAGGCGAAACCGGGCCGTATCTCCAGTACGCGGTGGTGCGCGTGCGGTCCATCTTCCGCAAAGCCGGGCTCACGCCCGAACGAGCCCTCACACACGTCGCCCCGCTCGACCTAGCCGCCTATCTCGAAGACGACAGCATCTGGCAGGTCTGGCTGCGCGCCGCGAAAACCGGCCTGGTGCTCGAACAGTGCCGCGAAACCGCCGAGTCCGCCCATCTCGCCCGCCACTCCTTCCAGCTCGCTCAGGAGTTTTCGGGCTTTTACCGCAAGCACCACATCCTCACCGAGCCCGACCCCGCCCGCAAAGCGCTTCTGTTCGCCACCGCCGCGGTTACCGAGCGAACCCTGGTCCGCTCGCTCGCCGTTCTGGGGATTGAGACGCCGGAGATTATGTAACTCGGCATATGATTGCGGGTGAGGACACCATGGCGACTACGAGCTTAGTTTCTGTCGAGGATTACCTCAAAACCAGCTACGAACCAGACGCGGAATACGTCGACGGCGTCATCGAGGAGCGACCGATGGGGCAGTGGCAGCACTCAGCTTGGCAGATCACGATCGCTGCCTATTTCTTCAATCACTCAGACGAGTGGCACATCCGCGTTCGCCCCGAGCAGCGCACCAAAACCGGAGAGCGGCGCTATCGCATTCCAGACGTCGCTGTATTTGACGCCGATACCCCTCCCGATCCGGTGGCACTCACACCGCCTCTGATCGCCTTTGAAGTTCTAAGCCCGGAAGATCGGATACCGCGCCTGCTGGTGCGGCTGGCGGACTTTGAGGCGATGGGTGTCGGGGAGATTCTCGTGGTCGACCCCGAGGACGGCGCCTTGATGCGCTTCACTCAAGGCGGCCTCCACACAGCGTCGGATGTGCGCCTGAGGGGCGAAGTGGTGGAGTGGCGGCTGATTGTCACAACCCTGCGCTGATCGCCGCGCGCCGGCCCTGGTCCGCTCGCTGGAGAGCGACGCGTAGCACCCGCGGGCCTTGAGAATGAATCTAAAGAGTTAGCCGCGTCGGGAAACCGGAGAACGCGGCTTACTTTTCTGAGGGATTCCAAAGGAGAACCGAATGCGCGGACTAACCACAAAGGTTGAGTGCGGGCTGCTTTTTCTCGCGCTGGCAGGAATAGCCGCCCCGGGCCGGGCGCAAACCACAGACACACAACAGAGCCAGGCGCAGCACCGGCGCGCTCAGGAATCCCAGGACGCCCACGACAAGCGCCACCATAACACGGCAAAAACGGTCGGCGGCACCACCGCGGGAGGCGCTGTGATCGGCGGCCTCGCGGGCGGCGGCAAGGGCGCGCTGATCGGCGGCGCGGCAGGCGCGGGCGGCGGCGTGGTTGCGGACAAGGTCCGCAAGCATTAGGGAGTGGACAAGAGACAGCGCCGGGCGCAAGAAAACAC
>CAXTRW010000208.1:0-2559 GCA_964246765.1 uncultured Acidobacteriaceae bacterium | reverse complement strand
GGTGTTGCGCTGTTGTTCATTCGCGCGCGGCTCCCCCGCGCACCCCCCCACCCCCCGCGCCGGGGGGGTTTTTTCCCCGCGGCGCCCGCGGCCCGCCTTACTGGATCGGCTGCCCACCGGCGGTCAGCATGTCCAGCTGCTTCTGGTCGTACTGCTTGATCGGGTCAGGCAGCGGCGCGTAGTTCAGCGTGCCCGCCGCCTGCTGGCCGTCGCCGATGACGTATTCGACGAAGCTCTTCAGCGCCGTCCGTTTCGCCTTGTCCGGGCCGTCCTTGGGAATGATCAGGAACGTCAGCCCCGAGATCGGATAGGCTTGCGCGGCCGTGGCCGGCGGATTCACGATGGCGCTCCGCGGATCCTGCTCCAATTGCGAGGCGAACGCGGTGATGGCCGCGGTGGTTCCATCTGCGGTCGGCGCCACGTAGTTGCCGGCCTCGTTCTTGATCTTCGCCTCGGGCAGGTGGTTCTGCTCGGCATAGGTCAGCTCCACGTAGCCGATGGAGCCCGGCGACTGCCGCAGCTGCCCGGTCACGCCCTCCGATCCCTTGCCGCCCAGGCCCACCGGCCAACTCACGCTCTTGCCCGCGCCCACCTTGGACTTCCACTCCGGGCTGACCGCCGAAAGATAGGTGGTGAAGATGGCCGTGGTGCCGCTGCCGTCCGCGCGGTGCGCCACCACCACCGGCACGTGCGGCAGGGTCACGCCCGGGTTGTCCTTGGCGACGCGCGGGTCGTTCCAGGTCTTGATTGTCCCCATGAACATCCCGGCCAGCGTCGCCGGCGAAAACTGTAGCGTCGAGGGCGCGTTCGGCAGGTTGTAGGTGATGCACACCGGTCCGGCCGACTCCGGAATCTGGATCACGGGGGCTCCCATGCCCGGCAGCTGCGCGTCCGTCAGCGCCGCGTCGGAGGCTCCGAAGTCTACCGTGCGATTTTTGACCTGCTCAATGCCGCCGCCCGAGCCGATGGATTGATAATTGACCTGGGTGTTCGGGTGCTTCCCATGGTAGTCCTGGATCCAGCGGGTCATGACCGGGTACACAAACGTGCTGCCGGCGCCTGAAAGCATCACGTTGGGCTCGCTCCCCGAACCGCCGGAGTTGCAAGCCGCCAAACCACCGCACAAAAAAACCGCAGTCCCGAAGCTCACGACAGCCCGGCGCGAAACGATCGAACTCATGCGAACACCCTCCACTGCCTACCATAGCCCGCCGGCGCGCGACCCGCTTAACGATCTGCGGCGGAAATCGCTTTTTTAATCGCTCATTCACCTTCCGGGACGGTGACCCGTTTTTCCGGCTCGAGCACCCGCCTGGGAATGCGACGGAGCAGCAGGGGAAATGCAAGGATCACGACGAAGTAGGCCGCCGTGGTCGCGAGTGCCAGCAGCAGCAGCCCCGCGCCGCACGCCATTCCGACGGCCGCCGTCATCCACACCCCGGCCGCCGTGGTCAGCCCTTTCACGCTGTCGCCGCGCACAAAGATAATGCCACCGCCCAAAAAGCCCAGCCCCGACACGATCTGCGCGGCCACTCGCGAAGGGTCCAGCACGATCGTCCCCGAGTGCAGCACATCGGTAAACCCGTATTTCGACACCAGCAGAAACAGAGCGGACGCGAGGCCGATCACCGTGTAGGTGCGCAGCCCCGCGCTCTTCTGGCGCAGCTCGCGCTCCAGGCCGATCAGCGCCGACAGCAAAAAAGCGCTGCCCAGCTCCCCCATCTGCAGCCAGCCCTGCCCCGTCGGTTCGCCCGGAAACGCCATGATCCCTTGGACGCGGTCTGCGCGCGGCGTGGCAACGTCGATTCCCCGGCAAGCCGTCCTAGTAACCAGGAGAGCAATCCATGGCACAGGATTTGGCAGGAAAGAAAGTAGCGATTCTCGCAACCGAAGGCTTCGAACAGGTCGAGCTCACCGAGCCCAAAAAGGCCCTCGAAGCCGCCGGCGCGGCTACACATGTGATCTCGTTAAAGGATGGGGAGATCAAGGCGTGGAAGTTTACCGAGTGGGGCGATTCCGTGAAGGTAGACAAAACCGTGGACCAGGCGAAAGTCGGGGATTACGACCTGCTCGTATTGCCCGGCGGCGTGCAAAATCCCGACAAACTCCGGCAGGATCTCAAGGCCGTCGCCTTCGCGAAGGAGTTTGTACAGAGCGGCAAGCCGGTCGGCGTCATTTGCCACGGGCCCTGGACGCTGATCGAGGCCGATGTGGTGCGAGGCAGGACCATTACCTCCTGGCCGTCCCTCAAAACCGACCTGAAAAACGCCGGCGCCAACTGGGTGGATCAGGAAGCGGTGGTCGACGGCAATCTGATTTCCAGCCGCAAACCGGATGACATTCCCGCGTTCAACCGCCACCTCATCGCCGCGCTCGCGGGTGGCGCAACGGAATCGGCAAGCGCTGCCTGACCACACCCAAAACCGCCTGCGCGGCTGGCGGCCACTTCGTGACGGGTGTTTTTTGATGCTTGCACCTCGGGCAGAAGTGGCCCTCTCTTAGGTCGGGATCGCGCTTCTAACCTGAAAAACTCGGGTGCCCCACGTCTCGACTCCGGGC
>CAXTRW010000207.1:0-5411 GCA_964246765.1 uncultured Acidobacteriaceae bacterium | reverse complement strand
GCCGGCGAAGTCGTCGAACGAGCGGTCCGTCACCCGGATGATTTCGCGGCGGATGAGCTCGGCGCCGGCGCGGGCGCCGTCTTCGGCGGACTGGAGCGGGTCTTCCCACTCGAGCACGGCCCAGCCGGGGTAGTTGTACTGGGCGAGCTTCGCGAAGATGGCGCCGAAGTCGATCTCCCCCATGCCGGCAGATCGGAAGCGGCCGGGGCGGTCGACCCAGTCCGAGTAGCCTCCGTACACGCCGGAGCGGCCGCTGGGGCGCAGCTCGGCGTCTTTGACGTGGAAGGCGCGGATGTAGGGGTGGTAGAGATCGAGGAAGGCAAGGTAGTCCATCGATTGCAGCGCCATGTGGCTGGGGTCGGAGAGGATTTTGGCGCGGGGGTGGTGGTGCGTGGCTTCGAGGAAGCGCTCGAAAGTCGCGCCGTCGTGGAGGTCTTCGCCGGGGTGCAGTTCGAAGCAGAGGTCGACGCCGGCTTCGTCGAAGGCGTTGAGGATGGGCAGCCAGCGTTGGGCCAGCTCCTGAAAAGCTTCCTCGATGAGCCCGTCAGGGCGCTGCGGCCACGGGTAAACGTAGGGCCAGGCGAGCGCGCCGGAAAACGTCGCGTGGGCCTGAAGGCCGAGATTGCGCGAGGCCTGGGCGGCAAGGCGGAGTTGCGCGGCTGCCCACGCCCGGCGCGTGGGCTCGTTGGCTCGCACCGGCTCGGGGGCGAACGCGTCGAACAGGGCGTTGTACGCGGGGTGGACGGCGAGGAGCTGGCCCTGGAGATGGGTGGAAAGTTCGGAGATCTGGAGGCCGTGCTTGCTGAGGCGGGCACGCAGGTCGTCGGCGTAGGTTTGGCTTTCGGCCAGGAGCTGGAGGTCGAACAGGCGCGGGTCGGTGGTGGGCAGCTGCACGGCCTGGAAGCCGAGCCCGGCGGCCCAGGCTGCGATTGCATCGAGCGTGTTGAAGGGAGGCTGGTCGGAGAGGAACTGGGCGAGAAAGAGTGCGGGGCCTTGGATGGTTTTCATGGGCGGCGGCTGCCTCCTCATCGTACAGCGGCTATGGTGGACTTCTATGGCAGGCCCGACTTTCGCCAAGCGCGTTTCCCAGGACCCAGGTACGCACACATTATCGGCCGCTTCTGGCGCGGTTCTCGACAATGGCCTGTTTGTTGCCTGCAGCCCAGCGATGCAGTGGAATGAGCGCGCCTCGAAGCGTCATCCCAAGCTCCGTTAGTTCGTAGTCCACACGTGGAGGAACACTCGGGAACAGCGTCCGCGTCACGATGCCGTCCGCTTCCAGCCGCTTCAATGTCAGTGTGAGCATGCGCTGCGAGATGCCGGTGACCCGGCGCTGGATTTCGTTGTAGCGCAGCTGCCCTTTGGAGAGAGCGCCGACCACCAGGATGGTCCACTTGTCGCCGACACTCATCAGGACATCCGCGAGCCCCTTGCAGTCTTCTGGACCGAGAGTCTCGGTAGGGACAAATTTGTTCGTTTCGCTCAAGAAAATGCCTTCTTGTGTCGATTCCCTGCGCATTCCATACTAATGCTACGAACAGATTGTTCGTGATTCACAGCCGCTGCAAGTGTCCGCGGCGAACCGACGAAAGGACAGGATATGGAGACATTCGTAAGCTCCCGCACCCACATTTCTACCCAAGGGCTGACGCAGAACTCCGATGCGCGAGCGCTACGCCGGAACAGGATCATTTATTGGACGCTAACGCTGCTGATGTTTGTACCCGGAACCCTGGGAGCGTTCGCTGAAACCTTCACAAACGGGCCGGCAAGCATCGTGAAAATCATGATCGCCCTCGGCTTCCCACTCTACCTGATGAAGATCCTCGGCACCGCGAAGATCTTAGGCGGCATCGCAATCCTGTCCGGCAAGCTTCCTCGAATGAAGGAGTGGGCGTATGCCGGCTTTGCTTTCGACTTTCTTGGCGCCGCAGCAGCACACACGATTACAGGCGATCGCATGTACGCTCTTTTCCCGTTCTCGTTCTTCGTGATTCTGGTGGTCGCTTACCTCCTGTGGCATAAGACGGCGGCAACCCCGCTGCCCTTTGAGACCCGCGCGTAAGGGCGTCTGCAAAGACGAACAGCAATGGTTGCAACGCCCAAATGAGCGCTCCCCTAGGAAAAAACACAGCAATTCGATACCGACGCAGCAAACAGGGCGCCGCCTTCGCAGAAAAAGCGAGACGGGGCTGATGGAAGGATACCGATGCCAAATCTCCTGATAGTAGAAGCAAGCCCGCGCGGGGAGTATTCCATCTCCCGCAATCTCGCGGCTAAGTTCGTTGCGGACTGGAAGACCGCACACCCGGACGGAAAAGTCGTCGAACGCGATCTTGCAAAGACGCACCTGCCGTACATGAACCTACCCTGGGTGGGAGCCAGCTTAACGCCCGCAGAGAAGCACACCCCCGAGATGAAGGAGGTGCTGACGATCTCGAACGAATTGGTGGATGAACTCCTGGCAGCGGATCACATTGCGATCAGCACACCGGTGTACAACTACAACATCCCTGCCAATCTGAAGTCGTATGTGGACCACATCGTGCGCAAGGGCCGCACCCTCGGCACAGCGGGCGAGGGGCTGGTGCATGGCAGAAGGTGCACGGTACTGATGGCCTCGGGCGGCGTGTACACCGAAGGTTCACCGATCCGTGACCGTGATATCGCCACGCTGTACCTGCGGCTCATCCTCAAGGTGATCGGCATTGAAGACGTGACGTTTGTAGCGGCCGGCGGAAGCAAAATCGTGGATCTAGGAGAAAAGCCGCGCGCTGAGTTTCTCGAAGCGTTCGAACCCGCGATCGAGTTCGCCGCGCGGTCTTGATGTGTGCGTCCGACAAGGACCGCCGCTGCCATTTGCATTCGCCCTTCAGATCGGTTCCGGGCGTACACAAACGATGACCCGGCAAACGGAGCGGCGCGCGCGTCGCTCTCCCTGTTCACCATCGCTCAGAACTCGCCGTGCAGCCGGACGCTGAAGATGTCGACCGGGCCGCGGTCGCGGTTGAAAGCCGGATTGGTGAGGTGCTGGTAGTCGCCGGAGAGCCAAAAGGAGCGCAGGACGTTGAGGCTGTAAAAAACATCGACGGCGCGCTCGGAAGCGGGGGTGATGCGGCCGTCGCCGATGAAGCCGTCGATGCCGCCCATGCCGAGGTACACGGCGTGGGGATGCGAGATCCAGCCCGCGTTGTAGGCGAGGCCGGCAACGTCGAGCGGGCGATGCCAGTGCATGCCCTTGGCCAGGGTCCCAAAGGCGAGTGAGCGGTCGGTCGAGGTGTAGGCGTCGACCTCGGTTTTGCCATCGGAGAACATGCCCCGGGCGAAGACGCCGATGTCGTCGGCCAGGTACTGTTCCCCGAAGGCGCCGATGCCGAGCTTGGAGTTGGGCTTGCGCACCCAGCACAGGTCCGGCGCGGTCGCGTTGTTTGAGCCGTAGTTGAAGCCGGGACAGGTGGTCGCGTTTTCCTGCGAATTGGCACGGAAGGCTTGGACGGCGTCGGAAAAGCGGCCGATGTTTTCGCGATTACGGAAGCCGAGCACACGCAGCGAGCCTTGGCGCCCGGCGAGCGTGTGCTTGTGGGTAAGCTCAATCTGATCGCCGTAGTACTTGGCCAGGCGCCAGTCCACGGGGAGCTGGTTGGGCTGCTTGGGCGGGGTGATGCGGCCGTAGCGGGCCGACCAGTTGTCCCAGAAGAGCTCGGAAACGCCGCCCCAGGAGTAGCCGCGGGCGTTGGAGGCGAAGTCGTAAGCGGTGTAGGTGAGGAAGGCGAGGTTGAAGAGGCCCTGGCGCGGGTCGATATCGAAGGCATTGCGGTCGAAAAAGTCAAGGACACTGAAGTTGCCGGCGACCAGCACGAAGCGGCGGCTGCGCTCGGTCTCCCCGAGCTGCTGCGGGCCCGAGTCCTCCTTGATTGCGTGGCCGCCGAGCTCGACGGTTTGCTTGAGGTACACGCGGGACACGTACAGCGTGGGCGACTCGTCGCCGCCCTTTTGCAGCTCGAAGTCCTGGATGGCGCCGCCGATGCCGCGCAGCTGCGACAGGGGGCGCTCGGAGATGATCTCAGGGACGAAGTAGGCTTCACCGCCCTTCCAAAGCCGCGCGGCGAGGTAGAGGGTTGCGGAGCCGGTGAAGCTTTGCTCGGGCGTGGGCAGCAGCGAGTTGATGCTGCCGTTGAGGTCCGTGTAGGGGGCGCTGAAGGCGCGCTGGCCGCCGTAGATGTAGGTGAACTGGCCGTAGGCGTTCCAGCGCTCGTTTTCGAGGTTGTGCTTGCCCTTGTCCGCGAGATGCTTCATGAGGCTGGGCTGCTCTGCGCTGACGGGCGCGGGTGCGGCTTCCTGCGCGGCGGCAGGGATTGCGGCGAGCACGAGCATGCAACACACTGCGGCGAAACGGGGCAAAGAACCTCCGGGGAATCGCGAATGGGAAATGCTTATGATGAGGGTAACGGAACGCTGGAGTTTAGAATGCCCGCGGGCCCCGAAGTGTTTGTGAACTGCCCGTGAAAACTGGGCGGCTTCGCAGTTTGGCCCGAACCGGAGCGGCCGAAGGGAGTGAGGCTGGAGCGGGCGATAGGCTGCGGCCGCCGCGGCGACGGGAAGCTGTCGGCGAAGCGGACACTGGTGTCCCTGTTTTGCGTGGAGCGGTGCTATGATTTGGGTGTCAGCGCTGTTATGCCTACGGCGACGCTGACAGGTTGTAAACCGCTACTTTCCGGCGATGATTCCGGCAAGCAGCACAGCCAGAGCGAGAATCAAGCGCACAAGCGTCTTGTCATCGATCTGGAGGCCTAGCTTCAGCTTCATTTGCGACACCACCTTCCAGCAGGCCGGATTCCTCAATCCGGCCTGGCTAGTCACGTTAGAACGCGACCCGCGTCTGTGGCGCATGTACATCTCTGCGCCCGTGTGACGGCCATAGGCACTGCTGGTGTGGTGCGGTGAGTCTATCCCGAGTAGTACGCGCGAGAAACGTTACTCTCGGTTCCCTTGCCCGCGCATAGCTTTCGAGTGGAGTTCAAGCCATCCGGAAGCCGCTGCTTCAGCGCGGGTTGAGCGGAGGACCGAATGCGCGCGCCGTCTTGGTGGCTGTAACTTAGTTGAAGGAGATTTCCAATGCGCCAAATCTGCTTCCATTCACCCAGCCGCCGCCGGTTTTTGAAGCAAGCCTCGCTCGCGGGTGCGGCCGCTGCTGCTGCGCGCCAACCCTTGCTTGCGGCGGTCGATGGGCCGGGCAACGCGGTGCAAGCCGCTGTCGTAAACCGTGCGCCGCTTGCGTCGAATGTGTTTAATCCCCTGCCCTTGGGCTCGGTGCGGCCGGCGGGGTGGCTGCGGGCGCAGCTGCAGATCCAGGCAAACGGGCTGGGCGGCCACCTGGACGAGACCTGGGCGGATGTGGGGCCGAACTCGGG
>CAXTRW010000206.1:0-5483 GCA_964246765.1 uncultured Acidobacteriaceae bacterium | reverse complement strand
GGGCCACGCGGGGCAGCGTGATCTGTGGATGGCGGTGCTGCTGCTGTGGGCGGTAGCGGCGCTGTTCGGGGCGATGCGGCGCGGCGGCCCGGGCTGGCGCGTGGGCTGCTTCGGCTTGCTGGTGGGCGCGGCCTGCACGGTCAAGCCGGTTGCGGCGCCTTTTTTTCTTCTGCTTGCTGGCCCGGTGCTATGGGAGCGGAGCGCGTCCCGGCGTGTACGGCTGCTGCTGTGGGCGGGGGCGGGGTTTGTGCTTCCGCTGCTGGCCGCATTTCTGTTTATCCAGCACTGGGGCGCCTGGCCTGCGTTTTGGCAGCTGCTGCGGGTTACCCTGCCGTACCACGCCAGCCTGGGCGATGGCACGGTTTGGCAGCTGCTGCAGCGCAGCACACTCCCATCGGTGGCGAAGTTGCTCTTGTTCCTGCTGGCGGCTGAGATTTTGGCTATCAAAAGCTGGCGGAGCAGCCTCGGCCCCTTGCGGGCGGGCCCGGGCGAGCGTGCAGGTTGGGCTTCGAGCGCGGAGCGGCCTTTGCTCGCGATTTGTGTGCTCTTCGGGCTGCTTTGTTTTCTGGCGCAGGGCAAGGGCTATCCGTATCAGCGCTACCCTTATGTTGCGTTTCTTGTGCTGTTTCTGGCGCTGGAGTTTTCGGCGGCGCTGGAGAGTCGCCGGAAGCCGCTGCGGGTTGCCGGCGCCGCCGGGTTTGCGTTTGGGGTGCTTTTTTTGGCACCTTCCTACTTGCGCGGAGCCGCGCGGGCGCAGTGGGCCACGCCGGTCGGGGCGATAGAGGCGGCAATCCGCGCGGAATCGGGTGGAAACGTGAAGAGCCTCGATGGGCGGGTGCAGTGCCTCGATGTGGCGTCCGGGTGTACGGATGCTCTGCTGCACCTGGGGCTGCGGGAGGCGACCGGGACCATCTATGACGAGTTCTTGTTTCCGCAGACGCCTTCGGGCTGGGGCTTGCCGTATACGGGCCCCGCGCTGGGGGCGCCTGTGCCGCAGGCCGTTGTTCTCGGGCGCGAAAAATTCCGGGCCGCGCTTGATCGGAGTGGTCCACCCAGGCTGATCGTGCTGTCAGCGTGGCTGTTTCCGCAGGGGCCGGGCGACTACCGGGAGCTGGCGTTGTGGCCGTGGTTCGACGGCTACCTGCGCGAGCACTACGTTTTGCGATCCGAGCAGAGTTTTCCGCGGGCGGAAAACGGGCCGCTCGGCTTCCGGGTGTATGCGCGACGAGTCCGGTAGGCTTCAAGTATGCGGCGTTTTCTCCTCATCCTGGGCCTGGCGCTGGCGCTGCCCCTGCTCGCGCAGGCGCCGGGGCGCGAGCGGCTGGTCCTGAAGGATGGAACCTATCAGCTGGTCCAGAGTTACCAGGTGAAGAACGGCACGGTCCGGTTCCGCTCGGTCGAGCGCAACGACTGGGAAGAACTGCCGGCCGAGCTGGTGGACTGGCCGGCGACCGAGCGCTGGAACCACGAGCACGCGCCCGAAGCCAAGCCTGACCCGAACAGCCCCGCGGCCCAGGAAGCGGCGGAGCTGGATCGCGAAGCCGCGGCATCGCGGGCCGCGGAAGCCGCGCGGCAGCCCGTGGTCGCGCCGGGGCTGCGCTTGCCGGACGAAAGCGGCGTGTGGGGCCTCGACAGCTTCAACAACACGCCGGAGCTGGTGCGGATTCGCCAAAGCGACGGCGACCTGAACACCGACCTGGGCCACACGGTCAAGGCGGCGGAGATTCCAGACGGCGGCGCGCGGGATCTGATCCGTTTGGCCGGGTACAAGGCGCCGGTCGAGTTTCATCTGGCGCGGCCGGTGTTTTATATCGCGCTCGACACTGAGGGCGACGCGGCCCGGGAAGACGCGATGGTGGTGGACACGCACGGGGCCTCGGCGGCAATGACCGACAAACACGAGAAGGCTTCCGCCGCGAGCACCTATGCTCTGGTCCGTCTGCGGGTTTGGAAGGACCAGCGAGCGGCTTCAGGGGAGGACTTGCGCGGGCTCGCGACTGGCGGCGCGGAGGACGGCAGCGCGGAGGTGGTCGCGACCGAGCGGACGATCTTGCCCGGAGGCCGCTGGATGCGGGTTGCGCCCCGAAGCGACCTGAACCTGGGCCAGTACAGCCTGGTCGAGATCCTGGGCGGCGGCGGATTCAACTTGGATGGGTGGGACTTTGGGGTGAACCCGATGGCACCGGAAAATAAAGGTGTCTTTACGCCGGTGAAGGACGCGAGCGGGCCTTGAGCGAAAAATGTCTCAAGGCCCGGGCTCTCGCGTGGTACATTAGAGGTCAAGTTCCCGACCGTCGAGATCGGCCGGGAGGTGAAGCGCTACTCTCTAGCTTCCGAGCCAGTAGAGAAGCGCGGCGATCCACCGTAGACGTGCGTGGATCACAAGGCTGAACTTCATGCGGATTCGCACGGGTTCTTCCTCCTTGTTGTTGGGATCGGCCCCGGATGCCTTCCGGGGCCGGTTGCTTTTCAGGGCAACCTTGGACTCCCGTCTACGAATCCCTGAAACCCGCGTCCTCGCGACAACAGCAAGCGCTTGCTCACTCTACCGGGTCTTTCTCCAGAGTGCCGCGGGTCGGCAGTGGATTTCCCCTCCAAAGTAACCAGTGCTTCAAATGCTAGGTTGTAAGCGCCAGTTCAGTGGGGCGTTAGACTCAGGTTCAGCCCCTGCGTCCCCGGCTACACCAGCGCATCAGATAAAAAGCTCCCGATGGCTGTAACCTTCGTTCCCATCCCGATTGCCACGCTTACCCCTGTCCCCGATGCGGCGCGTCGCGGGCTCACGGACAAGTTCGGCCGCCGCATTACCGATCTGCGCGTTTCCGTAACCGACCGTTGCAACTACCGGTGTGTGTACTGCCGGGCGGGCGAGTCGACGGCGCCCCCGGCGGAACTGCCGCTTGAGGACTACCTGCGGATCGTGCGCGTGTTTGCTTCGCTGGGAATCGAAAAGGTCCGGCTTACGGGCGGCGAACCCTTGCTGCGGCGCGGTCTGGTGGAGTTGGTGCGCGAGCTTGCGCGTTTGCGGACCCCTGCGGGCGAGCCGCTCGACCTGGCGCTGACCACCAACGGGCACCTGCTGGCGGCGCTTGCCCGGCCGCTGCGCGAGGCCGGGCTGAACCGCGTGACTGTGAGCATGGATGCGGTCGAGCCGGAGCGGTTTGCGCGGATCACGAGGGTTCCGGGGTCGTTCGATCACGTCCTGCGCGGAGTACGGGCGGCGCGGGAGGCCGGTTTGGGGCCGGTCAAGGTGAACTGCGTGGTGCTGCGCGGCTGGAACGAGGACCAGATCGTGCCGTTTGCCGAGTTTGCGCGGGCCGAGAACGTGATTGTGCGCTTTATCGAGTTCATGCCGCTGGAGGAAGACCGCATTTGGGCCCCGGCCACGGTGGTCCCTCTGCCGGAGGTGCTCGCCAAGCTGGCGAGCTGTCGCCCGATCGTGCCGCTCCCCGCGAACAACCCAAGCGAAACCGCGCGACGGTACACCTTTGACGACGGGGTCGGCGAGATCGGGGTAATTGCGCCGGTTTCGCAGGCGTTTTGCGGAGCCTGCAGCCGGGTGCGGCTTACCTCGGACGGCCGCATCCGCACCTGCCTGTTTTCGCATTTCGACCACGACCTATATGGAGCTTTGCAGCGCGGCGGCAGCGATGACGACCTGGCGGCGTTTATTGAAGCCACCGTGCAGAAAAAAGAAGCGCGGCACCACATCGGCGAGGCCGGGTTTTTACAACCGGGCCGGACTATGGTGCATATCGGGGGATGACAAACCTTAAAACCGCCTGCGCGGCTCGCGCCCACTGCGTGGGGCCCGGCGTGTAAAGATTGGGTTCGACCTATGGCCATTCTTCGCTCCACTTTTATCACTCTTTCGCGCAATCAGCCGCTCCGCCGGTTCTCCGAAGCTTCGGCTGCGGGGCGGCGGGTTTCTTCTCGATTCGTCGCCGGGCTGGAGGCCGAAGAGGTGCTCGCCGCCACCGCGGCGCTCAACCGAGACGGCCTCACGGCGACGCTCGACAGCCTGGGCGAGAACGTCCACACGCCGGAGGAGGCCGAGCGCTCGGCTGGGATGTATCACGGGCGGCTGGGCGCGCTCGGCGCGCGCGGGCGCGGTGCCAACGTAAGCGGCAAGCTGACCCCAATGGGCATGGATCTCGATCCGGCATTGGCCGAGGGTATCGTCGGCCGTCTGGTGGAGCATGCGGCGCGCGTGGACACGTTTTTGCGTGTGGACATGGAAGGCTCGGCCTACACGCAGGCCACGCTGGACCTGGTGTGCCGCCTGCACCGACGGTTTCCGGGCCGCGTGGGCGTGGTCATCCAGGCCTATCTGCGGCGCTCGGAGGATGACATCCGCAGGCTGCTCGGCGAGGGCATTCGCATCCGCCTGTGCAAGGGCGCGTACCAGGAGCCGCCTGCGCTCGCGTTTCCAAACAAAGCCGATGTGGACGCGAACTATCTCAAGTTGACGGAGCTGCTGCTGTGCAGCGGGGTGTACCACGGGATCGCGACGCACGACCCGAAGATGATTGCCGGCACCGAGCGGATCGCGCGCGAGCGGGACCTCCCGACCGACAGTTTCGAGTTTCAAATGCTGTATGGGGTGCGGCGCGACCTGCAACGTTCACTGGTGGCCCGAGGCTACCGGATGCGGGTGTACGTGCCGTTCGGGCGGGAATGGTATCCGTATTTTATGCGGCGTCTGGCGGAGCGGCCGGCGAACGTGCTGTTTCTGGCGAAGAACTTTTTCCGCAGTTGAGCGTCAAGGCTGGTAGGGCTCGATCGACAGCAGATTGTTGAGCACGGTTCGCTCCTGCGGGGTATATTCGGCCTGAAAACGCGCCGAATTGAGGGCGGTTTGGCGGCTTTCAGGCGGAAGCGCGCGAAGATCCCGGAAGGCTTGCTTCACGGCGTCGCGGCGGTCGTCGGGCATCTGCCGGAGCGCCTGGCTGGCCCCGCGAATCTCCTGTTGGCGCTCCGGGGGCAGCGCTTGGAAACGCTCGTTGCGCTCGAGCAAACGCTGCCGCTTGGCGGGGGTCAGGGTATCCAGCCGGTGCAGGCTGTCGATGATGTTCTGCTGCTGCGCTTCAGGCAGGCGCCCGAAACCGGGCTCGCGCCGCAGCGCACTCTCCTGCTGGCTGAAGCTCAAGCCCTGGTGCTGCGCGAACCACTCGGGAAGGTGCGCGCCCGGTGCGTGGGGGCGCCCAGCCCGCGTTAAGCCTGGCCGCTCGCCGCCCCTGTGTTGCGCGACGCAGGCGTGCCCGGAAAGCAAGGGGAGCAGCATGAGCGCCGCCCACAGTGCGCCCCGTACCCCTGCTTTCGCGCCCTTTCTCATGATTTCCCCGTATCTTTCCGTGTTGCTGTCTGCCCCGGGCAGCCTCAGTCGTTGCCTTGCGCGCTGCCGTCCGGTTCGTCCAGTGCGGACAGCTGCTGGAAGACCTGGGCATTTTCGTTCAAGGACTGAAAGTCGCGCACCGTGTTGG
>CAXTRW010000205.1:0-5501 GCA_964246765.1 uncultured Acidobacteriaceae bacterium | reverse complement strand
CTCCCGCATCACCCGCACCCGATGCGTCGCGTCTTGGCGCTCAAGCGCGCCGCGCGCCCGATCGAGCCGCTCCGAAGCCCCGCGCATCCGCGCCGCCCCGGCCCGTTCCAACCGGAATCGCAGCTCATCCAGCTTCTGTTCTCTCCGCTGTAGACCATTGCGCACCCGCGCAAGACTCTCATCCACCCCTAAAGTCCCAAAGCGCCGCCCGGAAGTCGCGACCGCCAAACGCGCCGCCCGCCCCAGACGCACCCCGAGCGCCTCGACCTGCTCCTCGATCCGGTGCAGCGCCCCGGTAATCAGCTCCGCGGCGGCCGAGGGCGTCGCCGCCCGCAGGTCCGCCGCGAAGTCCGCGATCGTAAAGTCCGTCTCATGCCCCACGGCCGAAACCACCGGCAGCGCGGAGCCCGCGATCGCCCGCGCGACCAGCTCGCTGTTGAAGCACTGCAAGTCCTCCAGCGACCCGCCCCCGCGCGCCACCACGATCACATCCACGCAGCGCGCGCGGTTGAAGTACGCGATCCCCGCCGCGATCTCCGCCGGGGCTCCCGAGCCCTGCACCAGCGCGGGATACAGCAGCACATCGAGCGCCGCCCAACGCCGCCCCGCCACGGTCAGGAAGTCCCGGATCACCGCCCCGGTGGGCGAGGTCACAATGCCCACGCACCGCGGATACTGGGGCAGCGCCCGTTTGCGGTCCATCGCAAACAGCCCTTCGGCGGCCAGCTGCTTTTTCAGCTGCTCAAACGCGCTCCGCAGCGAACCCTCGCCCACCGGCTCCAGGTACTCGGCGACCAGCTGGAGCTGCCCGCGCGGCTCGAACACGGAAACGCGGCCGCGTAATAGGAGATCCAGCCCGTCCTCCAGCTGGAACCGCAAGGCGGACGCCTGCTTGCGAAATAAAACCGCCGAAAGTTGGGCGTCGCCGTCCTTGAGCGTGAAGTAGGTATGGCCCGAAGGCATCGCGCGCAGGTTGGAGATTTCGCCCCGCACCCAAACGTCTGCATAGGCGAGGTCCAAATGTCCGCGCACCTCGCGGACCAGGTCGGACACGCCCCAGACCCTGCGCGCGGGCGCGATCTCTGTCGGGGGTTCCGGCTCGACGGCAGCGACCGGCGCCCGCATGGCCGCCCGCGCCCATTTTGGCAGCGTATCCCTTTGCGCTTTGGGCGGCGGCGGGGGATCGGTGGTCTCCGTGCGCGTCTCTTCAAACAAAAACCCAAGCTGCGGCGCGCCTTCGCCGGGCAGGGAACCGCGTGCGCGCGAAGTTCGATCGGGGCTGCTCATTCTCCCGAGTTTACAACCGCCTAACGACGGAATCGCCCGATCAGCGCCAGTACCAAGGTCAGCAGCAGGCTCAACAGCAGGGAAGTCCCCAGCGGCGCCCAGAGCTCCGTGTGCCGCCCGCGCCAGTGCAGGTCGCCCGGAAGCCGCCCCACGGGCAACCCGAGCCGGTCTGCGAGCAGCACCGCCCCACCCGCCACCAGCAGCACCAATCCGAGCCCCATCAACACCCGACCCAGCTCCGCCATCTCCTCAGCTTATTCCCCTTGCGGACCGAATCTCCGGCCTGCTTCTCTGAATCCATAGCCCCATGCACGCGCTCGCCGTTATCGCCGGGGTCGCCTCCATCCTTTTGGCCTTGCTCGATGCCTTCCAGACGGTGATCCTGCCGCGTCGCGCCAGCGGGCACTTCCGCATTACCCGCCTCTTCTACATGGCTACCTGGAAGCCCTGGTGCTATGCCGTCGCCCGCATCCGCGGACCGCGCCGCAAGGAAACTCTGCTCTCCGTGTACGGCCCCTTCTCGCTCGTGCTGCTGGTCGCGCTGTGGGGCTTTTTCCTGGTCCTCGGCTTCGGCCTGTGCTTCTACGCCGCGGGTTCGCCCCTCACCGACCCGCTCATGCCTCATGCCGATTTTCGTTCCGACTTGTACATCAGCGGGACCACCCTGTTCACACTGGGCCTCGGCGACGTATTCCCCCACACGCGTCCCATTCGCGAACTGCTTGTTCTCGAGGCCGGCCTCGGCCTCGGCTTCGTGGCTCTCATCCTGGGCTACTTTCCCGTGCTGTACACCGCGTTTTCCCGCCGCGAGGTGAATATCTCGCTGCTCGACGCCCGCGCCGGCTCGCCCCCGTCCGCCGCCGAGCTTATGCGCCGACACGCCTTTGACGGCGGCTCGGACGCCCTGGTCTCCCTGCTCGAAGAGTGGGAGCGCTGGGCCGCCGAGCTGCTGGAAAGCCACATTTCCTACCCGCTGCTGTGTTATTTCCGCTCCCAGCACACCAACCAGAGCTGGCTCGGGGCGCTTTGCGCGGTGCTCGACACCTGCGCTCTGATGGTCGCCTCGGTCCAAGACATGCCCGGGCGCCAGGCCCAGCTTACCTTTGCCATGGCTCGCCACGCCGTGGTCGACCTCACCCAGGTGTTCGACCTCCACCCCGCGCCGCCCAAGCACGACCGGCTCTCGCCCGAGGCTTTCAAACAACTTCACGACCTGCTATGCCAGGCCGGCACCCGCGTCGCCCGAGACACCGGCTCGCTCGACCGTTTGAACACCATGCGCGCCATGTATGAGCCCTACGTCGCGGCGCTGGGGCGGCACCTATCGATGGACCTGCCGCCCTTTATCAGCGCCCGCCCCCGCCGCGACAACTGGCAAACCGTGGCGCAGTTGCAAAAAGCCACCCAAACCGCCGCGCCCGTCCCTGAGGCTGTCGAACAGGCAAAGGTCCACGCCACCGGCGGGCACGCCCACGCCCACGAAGACGACCACCACATTTTTTAGGGCAGCGAAGCGAATGCCTTGAACGAAGGCTCAGGACCATTTCCCACTCTTCAATCCCGGCCCAAAGAAAAAGCCGCCCGGCAGGCGGCTTCCGTAAGTTTTCGTGAAATCGGAATCAGTGTGAAAGCGGCTGCTTCCCGTTCATCTGCGCCGCATTCGGCTGTCGCTGCAGCCGCGATGCGGAAGTATGGCACAGCGCCAGAAAGCCGATAAGGGTAGCGATTGCGCAGCCACCGTATACCTGCAGAAAAAGCGACAAAGCGTTACTCCCTTGCGGTCAATGTTTCCAGCTCTCGCATTGGGGGACGGTAGCGATGGTCCTCCGCTGTTGATTCGGAACGAAGATGAACATAGACCTAAAACAGGACGATTGGCTAGGGGAAAATGCGTCCCGAAAGCAACTTTTTTTGTGAGCAGCAAAAAGGGCCCCCCGGGAGAGGCCCTTTCGGTTTCTAAACCCGGGTTACGCCGTGACCGGCTCCAGCACCCGCGCGAACCGCTTGCCCTCGCGCGCCTCGAACGCCCGCTTGCCGTACGCATACCCCGCGATCAGCGGCACCGCCAGCGTCGCCTCGGAGAACACCATCTGCTCATACGCCGTATCCACCTTGCCCCACGAACTCGCTTCCTTCAGCGTCGACGACGACAGCGCCCCATCCCGCACATCCGCCACCGTCACCTGCACCGCGTACTTGTGCATCGGCGCATCCATTCCCAGAATGTCCGCCGCCACCACGATATCCTGTGCGAAGTTCTTCGGCACCCCGCCGCCGATCATGAACAAGCCCGTCGTGGGGTTCGCGATCTTCAGCTGCGTCAGCTCATAGAAGTCCTTTGCCGAGTCCAGCGACACATGCGGCTTGCCTTGCCGCGCATGCTGGTGCGCGACCAGCCCGAACCCCGCCGAGCAGTCGGAGAACGCCGGGACAAAAATCGGCACATCTTCCTGGTAAGCGGCATACACGATCGAATCCGGATTTTCCTGGGCAGGCGTCCGCCCCTCGCGCTCCAGGTAGGCGCCCATCTCGCGGATAAACTCCCGCGACGAGTAAGGCCGCGGCTCGAGTCCATTCGCGATCTTCTCCGTCGTTTCGTCGCAGATCCGCAGCTCTTCCTCGTCGATCAGCGTGTCGTAGATGCGATCGATCATCAGCTCGCGCAGCGTCGCGTCTTCCGTCCCCTGCTTGTACACGTCATCCGCAATCCAGTGCCGGAACCCCAGCGCCTCAAAGAAATCCTGGTCCACGATATTCGCACCCGTTGAAACGATCGCGTCCACCATCTTGTTCCGGATCAGGTCGATAAACACCTGCTGCAAGCCGGCCGATATCAGTGACCCCGCCAGGCACAGGATCACCCCGCACTCCCGATCCCGCAGCATCCGTTCATAAATCGAAGCCGCCCGGGCCAGGTCACGGGAGCTGTAAGCCATAAACTGCATAGCATCGACCAGCGCGACGACATCGTGCTGCTTAATGTCGAACTGCCGGATGGGATTGGTCAGGAGCTCTTTTTTCGTTGGCATGATTGCCGCTATTTTATCGCGCCGAATGCGAACCTACAGTAAATCCGAAAGACAAAACTGCCTGCGCGGCTGGCGGCCATTTCGTGGCGTGTCTTTGAATCCTAAGCCCATCAGGTTATCCTTTACGGGTGGGGAGGATCCGCATCGACGCCGTCTGGTTTCAGGCTTTCTCAGACGACCACCCTCCCGCCCATGTGCACGCGTTTTGTGCCGAGATGGAGGCTATCATCGAACTCCGCGAAGACGGCGCTGTCGCTCTCGCAAGACGTCCCGATAGCGTACGCCCTAACAACGCCCGCCGCTCCGATGTAAGAAAAGCCCTTCGTCTCGCCTCGGAAAACTTCGACAGACTCGTAGCTCTCTGGGAGGAGCGCCATGATTGACCCGAAGCATCCCGTCATTACCACCGACGCCGAAATCGAAGCTGCCCTCGAAGCCCGCCGCCTCTACGAGGAGGAGCACGGTCCCGACCCTTACGCGACGAAAATCGAGTTCGCCGAAGATGTGCGCATCCTGGTCATCCACCTCAGCAACGGCCTGCGCCTCGCCATCCCGATCGAGAACCTCGAAGGTCTGGAGAACGCAACCGCGGCCCAGCTCCGCAACTACGAGATGATGGGCATTGGCTATGCTTTCTTCTTCCCCGACCTAGACGCCGACTTCTATCTCCAATCCCTGATCGAGGGCGTGTACGGCACCCGGCGCTGGATGAGTCAGCTCGGCAAAAAGGGCGGCTCGGCGCGTACAGAAAGCAAGCAGCGGGCCTCGCGCGCTAACGGGATCAAAGGCGGCAGGCCGCGCAAGGACAAGGTTCCGGCGTGACCGGGAAGGAGATCCAATAACACGGGTGCCCCACGTCTCGATTCTGAGACGTGGGTGCTCCCGCGCGTAAGCTCAGGACCGCTTTCCTCAGGGAATCCGCTACTGCCCCCGCGCTGCGCTCGCTCCGCTCCCGTAATACCCATCCCGCGTCTGCACAAACAAATCCTTCCTCTTCGTCACCAGCGAAATCCGGTGAAACCCATCCCCCTGGCTCGCCGCATCCGGCGTGTATCCCAGCATGTACTGCTGCCGCAGCTCATCCGCAATCTGCTTATATATCGCGTCGAAGTTCTCCTTCTTTTTCGCCTCAAAGAAACTCCCGCCCGTCTGATCCGCGATCTGCTGCATGATCTTCTTCCCATC
>CAXTRW010000204.1:0-5510 GCA_964246765.1 uncultured Acidobacteriaceae bacterium | reverse complement strand
GTGGACGCGGGGGACAACGGCGCAGCCGGGATAGGAAGCACGGACTTTGCCGGTGCGCTTCGCATTCAAAACGCCAAAGGCCTCCCTACCGCGGTGATCGACATGGGAGCGTTTGAGCACGCGGGTGTTCCTGCGCCGCCGCCTTCTCCAGACTTTGGATTGTCTGCTAACTCCGATGCTTTGGACCTGGCTAGCAGTACGAGCGCATCTGTATTGCTCACATTGACGCCGAACAGCAGCTTCGCAGCAAACGTTGGGTTAGCTTGTTCGGGATTGCCTGCAACAATACAGTGTGCGTTTCAGCCGCCGAGCGTTGATCTTGGAAGTGCCAGTCCGCAGAATGTGCTGCTTACCTTGACGACGACAACCCAGGCGGGCAAGAGCGGCGGCAGCCAGAGCTTGCTGCTTTCCGTGCTGCTGTGTCCCTGGTGGCTCTTTACAAGGCCCGGTAAAGGTCGAATGATTGGGTTTGCTGTTTTGTTCTTGCTGGCGGGCTGCGGCATTCAAGTAAACCGCCAAAACACATTTTTGATTACAGTGAGCGCGACGGCCCAAACAGGTCAGCAGCACAGCGTGCTTTTGACGGTAACGGGGCCGCACTAGAGCGCCCGGATCGGTCGCTGTTGGCGCTGTGCCCTGCCGAGTGCGGCTAGGGGAAGTTCTCAGCCTTCGCTCAGCAGAACCCACGTCTGAGCCACCCCAGCGAGCAAAGACCGCTCGCCGGGGACCCCGGACGCGAGACGTGGGGCACCCATGTTTTGCAGTGCGGAGGAACGGCGCAAATTTTAGAGCAATGTGCCGTCGGGAGTGTCTTTGGCTTCGGCCGCTTTCACTGCTTTTTCCAAATCGGGCCAGGGGGTCGGGCCGATGTGCATCATGAAGAACTCATGCACATCCAAATGCTCCCGCGCCACTGCATCCATCAACTCCGTTACCGTCTGGGGGAAAAGGAACGAACCATCCTCGTTTTGCTGAAAAGGATCACTGCCATAGAGCAGGTGGTGTTCGGGGAAGTAGACCATCATCTGCCGTTCGCTGGTCTCTCCACGGATCGGGTAGATTTCCACGCGATTCTTTCCATCACTTAGCGTCGTTTTGCCGTGGACGAGGTGGAAGTCGGGTTTGCGCGGAGCGCGCTGCTGCGCATCCGGCCTGCTGGTATACGGCATGGCAAGGACGCGCTCCAAGATGGGGCGGTTTAGATCAAGCGCAAAGATCGGAATCCCTTGCGCCGCATACTCGCGAATTCCCGCCAAATGCGGCCATGAGTCTGAAGTAGTGATGACGGCTTTGATCGGCTGCGCGGGAAAGCGCCGATGCGCTTCCGCGATGACCTTGGCGGAGTAGCCGGAGGAGATGGGCGCTTCTAGAATGACGATGCCGTCGTCCTGTTTCACTAGAGTGACGTTCCAGCGGCCAGGGATGAAAACGATGCCTGGGGCGAGCTCCTTTGCGGGCTGGCCGTTGAGGCCCAGGGGAATGCTGTCGAGGTTGCGTGCTGGGGCGTTCGGGTTGAACTTGGCGCGTACTTCCTGTGGGATGGTCAACTCGGTATTAGGGAATGGTTCATCGATCTGCAGCTTTTTGATGACGAGCATGCGATCGGGGAGGCCGTTGCTTTCGATGTTCCACTGCATGGGAAGGTGAATGCCGCCCTTGGCTAACCACCATAGACTGTAGTAAGTGCGCTGGGTAACATCGCCGAGAAATGCCCAGTACTC
The DNA here is from genome assembly GCA_964246765.1 of uncultured Acidobacteriaceae bacterium. Classification (GTDB taxonomy): domain Bacteria; phylum Acidobacteriota; class Terriglobia; order Terriglobales; family Acidobacteriaceae; genus EB88. The sequence goes on along the minus strand of CAXTRW010000204.1, from coordinate 3,789 downwards.
GCCGCGCGCTGCCGGGCCGGAGTAATCGACCGCTGTGGGCAGGTGGGTATAGGCATTTAGATAGAGGCGTACGGGGGCGCCATCTAAGTTGAACGCGATGACGTTTTGCGGCACCGATTGGAGCGTGGTGTCCGGCTCCGTGTGGGTGTCGGGAGCATCGAGCGCGCTGAGTAAGAGGCGCTCGGGGCTGAGCGCTTCCCGTTCGCGCGCGATTTGGACCTGCTGCGGGGTACCGGCGATTTTGGTTTAGCCGGAGAGAAGCATCCCGATGTTTCCATCGACGACGCCGCCGGAGGGCGCTTTGAATGCGGGGTAGACTACGCCGTCGGTGGTGCTGCGATAGCGATGGCCTGCCAGGTCGTGGATTTCCGAGACGGTGTCGAACTCTGTGATGTAGGGGCCTTCGGGGCGTTCGGACTCTTCCAGCTCGTTGCGGTAACCGAAAGCCTGCCATTGCACGCTATGGACAGAACGCAGGTTTTGCTCGCCGCCTTGCGCTTGAAGCGCTCCGCGCAGCAAGGCTGCGGCTTTTTGATCGGCCGCGTTCGCGGTAGCGGCGCCGAGCGAGATGCCGGCGAGAAAAAAAGAAGCGAGTTTCACAAAGCGTCCTCCACGCACCAAAACAAACTAAAACGGCGTGCTCAGGCTACCAGACGTGGAACCGAGGCGCTATACTTTCGATCTCTCTTAAGATAGACGCGAGTTAATAATGGAACCGGTAGCGGAGTTCTCCGTAGATTTCGCGCGGGTCGTTGTAGTGGAAGCCGCCGAAGGTCAGGCTGTTGTCGAGCAGGACGCGGCGGTTTTGCAGGTTGGTCGCGGTTACAGAGGCCGTGAGCTGCTCACCGAAACTCTTTCCTACGGATAGGTCGACGCTGGTGCTGTGCGGAAGGTAGTCATTGGGGTAGGGCGTGGAAGGATCCGGGTTGCCGTTGTGAAAGCCGGAGCCGTAGTAGATATTTGTGGAGGCGACGGTTCTCCAGGGAAGGGTGGCGTTGAAGCCGACATTGAACGTGTTGCGCTGGTCGTGATCTACCGGAGTGTAGGTAAAGCCGGGGTCGCAGGCCGGATCGCCGATGGGAAAGCAGACGAGGCCGCCGGTGATGTTGCCGCGCTGCTCGGCGATTTGATTGGAATAAGCCAGGTGCGCTTGTCCGAAACGCCAGAGGCGGGGGGAGCGGAGGGTAAGTTCCCAGGCGCGAACCAATGCGCCGTCCACGGTGACGGGGTAATAAATGCTGGAGTCGCCGACGTTGGAGTGATCGAGGAAGTTATGGATGCGGGTCCGAAAGGTATCCGCGTCGAGCAGCCAGCCGCGAAACGGCACTTGTACGCCGAACTGGTATTCTTCATCGCGCTCTCCGTGGAGAGGCTGGAAGTCGGTGTTATTAGCTTGGGCGAATTGCACGACGGGACCTCGAGCGGTGAGCAGGGGCGGCGGCTGATAAAAGCGGCCGTAGAAGCCGCGCAAAACCCAGTCGAGCCTGGGAACGCGCACGGCGACGCCGAAGCGCGGGTCGGCTTCGTTTTCCGTGAACTCGGCGTGGAACTGGCTTGCCCGCAGACCCGCGATCAGAGTAAGCCATGAGGTTGCTTTGTAGTTATCGGAGACATACTCTTCCACCAATCCGCCGGAAGCCGAGTCGGGGATGGAGAACGGGGCTGTTCCGGAGCCGTCATTGAAGATGGACCCGAATAGATAGCTGTCGTGCTGGCCGAAGGAGTAAAGGCCGGCCTGCAAGGTATTGCGGGCGATCTCCGTGGTAAGGGAAAGCTGGGCTCCGGCATAGTTGGAGCCGCGGTCTGAGGTGGTGGCGACCGGAGTGTCGTTGGGATCGGCCTCATAATCAGCCCGGTTGTAGTGGTAGAACGGGGATACCTGAAGCACGGTGGTGGGATTGAAGGTGCGAATCCATGAAAACGCAGCCAGGCCGTCGGTTTCGTGCTGGCCGTCTCGAAGACCGCTGGAGTTGAACTGTTGGTTCTCGAAGTCGTTGGGATCGGGGTCGTAGGGGATCTGGAAATAGTCCCGGCGGAGCTGGGTTATCAGGCGTAACTGGTCTTTGGGCGTCCGGTTATAGATGAGTGAAGCAAAGCCCCCATAACCGTTCGTCGCGTCGTGAAAGATTTGGCCGATAGGGGGAGCAAGGCCATAGTCGCTGCGATTGTCGTTCAGGCTGGCGTAGTAGGCGAGCTTCTCCGAGTGATCGCCGAAGTTGATTTGGTCGTTGGTCTGGAGGAAGCTGCCGCCGCTCAGGACCAGTTCCGCTTCCCGGTTGCGCTCGAACCCGGTGCGAGGCACGACGTTGAAGACGCCGTAGGTCCGGTCGCCCACATCGGCGGTGTAGCTGCCTCGCTGGACCTCGATGTAGTCGATGTCCTTGGGGTCGATCTGCGCGCCGAGATTGCTCGCTATGTTGGTGTTGGGGATTTGGACGCCGTCGATGAGCCAGCTGACCTGGTGGCCGCCGCGCATGTGCAGCATGTCGTGGGTCATATAGGCGCCCGGGACATAGTCGGTGATCATGGCCAGGCTGTCAGATCGGTCGGCGCCGGGGGTTTGGGCTATGTCTTTGCGATCGATCAGGACGGTCGGGGTAACTGTATTGACATTCGCGGTTTGCGGTTCATTTCGGACCGAAACGGTTTCCCGCACGGCGCCGAGTTGCAGCTCGAAGTGGAGGATCGGGGCAGTGTCGGAGGCGAGGGTGAGGGTTTGGCGAAGCGGGGCGAATCCGGTAGCGGAAACGGTCACGAGGTAGTCGCCGAGCGGCAGCGGAGTGATGGAGAAGCTCCCCTCCCGGTCCGTCGATGCTGTCTTGGCAAACGCGGAGTTGGCGGACCGGATTTCAACCTGCGCGCCGGCGACGGGCCGATGCTGGGGGTCGTGGACGATGCCGTGGACCTGGCCGAAGATGGTGGCGTGGGCCGTGGAGGCTCGTACAAGCGCGAGCACAAGGAACAACAGGGTGAACCTGCGCATGGAAACTCCCCTCGTCCTGGAAGTGGACGGAGCTCGAAATAGCGAAAAAGACGGGGATACGAATGCGGCCCGCATGTGGGGAAAAGCTCATTCAGTACCGGTCAGATTGCTTGCGGGGAGCGCAGGGGAGGGCCGCGTTTTTGGCGCGAGCGGTCGCGGGCGATGCGCCGCTTCGATTCGGTTTGGGCCACGGCGGCGGGGTGGCTGACCAGAGCGGCGTAGATCGCTCCGGCCGGGGGCGCGGACAGGGGATTGGGGTGCGTCGCGGGAAGGACTCCCGGGCAGCAGGGGCACTTTTCAGGGGGAAGGCTGAAGGCAGGGCTGCCGTGCCGCGGGCCCTCGCCCATGCTCATCATGCAGTGGTGCTTTCCGGTTCTTCGGCAGCAGGCAGGAAGGCCGGCATCGGCTCCGAAGGCGAGGAGCGGCGAGAGGAGAGGCAGGGTGAACATTGCCAGGAGCAGGATGGAGAAGAGTTTCCGCACAGCTTGCCCTAGTGGAACACCCCCAGCCGTGTTTCGGCAAGAGGCGCGGCGGCGGGTCTGTAGACTTTCCCTGTGTTTCCTTCTCACTTTGCTTCCTTTTCGGCCTGCGGTTTGGGCGTGATTTTGCTTTCCGGTGCGGCGGCGCGGGCGCAGGCTGTGCCTTGGGCTGCGACGTTTGCGCCTGCTGTGGATGCCGTGGCGCTGCCCGAGGACCGGGGGGCGGATGGATTGGCGCAGACGCTCGGGAAGCTGCGGACCTGGGGGAGCCTGATGATGATCGTCGCGCATCCGGATGATGAGGATGGCGGGATGATGGCGTATGAG
>CAXTRW010000203.1:0-5523 GCA_964246765.1 uncultured Acidobacteriaceae bacterium | reverse complement strand
GCTCCGCCTGCCGCAAAGTGGCTACCTGGATGCAAAGTTAATAACAGCTTCTAGACTGAACTCCGTGCTATTTGTGCCGCCGATGGAGCGGGACTTGAACACGGCCACAGCCTGACCGGTGTTCTGGATTTGTACGTTTAAAGCTTGCGAGTTCGAGCCGGTCGAAGTCGTCGGAAAGCTCAGTGCTTCCGGGGGCGCCGGTTGAACGACGGTGAGCAACCCCGGGTTTTGGCCCACGCCGTCGAGGGTGGCCGTGATAGTGCGGCCCGGAGTGTTGGCATGCACGGTAAGCGTGCCGGGGCGGTCGCCGTTGGCGGTTGGGTTGAACGTGACATGGATGGAGCAACTGGCTCCACCTGCGAGCGACGCGCCACAATTGTTGGTCGACGCATAGTCGTTGGGCGCGGCGGCGATCTCGCCGATAAGCAAGGGGGGTTTGCCAGTGTTCGTGAGCGTGAAAGTCGGCGTGGAATCGCTTGGCGAGCCCACGCCCGCCGGGTCAAACGAGGCGCTCGAGGGCGACAGTCCGGCCTGCGGGGGCACCAACTTAGTCGGGAGCCCGATGGTCCAGATGCCGCGGCCGTAAGTGCTTGCCTCCAGCACCGTGGCTCCCCCGTTACTGAACACCTGTAAGTCGGTCACGGGCGCGTTCGGCAAGCCGGAGCCCAGTTGAGCCCAGCAACTTCGGAAATTTGGGCCCGTCCCAGCACACAGGCCTATGTTGTTTGTGAAGTAAACCCCGAAGTCGCCGGCGACATACACGTAATTGCTGTTGTTCGGGTCGACGACGACCTTGTTGACGGGCGCGAAGACGAGGCTGTTGGTCAGGTTGGACCAGGTTTGGCCGCCGTCGGTGGAACCGTAGATGACTCCATTTTGGCCGGTCGGAAAACCCGCGATCCCTACATACATCGTCTTGCCGGTGGGGTCGTTCGGGTCGACGGCGATGGACGAAACGGCGCTGCCGTCGCTGTTGAACTGCTCCGGCAGCGCTGCGTGGCCGCCGGTATGGCGCCAACGGCCGCGCCCGGGCGCCCCGCCGCCCCCCTGCGGCACGACGGCTCCGTACACGTGGCCCGGCACGGTCGCGCCGCCGTCGCCCGGGCCGGCCATGCCGGCGTATATTTGCTCACCGCCGGCGTTGTAGCTGCCGCCGGCGCCCACGGATCGCAGGTAGGCGTTGCCGTCGCAAGCTGGGCCGTTGCCGTTGTCGTTGGGGGTATCGAGCTTGCCGCTGATCAGGTCGGTTCCGCTCCAGCCGCCGCCGGCCGGCCCCAGCCACATGCGGCAGGTGCCTAGAAGAACGTTCGAGGTGTTGCCCGGATCGAGGATCCAGGGCGCGGGGTCGAGAAAGTAGTCCGCATCGCCCTCGACCTGCGATCGTCCGACCACGGGGGTCGTGCCGAAATTGCTTGTGGTGCAGTTTCCTCCGTTTGGACAGGCGAAAATGCCAACCCCGGCGAGTGCGTCCGCGAACCAGTTGGCCGGGTTGGCCGGATCGATGGCCACATAGCTGCCTTCGCCGGTCAGCAGCTGCTGCCACGCGCCCGTGCCGCCTTGCGCCGGGGCACTTTCGCTGCCGACGATGCCGAACTCCCCCATGCCGGCCAGCACCAGCGAGCCGTTTGCCGGGCTTACGGCCAGGTGGCTGATTTCAGCCAGCGAACCGATGCCGCCGTTAAGATTGTCAAAGTGCGACCCGTCGGTCGAGGCGCAAACAGAGCCGGTTTGGGCCAGGGTATCGGTGGTGCGCCACAGGCCGCCGTCGTTGCCGAAGAAAATGAGGCCGTTCGCGCCGTCGGTGCCGTCGATGGCGTGGATGTTCGGCGCGACCTGGGCCTTGGCGCAGGTCGCGTTGTTGGTGGTATTGCGCCACTGGCAGCTGTTCGCGAGCGAGCAGCGGTAGATATCCTCGGTCCCGGCAAACAGGATTGTGTCCTGCTGCGAAGCGACCGCGGAAAGCGCCAGGTTGTAGCCGGCCTGCGGGATGATTCCGTTCGTGTCGAGCGCCGTGTCGTTGATTTTGGTGCCGAACGTGACCGTATTGGAGGTGTTGCAGGAGCTTACGGCGAGGCCGGTTGAGGAACAAACGTCCTGGTAGAGCCCCCCGTCCACGTTGTTCAGGTCGGTGGTCAGCGCGAAGGTGTCGCCGGTGAGCGGTTGCACGGCCAGCACGCCGCGAAAGATCGGGCACTGCGGGCTTCCAAGCCCACCCGGATTGGCCGGACAAAAGTGCGTGGACAGGTTGGCCCCGGGCTGGTTTGCGAGCCGGGTCCAGGTCACGCCGTCGGGGGAGGAGTAGTAGCCGTGGAAGCGGACCGCGGCGAGAAACAGGTTTCGCTTCGGATTCCAAATCACTGAGGTCGGCGCATTTCCGGGCGGCGACGCAGCGGGATTGCTGGACTGCACGATCTCTGCGGGCCCGTCCGTGATGGTGGACAGATACCAGGTTTGGCCTCCATCCTGCGAGTAATACAGCCCCGCCATGGGAGCGCCCGTCGAGTTCGCGCCGTCGTTGACCAGCGTTCCTTCTGCGGATTGGGAGACGGCGGCAACCACCAGGTTCGGCGTGGTCCCGCTCCAGGCAAACCCGGCGAAACCCGCGCCGACGAAGCTGTAATCGGCGCCGGAGTTGGAGATGTCATTACTCTGGTAGGCTTGCGTCCAGCTGTTGCCGCCGTCGGTGGAGCGGAGCACGCCCGCGCCGTAGTACGAGTCCAAGCTGTCATTCGGGTCGCCGGTACCCGCGAGCACGTTCTGGGGGTTATTGGGGTTTACCGTGATCGCGCCGATGGAAAGGCTGGGATAGTAGGGAAAGTCGCTCTGATATACCGGGAGGTCGTCGGTCATAGGCTGAAACGTGACGGATGCCGCATTCCCTGCCGCGTTTGTGCTCTTCCAAACCCCACCGCCGGTGGCGCCCAGGTAGACCGTGTTTCCTGAAGTGTCGGACGGGTCGACCGCAAGCGAGCTGATGCGGCCCGTGACCAGCCCGTAAGCGGGCGTGCTCAACTGTACTGGTCCGGCGGCTTGCCAAACCGTTTGGCTGGTATTGAGGAAGGGCTGAGAAGCGGTCTGCGCGACAGCCATCCGGCGCGAACGGACGGCCTGCGCCCGGCGCGCCGCGGGCAAGGGAGTGGTCCCGGCACGTTCTCTCGCCTGTCTCGCCGCCGCGGCAGCCGGTCCGATGCCCCGATTCAGTAGAAAACGTTGATCCTCGGCTTGCCTGCGCGCGGCCGGCGTCGTGTTCTGCGGGACGCACACGCCCGCCCAACCTGCCAGGAGCAGGAGCAGCAGCGCGCCGCGTCGCAGATAAAAACCACGCATCCCGAAACCCTTTTCCATCCCTCGTGCCCGACTTCAGGCGACGTAAAAGTGTGCTCCCGCCACATATTCCGGCGCTGGAGCGTGCGCAGGGAGCGCGCAGCCCCGGACCCGGGTCGGCCGGCGATAAACGAACGGAGTAGTGGGCCCAGTATGCGGAGCGCCTCGATCGCGCGAAAAGATTACTTCGGTACGTTCGAGATCACCGCCGTAACACAGCGGAACGCGCAGGATGTGATAAGTGACGCCGCATCCTATCGCAAAGAGGGCGCGGACATGAAAGCAGCGGTGCTTGAAGAAACTCGTCGGATCGCGGTGAAGGAAGTCAAGGACGCGGAGATGCGGGAGCAAACCGACGTACTGATCCGGGTGACGTCGAGCGCGATCTGCGGCACCGATCTGCATTTCTATGAAGGCCGGATGCGCGGGATCGAGGGCGGCGTGATTGGGCACGAGCCGCTGGGAGTGGTGGAGGAGGTCGGCTCCGCGGTGAAAAACGTGCAAGAAGGCGACCGGGTGACCGTCCCCACGCACATTTGCTGCGGGTTTTGCGCGATGTGCGTGGAGGGTCACAGCTCCGCCTGCCTCATGACTAACCCTCCGGCGGCGGGCGCCGCCTACGGCTATCCGAACAAGGGCGGCTACCAGGGCGCCCAGGCCGAATTGCTGCGGATCCCGTTTGCCGATGCCAACTGCCTGAAGCTGCCCGGCGAGCCCGGCGACCAGTGGGAAGACGACTTCGTGCTGTTGGCCGATGCCTGGACCACTGGCTACCATGCCGCGGCTATCTGCGACATCGGCCCCGGCGACACGGTCGCGATCTTCGGAGCGGGCTCGGTCGGGCTGCTGGCCGCGTACTCAGCCAAGCTGCGCGGGGCGGCGCGCGTGTATGTGGTCGACGCTGTCAAGGAGCGGCTGGAGAAGGCCGGCGAGCTGGGCTGCGTGCCCGTCTACTTCCTTCACGGCGACCCGGTCGAGCAGATCAAGGCCGAGCAGGGCAAATGGCGATCCGGCGGCGCATTTCGCAACGAAAAGCCCTTAAGCGGCGTAACCTGCGCGATCGATGCGATCGGGTTCCAGGCGCGATCGAAGCAGAATTACAACAAGGAAGACCCGCTCTGGGTGACCGAGGCGATCGCCGAGCTGATCAACCCGGCGGGCCGGGTCGCCATCATCGGCGTGTGGCCGCCGAAAGACCCCAACGGGGTAGACCCGACGCTGAAAGAAGGCAAGCTGCTGGTGCCGTGGGACAAGTTTTTCGGCAAAAATGTCCGCATCACGATGGGCCGCGACGACGACGAGCGCTGGAACGGCAAGCTGCGGGACATGATCCTGACCGGCGCGGCGAAACCCAGCCTAGTGGTCAGCCACCGGCTCACGTTGGACGAAGCGCCGGAAGCCTTTCGCAAGTTTGACGCGCGCGAAGAAGGCTACATCAAGGTGATCCTGAAGCCTTAAGGCAGTTCTCGTATTGGTGGAGAGGGAGAGTTTTGTGGCAGTGTGGCTTTTCCCGCCGGAAAAGCCACGTCCAGCGATGCCGGCCGCTCTACGTATGTACGAGAACTGCCTTAGCGGCGGAGGTCCATCGTGTACAGGTCGGCGGTGGCGGTCCGCACTCGCACCAATGGGGCGTCATCGTCGGTCGTTCCCACGAACACATAGTCGGCCTTATCGCTCACGGCAGGGTATTGAGCGTGGCGATGGTGAACGGCGCGCCGAGCGCGACCGGAACCCGCAGGATGGCCTGCGGATTGCTGAAAGCCGTGTGCACCAGAATGACTGAAGATTCCCGGGCCCAGACCGGGTCGGAAGCGCGCAAATGCCCCAGCTCGCGCCAGCCGCCGCCCGCCACGTTGTAAAGCATCAAGCGCTGCTCGCCGAGGGTCAGGGCTGCGATCCACCTGCCGTCCGGCGACCACCGCGGGCTGAACAGGCTGGCGGAACCGGGGGTCGGCTCGACCCGGCGCGTCCGAAGATCCAGCAACTCAATCTGCTTGGGGCCGTTTTCGTGCCCCATCAGGTCCGGAGTGCGCCCGAAGGCAATTCGTGTGCCATCCGGCGACCAGGTCGGGTCCGCCTCGTTGCGCGGCTCACGTAGCAGGCGCTCCGGCGCGCCCCCGTCAGCGTTGAGCAGCAGCATGCGCCAGGCCGAGCCCCCTTCGCGCGCCATCGCCACCAAGTGACGTCCGTCCGGCGACC
>CAXTRW010000202.1:0-5579 GCA_964246765.1 uncultured Acidobacteriaceae bacterium | reverse complement strand
GGCCACCAGGCAGCGCTGCTTCAGCTCTGGGCTCACGGTGGGCGTCTGGGCTGCCTCGCGGTAGGCCTCGGCGGCCGCGCCGTACTGCTTTTGCCCGCGCAAGGTGTCGCCCAGGCCGAAGTAGCCCAGCTCCAAATGCGCGTTGTGGAAATACCCCGGTTGCCGAGCCTGGGCCAGGACGCGCTGGTAGCGTTCAACCGCCTGCGGCCCCTCGCCCGAGTCTTTCTCAAGGTTCGCCAGTTCGAGCTGAAAGAGGTAGTCGTGCGGGTACTGGTTGGCCAGGCTCTGCGCCAGCGCTTGAGCTTGGGGGTACTTGGCCTCGCGCCGCAGAAACAGCATCATCACCGTGCGCGCGTCGATGGAGGTGCGAACCCCGTGGTCCGCGGCGATCTGGAGCATGCTCATGCCCTTCTGCTTGCTGCCGGAAATGCCGGCAATGCCGATCAACAGCCTGAATCCCCTGGGCAGAGCGCCCACCACATATTGGTATGTCCCCACTACCAGGTTCGCATCCACGTAGTTCGGGTCGAGCTTGAGTACCTCTTCCTGGTCGTTTTTCGCTCCCACCGCGAGCTTCAGCGCCGCGGTGAACGCCCGCTCGGCGAGCGCGTCGTAGGTCGCGAGCAGCGAGCGCGACCAGCCGCGGGCGTACAGTGCATCCACATCGTGCGGGTTTTTCGCGAGCAGCGCGTCGGCCTGCTCCTGCGCCTTCTCAGCCAAGGCGCGTATGCGGTCCCGAGTCGCGGGGTCTTCTACGACCGTGTGTTTGCCGCTTAGAAAGCCGTCGTTGGCGTAGAACGTAGTGTCCAGCAGATCGAGCCGGTTCAGCTCTCGAAACACCGTCACGTCCAGCAGAAAATCGGTCGCCAATGGGTCGTCCGAGTGGGCCGCCGCGATCTGTTCAAAGTCGTAGAACGCGGTTTCGTAATCCATCACGTAAAAGGCGGCGAAGCCCTCTTTCACAGCGGCGGTGCGGTTCAGCGCCGCCGTGTCCACCCGCGTTTGCGCTTGGGCCGCGGCGCCCCACAGCCCCAGCGCCGCCGCGCAGCACATCTCCACTCCCCATCCCAGCCTCAATTGCGTTTCCCCCTGCATCTATTTTGACGGTTCCGGACCCGTGGCGGGGCTTTCCGGCAATTTGTACAGGTGGTTCACCGGCCCGCGCCCCCGGCCCAGCGGGTAGGCGTGCTCCAGCGCGGCCCGCACGTAGGCTTTGGCTGCCCGCACAGCCTCCGGGAGCGCTTGCCCGCGAACCAGGTTTGCAAGCAGCGCCGAGGAAAAGGCGCAGCCGGTGCCGTGGGTCGCGGGGGTGTGGACGCGAAGGCCGGGGAACCACGTGCCGTCGGGATCGCCGGCCGTCAGCAGAAAGTCGTCCGGCGTGGCCGGTTCCCGCAGGTGGCCGCCGGTCACCACCACGGCCCGCGTTTGCCCCAGCAGCAACCCTGCCGCGCGCCGCACGTCCGCACGGGTTCCCACTGGGATGCTGGCCAGCGCGGCGGCTTCCGGGAGGTTGGGCGTGAGCACCGAGACCAGCGGCAGCAGTTCGTCGCGTAGGCGCGCGAGGCCCTCCGGGTCGAGCAGCATGTGGCCGGAGCTAGATCGAAACACGGGGTCCAGTACCACGGCCTCGACGCGGTAGGTCCCCAGCCACTCGGCCACCGCCCGGACCACTCCGGCAGAGCCGAGCATCCCGATCTTCACGCCCGCAATCGCTATATCCTCGGCCAGGCACGCGAGCGCGTCCGCTACGTACTCCGGCGCGACCGGCTCTGTCCGGCGTACGCCCGCGGTCGACTGCACCGTGAGCGCGGTGGGGCAGGCCAGGCCGTACAGCCCGTGCGCCGCGAATACCTTAAGATCTGCCGTAAAACCCGCTCCCGAGGATGGATCCAACCCCGCAACCGTCAAAACTGCCGGGGGCGGCAGGGCTTTTTTCTCAGAGGTGCGCCGGGGCTTCCCGTCGGGAGGATTTTGCATGGTTCCAGCTTATATGCTCGCCGGCAGCCTAATTACGAGAAAGAATCTCGTACGAATTGCACGATCTGCCGGTTTTCAGGCTTCTCCTCAGCCCATTCGGTCTGGTCTAAATACCTCAGAGCTATTGACTTACCAATTTTCATTTGGTTCAATCCACGACATGCCTGGGACAGCCGACGGAATCCGCATTTCGACCTGGATTGGCCTCACGCTGGCGGGGGCGCTCTGCCTGGGCACTGCCGATATCGCCAAGTCCGCGAAGGCTTCTACAAGCAGCGCACACGTCGCGCCGCCCGTGAAAACGCATTGGTACCAGATCGGGCGCGCTTCCTGGTACGGCGGCGGTTTCCAGGGGCACGAGACAGCCAGCGGCGAAAACTACAACATGACCGACCTGACCTGCGCGCATCGCAGCCTGCCGCTCGGCACCCTGGTCCGAGTCACCAACCTGGTCAACCACAAATCCGTAGTTGTGCGCGTAAACGATCGCGGGCCCTACCTGGCCAGCCGCATCGTCGACCTTTCCTATGCCGCGGCGCACTTTTTGGGCTTTAACGGCACGGGAAAGGTGCGTTTGGACGTGCTGGACCGCGCCACCGAGCTGGCGGACGCGCAAAGCCCTCTGCCGGTACTGGGCCGCTGACCCTGACCGCTCCGGCCTTCGAGCAGGCGCGTGAAAAGCTGATTCTCGCGCTGGATCTCCCGTCTGCCTCGCGGTGCTTCGCCCTGCTGGATGGTATCGAGCGCAACGTTCCGGGCCCCGCGCGGCCGCGCTGGGTCAAGGTGGGGCTGGAGCTGTATCTGGCCGAGGGACCCACGCTGGTTCGCGAGCTGGCGTCGCGGGGCTACCGCGTTTTCCTCGACCTAAAACTGCACGACATTCCAAACACGGTGGCCGGCGCGGTGTGCTCGGTCTTGCCGCTCGAGCCGGCGCTGCTCACGGTGCACGCGAGCGGGGGCCCGGCGATGCTGCGGGCGGCCGCGGCTGCGGCTCAGAGCTCGGCAACCCGTCTGCTGGCAGTCACCGTGCTGACCAGCATGGACGGCACAGAACTGGCTTCGATCGGCGTCGCGGCAGACCCCGCGCACCAGGTGGCGCGGCTGGCGCAGATGGCCGCTTCCTGCGGGATTGACGGGCTGGTGTGCTCGGCTCGCGAAACCGCCGAGTTGCGGGCGTTGCTCCCCGGTTCGCACCTGGTCACCCCAGGCATCCGCCCTGCCGGGGCGGCAGGGGACGACCAGCAGCGCGTCAGCAGCCCGGCACAGGCTTTGCGAGACGGAGCCGATCAGCTTGTGATTGGGCGACCGGTCACCGCCGCGCCCGAACCCGCGGCGGCATACCTCGGCATCCTGACGGAGATGCTGGCGCAGTAAATAGCCCAGCGTCGGTGCCGGGCTTGTCTTAAACAAACACCTAAAGTTTCTCGTGGAACTCGCACGCGGAGCAGGAGATATACACGCCGCCGGGCGTTCCGCGCTCGCGGTCCTTCACGCGCTTCACGATGCGCGTCGGCTTGGAGCATTTCGGGCAGTCAGTGCTTTTCGTGGTGTCCATGACCTTTTTGCGGTCTGCGGTCTTTGCGATCTTTGCCATTCCGTTCCTTGCTCCCTTGAGTGTGTGCGCCGCGGGCTCAACCCTGAACTCCGGGAGCCGCTCTCCTCGATATTACACGGCCGATTTACTGGCTGGGCGCGTGGCTGGGCGGAAACTGCACCGGCCCCATCTGCGGTTTGGTGGTGTTTTTGTCGTTGGGCAGCGTTTCCCCGGGCTTGCGAAGGCTGGGCGGCGCGGAAGTCGGGGCGTTTTGCGCAACGCGGTCGGCCTCGGACCGGTCGCCGAGCTGGATCTTTCTCTCATTGCCGCCGCTGCCTTCGGTTTCCCAGTAGTCGCCGAGCTCGTTCGTGTTCCTGACGATTGGACTCGCGCCCACCGATGCCTCTTCCACCTGCGTCACCCGATCGTGCTGCAGCCGGACAAACTGGGTCTTTTCGGGCGGCACACCATAGATCCATTCGGTAAACGGATGCCCGTCTGCGGTTTCCCGCACCTTTTGCGCCGGGGCGCCAAGCGCGTGCAGCACCATGTCTGAGTCCATGCCGACCAGGACCCGCTTGTCCAGGATCGCCCTCTTGAGAAACGGCGGCAGCGTCTCGACGTAGGCTTCGAGCGGCGATTTTTCGCCGAAGCCGACGATCGGCGCGATCAGCGCTTTTATCTCGTCACCGGTGACGTTGGGGACGCCCCCGGGGAAAATCAACGTCAGCCGCGACCCGGTCGCCTGTTCGCCGTTATCGGCCGCAAGCGGCATGGTGCCCCCGCCCGCGCCGATTTCTATGTGGCGCAAAAACTTGTGCGGCACGTCCGGGCCGCCGTTCAGGTCGAGGATAAGCCGGTCCCGCCGAAATGTGATTTTTGTGACCGCCACGCGGTCGCCGGGCCGCGACGAAATCCCTTTGCTGTCGAGCTCCGTCACATAGTCGGAGCCGGAAGGGGTCATCGGCCCGTTGGCCACCACCGTCAGGCCGCGGCTCGCGAGCGGCAGGGGGCGCATGGCGTAGCCCTGCTCGGCCGCCAGGGTGCGCTGCAGATTGTCCCAGGTGAACGGGCCCGCGTGCATTTTAGGCAGCTCTACATGCGTAGGCTGGAACTGCAGGAACCGCCCCTCGATGTGCTCGGTGCTGACCGTGAACACCTGCGCTTGGGCACCGTCGGCAAAGCCGGCCAGCGCCGCGCCAACGGAAAGGAGACGGAAAAAAGCAGCTGCGGGAGGCATGGACACCCTCCGTACGAGAACAGAATGCACTTGTTTCGGGCGGATTGGCAAGACGATTGCGAACGGCGAGCGGCAAACGGATGCGTGTGCCGCAAAACGCTACGGCTCTTCCGGTCTGCGCGGGGGGGACGGCTCAACCGGAAGGATCTGCACCAGCGGCTTTTGCGTGGGCGCCGCGGGTCCCATGCCTTGCTCGTGCTGCCGTCGCGCGGCGGCGTCTATATCGACCGGGATACCGGCGGGGACGATTTGCGGCATCGCCCAGCGATAGCGCAACTCGCGCGTAGCGCGGCCTAGAACCACCAGCAGCGCCAGCAGCGCCAGGATCGCGACTGCGGAGCCTTCCGGCCCTGAGCCGCCCCCGGTGAGCCACAGAGGCCCGCTGGTGTAGGTGGAAAACACCGGCGCCGCTTCTGTTGCGCCCCCGAGGGGCAATCCGAACAGAATCACGATGGTCGCGTTCCAGGCGAAATGGAAGCCCCACCCCACCCACAGTGCGCGCGTCCGCAGGTAGGCCATGGCCAGCAGAAAACCCAGCAGCAGCGAAGCGAGCCCGCCGGCCGCGCCGGGGAAGCCGCCGACCCGCACCAGGGCGAACGCGCAGGCCATAACAATGGTGGCGAGCGTGGGGCCGATTGCCTCGATCAAGCGCTGAAACGGGTAGCCGCGAAACAGGAGCTCATCGGCCAGGGTCGAGGCGAACACCGCGATTACGGCAAACATGAGCTCGCCCGCGGTCTGCGCCCCCGCCGCGGCCATGCCGATAAACAAGCCGCCGATGAGCGCCACGGGCAGCACGCAGGCCACGATTCCGGCCCAGCCCAGGGC
>CAXTRW010000201.1:0-5631 GCA_964246765.1 uncultured Acidobacteriaceae bacterium | reverse complement strand
GCGGAGGGGGAGGGCAGACCTAGCTTCGCCCTCTCAGTTACGTCGGAGTGTTCCAGAAACGCCGATCAAAGTCAACGACGTAAAAATTGTTCATTTCGGGTGTATTATCCCAGGACACATAAGAGGAAAATCGATTTTTGTTGCGTTTAAAACGCGCAGCGCCCGCGTTTTGCGGTGGCGGCAAACCGGCTCCGGATGGCAGGATAAGGAGCGAACAGGAGCGAGCCCTCATGGTGGAAGAGCAAACCCCGCGCGTCAACATTCTCGGCGTCGGGGTCAGCGCGATCTCAATGGGCGAGGCGGTGGAGAAATCGCTGCAGCTGCTGCGGCGCGGTCAACGAGGCTACGTGTGCGTCACCGGCGTGCACGGGATCATGGAGGCGCAGGGAGACGAGGCTTTCCGGCGGCTGCTGAACGGCTCGTTCCTGACCACGCCGGACGGGATGCCGACGGTGTGGCTGGGGCATTTCCACGGGTTCCGGCGGATGACGCGGGTGTATGGGCCGGACTACATGGTGGCGCTGTGCTCGGCAGGGGTGGAGCGCGGGCTGCGGCACTTCCTGTACGGGGGCAAGCCGGGAGTCGCGGAAGCGCTGCGGGCGAGCCTGCGCGAGCGGATTCCCGGGGTCGAGATCGTGGGCTGCTACACGCCGCCGTTTCGCGCGTTGAACGACGGGGAAGAGCGGGAGCTCGCCGAGGCGATCGAGCGGTCGCGCGCGGACGTGCTGTGGATAGGCCTGAGCACGCCCAAGCAGGAGCGCTTTATGGGCGAGTATGGCGCGCGGCTGCCGGTGCCGTTGATGGTGGGGGTAGGCGCGGCGTTTGACCTGTTGAGCGGCAACCTGAGTGAGGCGCCGGACTGGATGAAGCGCAGCGGCCTGCAGTGGCTGTACCGGCTGGGGAAGGAGCCGCGGCGGCTTTGGCGGCGATACCTCGCGAACAACCCGCGGTTCGTGTTGCTGTGCGGCTTGCAGCTGCTTGGTTTGCGGCGCTTTCCCTTGACGCCGGGGAAGGCTCGGTCACTCTGATCGGAGGGCCTCCATGGGGTCGACCCGGGAAGCCAGGCGGCAGGCTGGAGACGGCGAGCGCGGCCGGCAGCAGGGCGGCGGCGGCCAGGAGCGCGGCTAGGCTTGGGTCCGCGAGCAGACTGGCCACCGGGCGCGTCCCGGGTTAAACTCGCCTCCGAGCACGCTCCCGACCAGTAGCCGGAGCAAGCAGGCTAGCCGCGAGCCCAAGCGCGATCCCCGTGGCGGCGAAGGCGGGCCCGCGCCGGACAAGGACGAGCAAAATACCGACAGCCGCCCAGCGGCAGTAGGCTTCGCTTGCAAGTAGGCGCAGGATTGCCGGGGGCGGCACCGGCACCGCACTCGTGCGGTATACTTCACCACAGCGCCGCCGAAAGGGCGCGATACAGGCGGGAGTAGTTCAGTGGCAGAACGTCAGCTTCCCAAGCTGAATGTCGCCGGTTCGATCCCGGTCTCCCGCTCCAAGTTATGAGTGGAAAGCAAAAAACCCCGTCCTGGTTGGGACGGGGCTTTTTGTGCTGGTACGGGCTAAGCGCTGTAGAGCAGGACGCCTTCGGGGAGGGCTTTGCCTTCGCTCTCTTCGCCTTCGCTGGAAACGGGGCGATAGAAGAGCTGGTTGTTCTCGAGGTACACCTCGAGGAAGGCGGGGCGCTCCGAGATGTGGCCGGCAATGAGAGCTTCCGACAGCGGGTCCTCGACGTACCGCTGGAGGGCGCGGCGCAAGGGGCGTGCCCCGTAGCTGCGGTCGACCAGCGTTTTTTCGAGAATCCACTTCTTGGCATCCTCGGTGACCGAGATGGTAATTGCTTTCTGGACCAGGTTTGCGTTGAGCTGCTGGACGAGCAGTTCGAGGATCTGGATCAGGTCACCGTCCGAGAGCGAGTGGAAGATGATGACCTCGTCCACGCGGTTCAGGAACTCGGGGTTGAAGGTGCGCTTGACCTCGTTCTTGACCAGCTCCTCGACCTTCTCCATGACCAGGTCTTCGCGCTCCGACTGAAAGCCCAAGCCCTGCTTGCGCTGGAGGTGGCGAGCTCCAATGTTGGAGGTCA
Source organism: uncultured Acidobacteriaceae bacterium (assembly GCA_964246765.1). Lineage (GTDB taxonomy): Bacteria > Acidobacteriota > Terriglobia > Terriglobales > Acidobacteriaceae > EB88. Next base: position 3,554 of record CAXTRW010000201.1, on the reverse strand, counting down.
TGATCAGGATCACGTTTTTAAAGTCGACCGTGTTGCCGAGACCGTCGGTCAGGTGGCCGTCTTCAAAGACCTGGAGCAGGATGTTGAACACGTCCGGGTGCGCCTTTTCAATCTCGTCGAGCAATACGACCGAGTACGGCGAGCGTTTCACGCGCTCCGTCAGCTGGCCGCCCTCCTCGTAGCCCACGTAGCCCGGAGGCGAGCCGATGAGCTTCGAGACGGAGTGCTTTTCCATGAACTCCGACATGTCGAAGCGGATCAGCGACTTTTCGCTCCCGAACAGGAACTGAGCGAGGGTGCGGGCCATCTCCGTTTTACCGACGCCCGTCGGCCCCAGGAACAGGAACGAGCCGATGGGGCGGTTCGGAGATTTCAGGCCGGCACGCGAGCGGCGAATCGCGCGGGACAAGGCCGAGATGGCCTTTTCCTGCGAGATGACGCGCTTGTGCAGCTCGCCCTCGACGCGGAGCAGCTTTTGCGTCTCCTCTTCCTTGATCGAGGTGACGGGTACGCCCGTCCAGCGGCTGACGACGTCCTCGATATCCTCGCGGCCGACGATGCCGGCGGTGGAGTCGTCGAGGTGGTACTTGTCGCGGAGGGCGCGCAGGTTTTCGCGCTCTTTGCGCTCCTCGTCGGAGTAGAAGCGGGCCTTTTCGAACTCGTGGTTGGCGATGGCGTTTTCCATGCGGTGCACGATGAACTTGATCCGTTTCTGGACTTCGGTGATCTCCTCCGGCAGCGACGTCTGGCGCAGTTTCACGCGAGCGCCCGCTTCGTCGATCAGGTCGATCGCCTTGTCCGGCAGGAACCGGTCGGGAATATAGCGGCTGGAGTGGGACACGGCGAACTCAATGGAATCATCGGTGTAGGAGACCGCGTGAAACTTCTCATATCGGTCCTTAATACCCATGATGATCTTGATCGCGTCTTCCTCGTTCGGCGGCGGCACTTTGACGGCCTGAAAGCGGCGTTCGAGCGAGCGGTCTTTTTCGATCGATTTACGGAACTCGCCCGGCGTGGTGGCGCCGATGCACTGGATTTCGCCGCGGGAAAGCGCGGGTTTGAGGATGTTGGCGGCGTCGAGCGAGCCCTCGGCCGAGCCGGCCCCGACCAGAGTGTGCAGCTCATCGATGAAGATGATGCAGTTCTGGTTCTCCATCAGCTCTTTCATGATGGTTTTGAGCCGCTCTTCAAACTGGCCGCGGTACTTCGTTCCGGCGACGATCAGCGAGAGGTCCAGAGCGAGCACCCGCTTGTCGGCGAGGAAGCTGGGTACTTCGCCATCGGAAATGCGCTGGGCCAAGCCTTCCACGATGGCGGTTTTGCCGACACCGGGCTCGCCGATCAGCACCGGGTTGTTTTTCGTCCGGCGGCACAGGATCTGGATCACGCGCTCGAGCTCGCCGTCGCGGCCGACCAGCGGGTCGAGCGTGCCGTCCATCGCGACCTGGGTGAGGTCGCGCGAGAACTCGCTCAGGAGACTCTGCTCGCGGTTGCCGGACTGCTCGCCGCGGCCGCCGCGCTGCGCGCCCTGGGAGGCCTTTTCCTGGGTGGCGCGGGCCAGCTCCTCGCGGATGGCGAGCAGCTTGAGGCCGCGCTCGTGCAGGATTTCGGCGGCAAAGCACTTTTCCTCGCGCAGAAGGCCGAGGAGCAGGTGCTCCGTCCCGATGTGCTTGTGGGAGAGCCGCTCGGCTTCCTCAGCCGCGTAAGCCAGCACGCGCTTGCACTCGTTTGAGAGCGGCAGGTCGACCGAGGTGGAGACTTTTTCGCGGATGGTGGTGTGCCCTTCGATCTGCTTGCGGATCGAATCGACGGAGGCGTGCGAGCGTAGGAAGCGATTGGTGAGCGCCTTGTCTTCGCGAAGCAGCCCCAAGAGCAGGTGCTCGGTCTCGATGTAGGGCGAGCCGAACTGGCTGGCCTCGTACCGGGCGAAGAAGATGACGCGCCGCGCTTTTTCTGTATACCGTTCGAACATGTTCCCCCTTACTTCTGGTGCACCGTTGCATGGAAACGGTGCGGTTGCGGCCAAGACAGGCTTGCCTCTAGAAAATCCTGCGTGTTTCTACTCTATAGATGTTCGGGCTGCGGGTTCGGGCTCTTGCCTGATTCCATCCTGCGTTAGGCGTAACACACGGTGGCAACGCCCGGCCAGAGCCATGTTGTGGGTGACCAATACGGTGGTAAGGGCCTGCTCGCGGTGGAGCTCTTCGATGAGCGAGAAAACCGTGTCCGCGGTGGCTTCGTCCAGGTCGCCGGTGGGTTCGTCGGCGAGCAGGAGTTTAGGTTGCGTGATGAGGGCGCGGGCGAGCGAAACCCTCTGCTGCTCGCCGCCGGAGAGCGCGCCGGCGCGATGGTGCAGCCGGTCGCCTAGGCCGACCCGATGAAGCCAGTGGGCGGCTTGTTGCGCCGCCTGCTTTTGCTTTTCGCCGCGGGCGAGCAGCGGCATGGCCACGTTCTCGGCCGAGGTGAACTCAGGGAGCAGATAGTGGAACTGCCAAACATAGCCTACTTCGCGGTTACGAAAGCGGGCCGCGGCGGCGCCTGAGAGCGTGCTGAGGGCTGTTTTGCCGAGCCAAATCTCACCGCCGGAGGGGCGGTCGAGCGCTCCCAGTAAGTGCAGAAGGGTGCTTTTTCCCACCCCGGACTGCCCTGTGATTGCCAGTATCTGGCCCTGGGGGATGGAGAACGAGAGCCGATCGAAGAGGCGGATTTGCCGCACGCCTCCGATGCCATAGTGCTTGCTCAGGTTTTCTATCCTTACCAATAGATGTGCCGGGCCGGCGATTGGTCGCAACTCTGGATCATTCATAGCGCAGGGCCTCGGCGGGCAGAACGCGGGCGGCGGAGGCTGATGGGTACAGCGTCGCGAGCAGGGCGACTCCGAGCGAAACCGCGGCGACCAGCAGGCCGTCGGCGAGCCGGGGGGCGAAGGGAAGGGTATCGATCGAGTAAACATCGGGCGAGAGGTGGATCAGGTGGTAGTGGCCGCACAGGAGGGCGATGCTGTAGCCGACGGCGAGGCCGATCGCTGTCCCGATGACGCTGATGAGAATGCCCTGAGCGAGGAAAATGCCGCGGATCTGCGCCGGGGCGACGCCCATGGATAGAAGCACGGCGATGTCGCGGGTTTTTTCCATGACCATCATGGTGAGCGCGACCAGGATGTTTAAAGCCGCGACGCAGACGATCAGGCCGATGACGATAAAGGTGACCAGCTGCTCTAGCTGGAGGGCGTGAAACAGCTCACGGTTCTGTTCCATCCAGTTGGTGGTCTCAAAACCTGCGCCGGCAGCCTGTTCGATCTCGCGACCGATGGCCGCAGCGCGGTTCAGGTCATCGACCTTGAAGGAGATGATGGAGACCAGGTCGGGCTCGCCGAACAGGGCCTGGGCATCGGCCAAACGCACGAAACCGAAGCCGGAGTCGTACTGGTAAAAGCCGGAGTGGAAGATGCCGGCGACCTGAAAACGCTGGTATTTCGGGACCAGGCCGTAGGGGGTGAGCTCGCCCTGGGGGCTGGTGACGACGACGGTGTCGTCGGGGTGGGCGTCGAG
>CAXTRW010000200.1:0-5645 GCA_964246765.1 uncultured Acidobacteriaceae bacterium | reverse complement strand
CATTCAACCCGGCGGCCGTTACCAGACGCTGCCCTGTGCGGCCCAGAAACCGAACCCGGCCGCCCTCCTCGATCTCCGCCAGGTCTCCGGTCGCGAGCCACGGGCTCTCGCGCGCCACGATCCGCCCACCTTCCCAGCTTCCCTCCGACACCATCGCGCCCTTGACTTCCAGCTCGCCCGACTCGCTCAAGCGCAGCTCACGGACCGGCAGAGGGGTTCCTAAGCTGCCCCGAGCCGTCCGGAACGGGTGGTTCAGGGTCACCAGCGCCGAGGTTTCCGTCAGCCCGTAGCCCTGCACCAGCGCGAAACCCAGCCCCGTCCAGAAGCGCTCCAGCTCCGCCGGCAGGGTCGCGCCGCCGCACACTGCCGCCCAAAACCGCAGACCCAGTTGCCCGTGCACACGCCGGAACCGCCACCAGCGCTTGGCGATCGGCAATCCCTGGGCCGCCTCCACCTCGGCCGCCAAGCCCGGGTCCCGAGCCAGCAAATGCCCGCGCAGCAGCCCGAGGGTCCGCGGCACCGCGGCCAGCACATGGGCCCGCTCCGCCGGAATCAGCTCCGCCACCCGCGAAACCCGGCTCTCATACACCACCGCGGCCCCCAGCAGCGGCGGCACCCACAGCCCCATAAACTGCCCGAAGACATGCGACAACGGCAGGGTGTGCAGAAACCGGAGCGGATGCACCCACCGCTCATACTTTTTGTACTTCTCGATTTCCCGCTCGATCGGACCCAAACTTGCCAGCAGATTGCCGTGCGTGTGCACCACTCCCTTGGGGGCCCCTGTTGTCCCCGAAGTAAACAGGATCTGCAAAGGAGTTTCCGGCCCGAGCGCGGGTAGCGAACCCGCCGCGCGTTCAGGCAGCGCGGCCAGCTCTTCCAGAAACAAGCAGCGCGCGCCCCCAAAACGAGCCGCCCGCACCAGCTCCCGATCGCCCACCACCAGCCGCGGCCCGGTTTCCCGCGCTATGCGCTCCGCAAACTCAACCGATCCCGAAGCGTCCAGCGGTGCGGGGAGGACCCCCCGCGTCACGCACCCGAAAAAAGCCGCGACCCACTCCGCGCTCGGGGCTCCCCACAATACCATCCGCTCGCCGGGCCTGATCCCGCGACGGTCGAGCTCCCCGGCGAACCGCATCGCCAACCCGGCCAGCTCCGCATACGTGGTCACGAACCGCCGCACGCCCCGGTGCTCCACCACGGCGGGGGTGTCGCCCCAAGCCCGCATCGACCCAACCAACGTCCCCAAATCCGCCCGCTCCGCCATACGCGCTTTGGATGCCCGGGCCGCATCAGAGTGGGGGAGAACCTACCAAGGAGAAACCCGGTGCCCGCAGGAGAAGAACCCAAAAGCCGCGACGAAGCCATTGACAAGCTAGCCGAGCTGACCAAAGACATCCATATATGCATGATGACCACCGTCGCCCCAGACGGATCGCTGCACAGCCGGCCCATGGCAACCCAAAACACTCCCTTCAATGGCGAGGTCGTCTTTCTTACCCGCGAAGACTCCCCCAAGGTCGAGGAGGTCAAGCAAGACGCCGAGGTTTCGCTCTGCTATTCCGACGCGAAGAGCTCGTTCGTCACCATGACCGGCCGCGCGAGCCTGTCCAACGACCGCGCCCTGATCGCCGCGCTATGGAACCCCATGTACAAGGCCTGGTTCCCAGAAGGCGAGCAGGACCCGCAGATCCGCGTCCTGCGGGTTAAGGTCGACGGCGCCGAATACTGGGACGCTCCGTCCAGCGCTCTGGTCCGCAAAGTTCAGGTCCTAGCCCGCGCCGCCACCGGCGGCAAAACCCATGTCGGCGACCACGCCAAAGTCACCCTGTAAGCAACGAATGCCGCCACCCGAGCAAAAGCCCGAGCCGAACGAGGAAGAGGGCGCGCAGTCGACCCAACAGAACCTCGACCGCCCCACCGCCGACCAGATCTTTCACCAGGTCACGGTCAACGGCAGGCGCGAGCTTGAGCGCGGAGCCTTCGCCCTGTCCATCTCCGGCATCGCCGGAGGTCTGCTGATGGGCCTCACCGGCTTGAGCGTCGCGATCCTGACGGCCTTGGTGGGCGCGACGCCTTCGGGGCGACTTGTTGCTATGCTTTTCTATCCCCTCGGCTTTATCGTAGTCATCGTAGGCCGGTCTCAGCTGTTTACTGAGAACACACTTTACCCCGTAGCCCTGGTGCTGGCCGAGCGCAAACACATCTGGAAAACTCTTCGCCTGTGGGCCATTGTCTTTCCCGCCAACGTCATCGGCGCGCTGCTGTTTGCCCTACTCACGGTCAAAACCGGCGCCTTGCGCCCCGAGGTTGTGGCCTCTCTCGCGCACCTGGGGGTTGAAGCCGTTACTGTCCCCCCCCACCACGCCTTCTGGTCCGGCGTCGTCGGCGGCTGGATCATCGCGACGGTGGCCTGGCTGGTTTCCGGCTCCCATTCGATCACCGGCTCGGTCATGCTTATCTGGCTCATGACTTTTGTCGTCGGCATCGGCCACTTCGCCCACTGCATTGCGTCCAGCGGTGAAATCCTCGCGAGCGTGCTTGCGGGGCAGGTGACCGCCGCCGGTTTTCTGCGTTGGCTGTGGGCCGCCACCGCCGGCAACATCTGCGGCGGCGTCCTGCTGGTCACACTGCTCGAATACGGCCAGTCCAAGCTCGAGTAAAACCGCTCCCGAACTGCAGAAACTTCATCGCAACGACAGGAGTGCTCCGGCGAAAAGTGATACCCTCATGTCGAGGACAGATCATCCATGGACGTCGAAAAAACAAGCGGCGAACTAGGCGGTGTTCGCAAGCTCATCCAAGATCTGATCGCTCCCGAGCTCGGCTGGCTCAAGGCCACGCTCACCAATGTGCAGGAGAACCAGCGGGAGCAGTTTGCGCTCGTGCGCGAAGAGATTAAAGCGTCGGAAGTCCGCAATCTCCGCGCCATTGAGCTAAACTCCGCCGAGATCAAGGCCCTCATCAAGGCCAACGACGCCGAGCGCCGCCTGGCCGAAGCCGAACGCCGCAACTCCGAGCTGGAACGCCGCCTCTCCGAAGCAACCAGAGCCGCTTCCTAAGCGCACTGCCCTCGCAATCCAGTGGCTGCCCCGGCGATGGTATTCCGTCACCCATCTGCACGGCGCTGATTCGAACACGTTTCCCTAGCGCACTCATGGTGCAGCAGCGTTCACGTACCTCTTCACAGCGGAAGCAATAGCCCGCAATCCCGCCTGCGTTTTCTTCATTGACAGCAAAGAATGCGCCAGCCTATAAGGTTGTGACCCTGGAGCGCGCCCCCGGGCCCCATCTCTCGCCCGTTGCCGACCGTCGGCATGCGAGCGAGCCTGCCAAACTACCACCTCATCAGGAGATCCGATGCCCACCCCCCGCCACCTCCTCGTCCCCTGCCTTGCAGCCGCGGCGCTTGTGCTGTCCACCGCCGCGCCAGCCCAAGCCGCGGCTCCACCCAGGACTCTGCCCAGCGACACCCGCTTCTACGTCCCACAGTTCGCAGACGGCTCCATCCAGCAAATCTTCGGTCTGCTTACCCAAGGTCAATGGCAAAACGCGCTGCTCCTGGTTGCCATGGAAACCACGCCGCAAGCCGTGTGGCTTACCAGCGGCTCGCCCGCGGCGGTGACCGCGCAGGTGCAGCAGGTGCTCGCGGGCGCCGACGCGCAGCAGGCTGTCCCGGTCATGGTGCTCTACAACATTCCCGGGCGCGACTGCGGGTCCTACTCCGCCGGGGGCGCGGAAAACACGGCCGCCTATGAGACCTGGATCGACGGCATCGGCCGCCCGCTCGGCAATCACCGGGCCGTGTTTATCGTCGAGCCCGATGCCCTGGCCAACCTGCCCAGCGACTGCGGCTACCCCGCCGGCGTCGACTCCAAACAGCTCACCGCGGACCGCTACACCCAAGTTCAATACGCCGTCACGGAGCTCGAAGCCGCGGGCCCCCACACGCTGGTCTACCTCGACGCGGGCAACAGCAACTGGCATGCCGTTGGCGACATGGCGACGCGCCTAATGACCGCCGGACTGCCACAGGCGCAAGGGTTTTTCTCGAATGTGTCCAACTACCGCTATTCCACCTACGAAGCCAAGTTCGACACCTGGATCTCCGAGTGCATTGCCTTCGCCAACAACCCCGCGGACGGCGGTTGGCGTTTGGGTCATTACAGCTACTGCGCCAGCCAGTACTACTCGCCCAATGGCCCCGTGAACCCTAACGACATTTCCACCTGGGGCTACACCGATCAATGGTACTCGGCGAACCTCGGCAAAGCGGTGCCCACCACGCACTTCGTCGTCGATACCAGCCGCAATGGCCAGGGACCGCTCGACACGAGCGTGTACGGTAAATCTCCATACGACCAGCCTGCTTCCGCCGTCTCCACGCTCGCCGGCGGCAGCTGGTGCAACCCGCCGGGTCGCGGGCTGGGCATTCGCCCTACCGCCAACACCGGCTACCCGCTTGCCGACGCGGCGCTTTGGATCAAAACACCCGGCCAGTCCGACGGCTCCTGCAACGCGCAAGGGGGCGCCCGCGCCTGGGATTACTCGGCCTACACCCAAGCCGGCTGGCCGACCACCCCGGCAGCGCAGGCCACCTTTGATCCGCTTTGGGGCGTGGCCGATCCGGCCGCGGGCGCGTGGTTTCCGCAGCAGGCGCTGCAGCTTGCCCAACAAGCCAATCCGGGGTTTTCCTATTAGGCTCAACGGGGGGGCCCCAGCTCTTGCCTGAGCTGGGGTTCCCCCCAGACTCGGCCCCCAAACAGCGACGGCCAAAACCGCCTGCGCGGCTTGCGGTCACTTCGTGACTTGTCTTTGCGCTTCGCGCGTTATGCGCCCAGCTCCGCCCGGATCGCCCCCGCGATGCGTTCGGCGTGTTCCCGCATCGCCGCCTCTGACTCCGCCTCGATCATCACCCGCGCCAGGGCCTCGGTGCCCGAATAGCGCACCACCACCCGGCCGGTCCGGCCCAAGGCTTGCTCCGCCTGCTCCATCGCCGCCGCCACCGCCGTCACGTCGCCCAGCGGCCGCTTTTCCCGGACCCGCACGTTCACGATCGCCTGCGGATACGTCTTCAGGTCGCCGATCAAATCCGCGAGCCCGCGGCCGCTCCGCCGCACGATGTCCAGCACCACCAGCGCTGTCAGCAGCCCGTCGCCGGTGGTCGCTAGGTGAGGGAACAGGATGTGCCCCGACTGCTCTCCGCCCAGCGACGCTTCATTTGTTTGCATCATTTCCAGGACATATTTGTCGCCCACCGGCGCTCGCAGCATCCGGATTCCGGAGCGGGCGAGCGCCGCCTCCAGGCCCATGTTAGACATGGTGGTCGCGACCACCACGTCCCCATGCAACAACCCGGAAGCCTTCAGCGAACGCGCCGCCATCAGCAGCACCGCGTCCCCATTCACCACCCGGCCCTGCCCGTCGGCAAACAGAGCCCGGTCGGCGTCGCCGTCGAGGGTGACTCCCAGCGAAGCGCCACGCGTAAGCGTCTCCCGCGCCACAACCTCCGGGTGCAGCGCCCCGCAGCCCTCGTTGATGTTGCGTCCGTCCGGCGTGGAATGGGTCAGCTCCACCCGGCCGCCCAGCCCCGCGAACAGCTCCGGCGCAATCGCCGATGCCGCGCCGTTCGCGCAGTCCAGCAC
>CAXTRW010000199.1:0-5659 GCA_964246765.1 uncultured Acidobacteriaceae bacterium | reverse complement strand
TCTCGGAGCGCATCGCCCAAGCCGCCGCCGAGCGCCGCCTCGACCTCATTCTCGGCACCACCCGCGTGGAAGCGCACGCCTTCTTTGTCGCCGACCCGGCAATGGCATCCCCCGATCCCGATGCCGTCGCCGCCCGCTTCGCCGCCCTCGCCCACCAGCGCATCCGCGCCCACCCGCTCCGCTACTACGCCGGGCTCCCGCTGCTGCGCCTCGCCGACATGTGGCTGCGCCCCCGGACAGAGCTCTTCAACATGGACCTGCGCTGGTGGCGCTACCGCTCTGAAGGCCCGGACACGGTGCTCGCCTACGCTCTCGCCGCGCTCAACCTGGCCTACCTGGCCCTGGCTGGCGTAGGCGCCTCCAAGCGGCCTCCGCTGCTCGGCATCTTCGCCGCTTTCACGCTGCTGCGCTGCGCACTGCTGCTGACCATCGAGGCCCCCGAGCCACGCTACACGCTCGAGTGCTTCCCCATCCTTTTCGTCCTGGGCGGCCTCGCGCTCGCGTCCCGTCGAGCTATTTCTGAACGACGTTCGTCCCGGCGGGCACTTTCAACGTAAACGCGCTTTCCGGGGCTTTGTTCAGCACGATGTTTGTATACGTCGCGGTGCGCGTGTCCCCGCTCGGGTTATAAAAAACCTGCTTGCGCGAGGTCGCGGTCGCCGGATCGACCCATATCTCGATGCGCGAGAACATCGGGTTCGGCCCCGCGTTTTTCGGCGTCAGCATCAGCTTGGCAACCGACGCCCCGTCCACCGTGTCCGCGCCTTCATAGGTCACGTTCCAGTTCTCCTGGAGGTCCTTGCCGCTGCCCCCGAATCCCAGCGTCGCGTAGCTTTCAAACTGCTTGCTGTTCGCCCCCGCCCGCAGCACCGTTTCCTGCTTAATCGACGGCTGGTACAGGTCCAGCACGCCGCCCTTGAACAACACATCCTTGGGCGCGGGCTGCCCGTCCTCGGTTTGCACGTGGGCCGCCATCGCGGTGCCCTTGGCCCCGCGCCGAAACGCGATCGTGCCCTTCTGCACGTCATGGTCCTGCACCACCGCCGTCAGCTGGTCCCACGCAAAGTCGGCCTGCGCGCTTTGGAACTTCGCCGAGGCGGCGTCCATCTGCGCGAGCACCTTGGTCAGCTGCACATCTTGTGCCGGCGCCTGCGCCGCCGCTCCCGCGAACAGTGCCGCGCCTAAAAGAAACACTCGCATCCCGCCCTCCACCTATCTGTGCGCCCAAACTTTGTAGGCCGTTACCTGGCCGCTCGCGTCCTTGAGCGGCTCCCAGCGATCAATCGTCACCGGGCCCGAAATCGGCGCGATGGCCAGAGCCAGCGGCGCTTCCATGCCCCGCGCCAGCACGCCCGTGGCCCGATGCACCTGGTCGGCCGGCACCTCGTAGATCGCGCCCGACTCAGTCGGCCGCACCAGCACGGTCGAGGGCGACAGGTTGTCGGCCACCGCGTGATCGCCGTAGTTAAAGAGGTGCGGAGTAACGAAAATGAACGCCAGAATCAGCGACACCATCACGTCGTAGTGCAGGCTGCCGCGCTCGTACTTCCAGAAGATGTAACTTTTGACTAAGTTCATAAAGACCTAAAACCCCCTTGCGGCGAAGCCCTACGCGGGAGGCGCCCACTTCGTGGGGACCCCCGTTCAAAAACTTTTGCGAGCTTCAATGATTTCGACTCCGCCCATGTACGGCCGCAGAACCTCCGGGATCCGTATAGACCCGTCCGCCTGCTGATAGTTCTCCACCACCGCCACCCACGCCCGGCCCGCTGCCAGCCCCGAGCCGTTCAACGTATGCAGATGCTCCGCCTTGCCCTTTGCATTGCGGAACCGGATGTTCGCCCGCCGCGCCTGGAACGCCTCGCAGTTCGAAACCGACGAAATCTCCCGAAACGCGCCCTGGCCGGGCAGCCATACTTCTAGGTCATAGGTCTTCGCCGCCGAAAACCCCATATCCCCCGCGCACAAGAGCACCCGCCGGTACGGCAGCTCCAAACGCTCCAGAATCGTTTCCGCGTCGCGCGTCATCTGCTCGTGCGCCGCCGCGCTTTCCTCGGGCCGGGCAAACTTCACCAGCTCCACCTTGGTGAACTGGTGCTGGCGGATAATTCCCCGCACGTCGCGCCCGTACGAGCCTGCTTCCGACCGAAAACACGGCGTACACGCCGCCACCGACAACGGAAGCTGCTCCGGGTCCAATATTTCGTCCCGGAACAGATTGCACAGCGGCACCTCCGCGGTTGGGATCAGCCAGTGATCGCTGTCCCGCAGCGCGCCCGGCTGATACCCCTCGTCGTCCGCGCACCGGAACAGGTCGTCGGCGAACTTAGGGAGCTGGCCGGTGCCGAACAGCGACCGGCTATTCACCATCAGCGGCAGCGCGACCTCGATATACCCGTGCTCGCGGGTCTGCACGTCGAGCATCCACTGCGCCAGAGCCCGCTCCAACCGCGCACCCGCGCCCCAGAACACCGCAAAGCGCGCTCCCGACAGCTTGGCCGCCCGCACGAGGTCGAGCACGCCCAGCGCCTCGCCCAGCTCATGATGCGCTTTCGGCTCGAAACCAAAGCTGGGAAGGGGCCCCCAGCGCTTGAGCTCGACATTTGCCGACTCATCCGCCCCGGCCGGTACATCCGCCGCCGGCAGGTTCGGCAGCGCGGCCAGGGTCGCGCGCAGTTGCTCCTCGGCCTCCCGCGCCGCCTGCTCCAGCGCCTCGCCCTCCGCCTTGAGCCGCCGCACTTCCTCGACAATCGCGCCCGGGTCAGTCCCGGCCCGGCGCGCCCGGCCCACTTCCTCGCTCAGGCTGTTGCGCTCCGCCTTCAGCCGCTCCGCTTCAGTAATCCGCGCGCGCCGGTGCTCATCCAAACGGTGAAAGTCGCCCAGCACCGCGGCCGGGTCCAAGCCCCGCGCGCGCAGGCGCTCCTCGACCAACGGCAGATTGGCCCGCAAAAAACTCAGGTCGTGCATACAGCCCTATCTTACAGGCGGCTTCCCCGGCGCAAACGTCCGTTATGGCGCGAACCGTACAGACCCAGGCCGTCCGCCTCGTGAATAAATTACGCATTGGAGATTCCCCTATGCCCGATCAGGACGCAACCGTTCGCATCACCGCCGTGGACCACTGCCCGGACGCCGTCTTTGTTACTTTTTCAAACGACACCACCGTCACTTACCATGCCGGCTTCCTCTACTCCGCCCGCGAGCAGAACAGCAATAGCGTGATCAGCACCGAGCGCGACCTGCCGCGGATGACGGCAACAGACCCGACCGAGAAGAACTTTCGCTAGCGCACCGTAGTGCGCTTGTGCAAGCATTGTTCCATGGCGCACAAAGCGATTGCCCCTGCCCATCTGTACAAGAACCAAATTCTTCGAAATCTAGCGCCTGAGATCGTCGACCGGCTCGCGCTCAAGCCGGTGACCCTCGAAATCCAGCGCGAGCTGGAAGCCCCGGACCAGCCCATCCGCAATCTGTTTTTCATCGAGTCCGGCCTCGGCTCGATGACCTGCATGCTGCTGGACGGGTCGCAGGTCGAGGTAGGGCTGTTCGGCTATGAGTCGGTGATCGGCGTTTCCGCGCTGATGGGCACCAAGCACAGCCTCAACCGCGTCTTCATGCAGCTTGCAGGCCACGGTTTTATGTGCCCGATCGAGGTCGGGAGGAAGGAGTTTGAGCGCGGCGGCGACTTTCAACGGCTCGCCCTGCGCTACGTGCAGGCGCAGCTTACCCAGACCATGCAGTCAGCGGCCTGCAACGCCAAGCACGATGTGGACCAGCGCTTCGCCCGCTGGCTGCTGTTGTGCGCGGACCGCACCGGCGCGCTCACCTTCAATATCTCCCAGGAGTTCCTGTCGCAGATGCTGGGCACCACCCGTCCCAGCGTCACCATCTGCATCGGCCGCTTCACGCATCTCGGCCTGATCGAGCACCAACGCAGCCAAATCACCATTCTGAAGCGGGAGGCTTTGGAGAAAGTGGCCTGCGAGTGCTACACGGTCGTCCGGGAGCACCTGAACAACTACGTCAACATGGAATCCGGCTTCGGGATATAAGCACGCTCAGCCGGAAAGCTCCTCTTCCGCGGTCTCCGCCACAGCAATCGCACCCGGCTGGCCCTGCTGTCCAACGTAGTGGCCCGCCGCCACCGCGCCCAGGCAGAGCAGCACGGAAAGCCCGGCGTTCAATAGAGCGCGAGCCCATGCGCCGCCCCGGAGCAGGTCGAAAGTTTCCAGGCTGAACGAAGAAAACGTGGTAAACCCGCCGCAAACGCCCACCATCACGAACAGCCGCAAGTTCGCCGAGGCCGGATAGCGACCGCCGGCCAGCGTAAACGTGCCGAACCAGCCGATCAAAAACGACCCGAGCACGTTGATGGCCATGGTGCTCCAAGGCACGGACGCGTTGATCGGGAATGTCAGCCGGATCACTACGTAACGCAGCAGTCCGCCGAGCGCGCTGCCGAAGGTAACCCACAGGAACGGAGCCATGGCCCTGCCCTCCTCTTGCCGAAGCGAAAAGAATTGGCAGGAGTCATCAGCCGTTCCCGGCATTTGAAGGGAGACTCCATTCCCTTGCCCGCGATGGCCGCAGGCGTATCTTGTTGCTCTGATGCGGGAACTAGTCGAGATAGCCCGTTACGGTTTCCCAGTCGATCGCGCAGGGGCTTCCGGCAAGCTCGCTCGCCCGGCTCTGGAACAGCGTCCCGTTTTCATATCTCCACACAACGGCCTGTTTCGGATCGATCAGGAGGATGTTTTTCACGCCCATGGCTTCGTAGTCGGCCAGCTTCACCAACGCCCTGTCCATCCGGTCCTCGGGGGAAAGGACCTCGAACACGGCGATGGGCGGATGCGTAATGATCTGCTCTTTGATACGCGCGTGGTCGAGCAGGACCATGTCCGGCACACGGTAGCGCGTCGGGCTTACCTGGACCCGCAGCTCAGGCAGAACCCGGACATTCCACTTGTCTTCGTATTGCAAGAACCACTTCTGCAGCGCCCTCTGCCAGGACGCATGGTCGTATTCTCCCATGGGCCTTTCCTCCACTTCCCCGTCCACATATTCCGCGTCCGGTTCATACACAGAGTGCAGATAAAGCTCGACCGGTATCCGCGCCGCTGTCGCCATGGTCCCTCCGAGAAGTCCAGTTTATACCGGGAGTTTCTGCTCTATCCTTATGAGGAACGGTCGCCCATCCGCGGCCCGGAAAGGCTGCCCGCACGCATGTTGAAGCGCTTCGCCGCCCCGCTCCTGTCCGCCGCGCTCGCGGCCGCGCCTGTCGCACGGGCCTCGGCTTACGACGCCCACCCCAAGCTGGTCGTGATCCTGGTCATCGACCAGTTCCGCGCCGACTATCTCCAGCGCTACCGCTCGGACTTCAAAGGGCGCGGCTTTCGGCTGTTTCTGGACCGGGGCGCGTACTTTCCCGACTGCTACTACGGCTACGCCAACACCAAGACCGCCCCCGGCCACGCCACCCTGGGCACCGGCGCCTATACCGACGGCCACGGCATCAACTCCAACGAGTGGTGGGACCTCGCACGCAACAAGCAGCGCCCGGTTTCCTCGGTCGAGGATGAGCGCTACACGCTGGTAACCGCCCCATTTGCCCCGCCGCCGAGCGCGGGGAAAAGGCTCACCAGCGTGGTGTTGGAGTAGA
>CAXTRW010000198.1:0-5745 GCA_964246765.1 uncultured Acidobacteriaceae bacterium | reverse complement strand
GCGCGAACTCGAGGCGCTCGAGCAAACTCTTGCGGGAGCCCTCGCAAGCGCCGCAGCGGCCGGCTTCCAGCTCCGGCCGGCTCCTGCTGAGGAGAAATCGAAAACAGCATCCCAACCCCAACCCTCCGCAATTCAGCTCCGGGCTGTTGCGGACCAGCAAGCTGAGACCGCAGGGGCGCCTCACGCCTCACGCCCAGCCGAACACCACAAGATTGATCACTTCGAAGCAGAAGCGCAAGCCACTGAAGAGGCTCCCGTCCCAGGCGTACCACCCAAAAAGCCGCGCGCCGCACTCGGGAAAGCCGCGGTGACCGGAGCTCCCAGTGCAGCGAAAAGGACCACCGCTCAAAAGAAAACCGTGACCGACAAAGCTCCCGCCAAGAAGAGCGCAAAGAAAGCCGCCAACCAAACCCACAACCCCCCCGCAAGTAAAGCCCCAAACACAACGCGGCCCCCCAAGGCCCCGCTTTTCTGTACCACCTCACCCCGCCCCCACCGCAGGTGGTGCCGGCCGCGCAGGCGGTTTCAGAACTCCTCGTGAAACGCAACCTCCCCTTCCACCGCGACCTGGTAAGCCGAAACCCGCCGCTCGAAGAAGTTCGTCAGCTCCTGAACATCCTGCAGGTCCATAAACGGGAACGGATTGCGCGACCCAAACACCTTTGCCATCCCTAGCCGCTCCAGCCGCTGGTCGGCCACGTACTGCAGGTACTCCCGCATGTCTCGCGTCGACAAGCCCGCCACGCCGCCCTCAAGCAGGTCTTCTGAGAACTGCAGCTCCGCGTCCACCGCCTCGCGCAGCATCTGCGTCACTTGGGCTTCCATGCGCGCGTCGAACATGCCCGGGTTCTGCTCCCGCACTGTATTGACGACCTCGAACGCAAACTCAAGGTGCGCGCTCTCATCGCGGAACACCCAGTTTGTCCCCGCCGCCAGCCCGTGCAGCATCCCCCGCGAGCGGAAGAAATACACATAAGCAAACGCCGCGAAAAAGAACAGCCCCTCGATACAAGCCGCGAAGCAGATCAGGTTCAAGAGAAACTGCCGCCGGTGCTCGTCCGTTTCCAGTGTGTCCAGGTTCTGAATCGAATCCATCCACTTCATGCAGAAGTCGGCCTTCTTCGAAATAGAAGGAATGTTATCGACCGCCGCGAACGCCGCATTCCGCTCGCTCGGCTCCGGGATGTAGTTATCGAGCAGTGTCAGATAGAACTGCACGTGCACGGCCTCTTCATATAACTGCCGCGACAGGTACAGCCGCGCTTCCGGCGAGTTGATGTGCTTGTACAGGTTCAGCACCAGGTTGTTGGAAACGATCGAGTCGCCGGTCGCAAAGAAAGCAACCAGCCGCTGGATTACGTGCACTTCGGCCGGGGTAAGCCGCTGCTTCAGATCGACCAGGTCGGTCGAGAAGTCGATTTCCTCGACCGTCCAGGTGTTCTTGATCCCGTCCTTGAACATTTCAAAGAAGGTAGGGTACTTCATAGGCCTCAGGGTCAAACACATCCCTGGGTCAAGAATCGATTCGGGTACTTCCACTGATGACGACATAGCAATCTCCTTAAACTCTTTCCGGGTGCAACCAATGACCGGGGGGATCCCACGCCTCCCATTCTAAGACGTGGGTTCCAGCGAACCTACTGGCAAGCCTCACACGACTCTGGGTTATCCAGCGAGCAAGCCACCGCACTCGACGGAGCAGGAACAGGAGCATTCCCCTGCGCTGCCTGCCCCACGGTTGTCTTAGCAATCCGCGTAGCCGGCCGCGAGCGAAGATAATAGGTCGTCTTCACCCCAGCCTTCCACGCATACATGTACATCGAGCTCAGCCGCCCAATGTTCGGCGACTCCGCGAACAGGTTCAACGACTGCGACTGGTCGATATACGCCCCACGTTCCGCGCCCATATCGATAATTGCCCGCATCGGCATCTCCCACACGGTCCGATAGCGCAGCCGGATATCCTCGGGCAGCTCCGTCAACCCCTGTACGCTGCCTTCCGCCATCTTAATCCGCGTCCGTACTCCTTCGTTCCAAAGCCCGCGCCCCTTTAACTCCTCCACTAAGTACCGATTGATCTGCAAGAACTCGCCCGACAAAGTTTCCCGCTTAAACAAGTTGGAAATCTGCGGCTCAATGCACTCATAGCACCCCACAATCGAAGCAATCGTCGCGGTCGGAGCGATCGCGATCAGCAGGGAATTGCGCAGCCCATGCTTCCGGATTCGATCCTTCAACACAGACCACCGCGCCAGGTCTTTCGGAACCACGCCCCACAAATCGAACTGCAGATGACCTTCCGCCGCTCGGGTATCCGCAAACGCCGGATGCGGCCCGCTCTTCTCCGCTAAGTCACACGAAGCCACCAGCGCGTGGTAGTAAATCTCCTCCTGAATGCGCGTCGACAGCTCCCGCGCCTCGGCCGAGTCAAACGCCAGCCCCAGCTGGAAGAACACGTCCTGCAGCCCCATCACGCCCAGTCCCACAGGCCGCCACTGCGAGTTCGAACCCGCAGCTTGAGGAACAGGGTAGTAGTTGATGTCAATCACGCGATCCAACATAGGAACAGCCAGCCGAACCGTGTGCGCCAGCTTTTCAAAGTCAAACCGCCCGCCCGAAACATGCCGCGCCAGGTTCACCGACCCTAAGTTACACACAGCAGTCTGCTCGCCCGAAGTCACCTCCGTGATCTCCGTGCACAGGTTTGAAAGGTGCACCACATTCCCCGGCTTGCCGGTCTGGTTGCAGCGCAGGTTGGTCGTGTCCTTAAAGGTCATCCATCCATTGCCAGTTTCGGCGAGCGTGCGCATCATCCGCGCATACAGGTCCCGCGCCTTTATCGTGCGCATCGCCAGTCCTTCGCGCTCCGCCGCCTCATACGCCTGGTCAAACTCAGCCCCATACAGGTCCGTCAAGTGCGGCACAACCTTTGGGTCAAACAAGGACCACATCTCGTCCTTGTCTACCCTGCGCATAAATAGATCGGGGATCCAGTTCGCGGTATTCAGGTTATACGTCCGCCGGGCATTGTCTCCCGTGTTATCGCGCAGCTCTAAGAATGACTCCACATCCGCGTGCCACGGCTCCAGATACACACACGCCGCGCCCTTGCGCTTGCCGCCCTGGTTGACCGCCGCGACGGAAGCGTCCAGGGTCCGCAGCCAGGGCACAATCCCATTCGACAGACCATTGGTGGCCCGAATCAGCGACCCCTCCGACCGAACCCGATGAAACGCCAGCCCAATCCCACCCGAGAACTTCGACAGCAGCGCCACCTGCTTGTAGGTGTCATAGATCGCATCCAGCGAATCCGCAGGCGAATCGATCAGGTAGCAGCTCGACATCTGGGGGTGCTTGGTCCCCGAGTTAAACAAGGTCGGCGAGGAAGGCATATAGTCATGCGCCGCCAGCAGCCTATAAAACGGAATAGCTTCCGTCACCGACAAAGCCAGCCCGCAAGCCACCCGCAAAAAGAAATACTGCGGCGTCTCAATCACCTTGCGCGTAATCGGGTGCCGCAGTAAGTAGCGGTCATACACCGTCCGCAGCCCGAAGTACTCGAACCTATCCGAAAACTCATCGTCGATCGCATTGTTCAGCTTCCGCGCATTGTCCCGGATAAACTCAATCGCCGCCCCGCCGATCAGCCCCTGCTCCCGCCCCAGCTCGATCGACTGCGTAAACGAGTAGATATTCTGCCCCGCGACCTCCTTCAGGATCGTCTCGTGCAGCAGCCGCGCGGCCAGCTTCGAGTACTCCGGCTCCTCCGCGATCAGGGCCGCCGAGGTTTGGATTGAGATCGAGTCCAGCTCGCGGGTCGTCGCCCCGTTAAACAGGCCGCCGATGGTCTTCGAGGCCACCCGCATTGGGTCGATGTGCGCCAGGCCGTGCGCGGACCGCTGCACGGCTTTCACGATCTTATTCACATCCACGGACTCCAACGCGCCGTTCCGCTTGCGCACCTGCATCTGCGGCGGGACCTCGGGAAGCGGGAAGTCGGGAAGAACATCGGCAAGAGTGGTTTGCATCTCGGCCAAAGGAAAAGCTCTCTTTCTGCCCGCGACAGGCTCAAAATTGGTCCGCGGGCTTGCCCTGCGTTTCTGTGGGCAGACGGGTCGCACCGCGTGTGTCCCGCTGCAGTAGCCCTACTATATCTTGTGCCTTTGGGCCCAACACCCCAACCGGATGTGGAAAAAGCGTCCCACACTAGGAAGAGATGCGCCGAACGGTACCAAAGTACCTTCTCATTTTATTCGCTTTTCCGGTCGCGCGCTTTCCACAGGCTCCGCATCAGAGAACCCATGCGCGCTTTGGAGCGGGACACCCTGGTTCTGGGCTTGGCTGTCGCCGCCGGGTCGCTCGACGCCTGGAGCTATTTCCAGCTTTCCCATGTCTTCATCGCCAACATGACCGGCAACACCATTCTTTTCGGCTATTCGGCTGCTGTGGCCGACTGGCCGCGCGCGCGGCTCACCGCCCTGGCGATTTGCTTCTACGTTGTGGGCGTTTTCGCCGGCTCGCTGCTGGCACGGCCGATCCGCAAAGCGGTTCAACAGGCGCCTTCCAGTGCGATCGTTTGGCCGGCCCGCACCAGCGCCATCCTTCTACTTGAGCTCACCTTGGTTTTCACCGCGGCCACCCTCGCCGCCACTGTCGCCCCCGCGCCCGAAAGTTCCGTTGCCAAGCTACTGGTCTGCTTGGGCGCCGCTGCCGAGGGCCTGCAAAGCGCCGCGCTCAACGCGCTGAAGCTCCCCGGGATCATGACGACCTACATCACCGGGACCTGGACCACTTTCACCGCCGGGTTGGCACAGCTGCTGGACGGGGAAACGGGGGTCGAGAGGCGATCTGAGTGGGAACTCCGTCTCGTGATGCAGGCTGCCGTGCTCGCCGTCTACTGCGGCTCAGCCGCCCTGATCGGTTGGGCGACTCGCACCGGCGGCCGAGGCGCCGTGGGCTGGGTACCCGCTGTGGCTCTCGGATCGGTCGTCGCCGGTGCGCTATTTTGGAGCAGATCGATCGCAGGAAGCTAGGCAGGCTCCACAAACTCGGGCCGCAGCCGCTTGCTCGCCCCGCTGAAGCGCACCAGAAGATTTTCCCCGTCGAACTCGACCACCCGCCCCACCCCAAACTTGGCGTGGCGCACCGTGTCCTCGGGCTTAAACGGCGGCTCCTCCGCAACCAAGATCGTTTCGGGGGCGGTCGTCACAACTGTGCCCACGGCTGTCTCAACCGAAATCCCCACGTCCTCGCGCGCGCTCTGCGGCAGCGGTTCCGCCGCGCCCGAGGGGTTCACGCAGTTATCGCACTGCCCACATGGCTCGCCCGGGTCCACTCCGAAATATACCCGCATCAGTTGCTTGCGGCACTGTGTGCTTTCGGCGTAGTGCATCATCTCGTCCAGCCGGTTCTTGTCTTCGGCGCTGCGCTCCTGAAAGCTCGCCAGCATCCGCTCCAGCGCCGCTTCGTCTGTTCCGTCGCCCGCTCGCACGAAACCCCGAGCCGTCCGGCGCGCCAGCCCCACCTCCCGCAGCATGGGCAGGATCGCACCCACACGTCGCTTGCCGACGCCTGCGCGTTCCGCCACCGCTTCCACCTTCGCCGGCTCAGGCCCGAGCACCTCCAGCACCCGCCGCAGCTCGTCTACGCGGGGATAGCGGCCCACCATGAAAAAGCTCTGAATCCGCTTGTCTTCCAGCCTGTACAGCAAAACTGCCCGAGCCGGCTCCCCGTCCCGCCCGGCGC
>CAXTRW010000197.1:0-5753 GCA_964246765.1 uncultured Acidobacteriaceae bacterium | reverse complement strand
GGTGCGGTATGGGGAGCCGTTTGTGCAGCGAGAGGTGGGATTGGTGGAGGATTTGGTGCGCGTGCCGGTGCAGTCGATGTGAGTGGGGGAGAGGCGAAGACCGATCTGCTGCTCTGATCCGGCGGGTTCGTTCGCGTTGCCTGACTAGGCAACGGAGGGCTGCGCGATTTCCGGACCGGCGGGGAGGACAGCTTCGAGGACCTCGACGGCGGTGGTGTAGCGGCCGAAGGGGGCGCTGGCGGCGACGCCCTGGACGGAGGAGCGAGCCTCGGACAGCATTTCCTGGGCGATCGCGATGCCTTCGGCGCGTGCGTGTTCGGGGCTCCTGTCGCTGGCGGCGGCCATGCGGGTCATGATTTCGTCGGGAACGGCGACACGGAGGTCGTTGCGCATGAACTCGGCGTTGCGAAGCGAGGTGAGAGGCCAAAGGCCGGCGATCACGGGGATTCGGAACTCTTCCACTCTGCGGAGAAACGTTTCAAGAAGGCGCAGGTCGAAAACGGGTTGGGTAATGGCATATTCGGCGCCGGCTTCGACCTTGTAGGCGAATCGGCGAAGCTCGTTTTCAAGGTCGGGGACACCGGGGTTGGCGGCGACGGCGACCGTGAAACCCGTGGACGCGCCAATGGGGTTCCCGCCGATGTCAAGGCCGCAGTTGAGGTTGCGGACGATGTTGGTAAGACCGATGGCATCGACGTCGAACACGGCTGTGGCGTCGGGATAGTTGCCGATTTTCGGCGGGTCGCCGGTGAGGCACAGGATGTTTTTCAAGCCGATAGACGAAGCGCCGAGCAGATCCGATTGAATGGACAGAATGTTGCGGTCACGGCAGGTGTAGTGGAGGACGGTTTCCATGCCGGCTTGTTGCTGAATCTGGATGCAGAGGGATTGTGCGCTCATGCGGGCTGAGGCGCGGGGCGAGTCGGGGATGTTGATGGCGGAAACGCCGTGGGCGGCAAGCAGACGGGCGCCGGCGAGCTCGCGGGCGGTGTCGATGCCGCGCGGAGGAACGATTTCAACCAGTGTGATGAACTGCTTGTCGGCGAGGAGGCGGCCCAGGGCGGAGCGGCTTTCGAGAGGCGGCGCGGGCTGGCCTGTTGGGAGAGCTTGCCGGCTGGAGGGAGAGCCGTGTTCGGTGACGGCGGCGGTGGTTTCGGCGATGTTTTGAGCGGCTTCCGCGCGGAGAAACGAGCGCATAGAGCGGATGTGGGCGGGGGTAGTGCCGCAGCAGCCGCCGACGATTTGGACGCCGGCACGGAGGAATTTGCGGGCGAAGCTGCCCATGTACTCGGGGGAGCTGAGGTACAGGTTGCGACCGTCGACGGAGCGGGGGACGCCGGCGTTGGGCATGGCGAGCAGCGGCAGGTTGGTGGCGGCGGCCATGCACTCGATCGCGGACAGCACAGCGGCGGGGCCCGTGGAGCAGTTGACCCCGACCGCATCGGCGCCCCAAGCGGTGAGGCGGGCGGCGGCCTGCTCGGCGGTAGCGCCGTCCAGGCATATGTGCTCTTCGTCGACCGTCACCATGGCGGCGATGGGCAGGTCGGGGGCGGTTTCGCGCGCGGCGAGCAGGGCTTGCTCGGCTTCGGCGAGCGAGGAGATGGTTTCAAGCAGGAGCAGGTCGACCCCGGCTTCGGCAAGGGCGGCGATCTGCTCGGAGTACGCCTCGCGGACTTCTTCGCGGGAGAGCTTGCCGAGGGGCTCCATCTGGACGCCGAGTGGACCGATGGCGCCGCCGACCCAGGCCTGCGCGGCTTGTTTGTCAGCGTGGTGGCGCACGGCTTCGCGCGCGAGCCGGACTCCGGCTTGATTGATGGCGTGGACTTTCTCGGACAAGCCGAAGCGGTGGAGACGGAATCGATTGGCGCCGAAAGTGTTGGTCTCAATCAGCTGCGCGCCTGCTTGGAGATACTCCTGGTGGATGGAACGGACCAGGTCGGGGTCGGACAGGTTGACCTCGTCATAGCAACGGTTGAGAAAGACGCCGCGGTCGTAAAGAGTGGTGCCCATGGCGCCGTCGGCGAGGATAGGTTGAGCGCCGAACAGCCGTTGGAGGCGATTGGACATGGGGACAGGGTACTAGGTTTTCGGGTTCAGGTGCTGAGTGTTTCCGGCTTGTGTCCCTTTCTGGGTCGGGGCGGACTGCTCCTACGCTGCCGCGGTGCGGAGCTCCACGTCTGAACTTCAGAATGCCGGACGTGGAGCGTCCTTGTCGGGGTACGTTCAGCCCTGGCAGTCAGCGGCCGCAGGTCATGCTTGGTGAGGTTGTGTTGCCTTGGATGGTGGCGCCGTGTTCTCCGTGCTCGTAAGCCACAAAGCCCTGCTGCGCCATAACGGGACCGCACAGGATGTTATTGACGACTTTGATGTTCCCCTGCGCTTCAATCGCGACGCCTTGGATCCAGTTGCCGACCACGATGTTATTGAAGACCTGGGCGTTGAGCCCGGAAGATTCAATGCCGTAGCCGTAGTGACAACCCGAGCCCTGGCATGCGGGGGCGACCGGCATGTTGCCGTTCAGGAAATTATCGTGCACGGAAACGTCCGTGCCGCCGTCGGGGACGATGGAAAGCGCATAGGTCAGCGCCCACGGGTTGAGGGGATTGCTTACGTTGTTGTAAGCGACTTCAAGCCCCTGGGCATGGCCGCCTTCTCCGTTTTGCTGCTCGATGGCGATGCGGTGACCGTTGGTGAAGGTGTTGTAGTCGATCTTGACATTGTTGCCGTCCAGATACCGATACAAGATATGGATGCCCTCGTCGAAGTGGTCGAAGGTATTGTGTTCGATGGTGGTGTTGGACAGCCCGTAGCCGAGCATGCCCCCGGCGACCCATTGATCCTGGAATTGATTGAGGACGCTGCCGCCGATGTTGGTGAAGGTGTTGTAGGAGAAGTCGGAGTCGGAGGCGCCGGTGTCCAGGAAGATGGCTTGCGTGGTGTTTTGATTGTCGTAGTTCGGATGGGCGTCGATGTTGCGAAAGGTGTTGTATTCGACGTTCACATGCGAAACGGGGCCGGCAAAGGAGATACCGCCGCCGTCGAACGTGAAGTTCTGGAGAACCAGGCCGGAACCGGAAAAGCGGATGAGCTCGTAGCCGCCGGTGCCGGACAGCACGGCGGGGCCGTTGAGCGAGCCGAAGTAAGTGCGGCCCGGCAGCAGCGAAAGGCCGACGGCGGGCTGCGTGGTGACTCGATAGGTGCCGGCGTTGAAGTAAAGTGCGTCGCCGACCGAGCTTTGGTTGATTTGATCCTGGATCTGGCCCTGGCTCATGGTGGGATAGATCTGGATCATGTGGTTGGTGTTGACCAGCACGGGCGTGGCAGCTTCGACTCCTCCGATGGATGCGTGGGCAGAGACAGCGCCGGGGTTCATGCCGGTGAGCAGGCCTGAAGACAGCTTGCCTACGGAGTTTTGGAGAGCGGACCAAGACGCTGCAGCCGTCATATCTTTCGTAGTGTTATCGGAGTAACTGGCAATGGCTTTGAGTTGGGCGGACTGGCCGGGGTAGATCATAGACGGGCCGTCGATGCGGACGCCGGTGATGGAAGGAGCGGCGGCGGCGGTGGGCGCCTGTGCGTGCGACGGAACGGTTGCGGATGCGGCAAGGACGACAGGAAGCAGACGGAGCGATGTCTGCCGAGTAAGAAAACACATGGGAGCACTACCTCTTGTATGAAATGAACGCAGAGGTTGACGGGGAATAGTGAATGGCAGGAGTTAGGCATGGGTTGTTTTGTGAACTTGGACGAGTATGCGGACCGAGGCGCGGTGGGTCAATCCCACCTGAGAGGGACAGGGTGGAACGAAAAGCGCACTAGGTCAAAAGCGGTATGTAGAAGTGTGCTGAGGTAAGTAGGAGCTACGTGAAGCGGGAAAAACTAACTCACTCCGAGGGAATAAAATGCGCGCGAAATAAATCAGGATAGGCAACCGGCATTACCTCAGTAAGTCGTACTAAAGTCACGGGAGCCCGTGCGGAGGTGGGGAAAGGACTCACGAAGACCCACGTCTCAGAATGGAGACGGGGGCGCCCGGTTTTTTAGGAAGGGCTGGAGCAATGCAGCGCTTTGGGGCAAAGAAAAAGGCCTGGCGTGATGCCAGGCCTTGGTTGCGCGGAGCGGAGAGTGCTTTCAGGAGGGGATGTTCGCGGTCGAGTCGAGCCGCCCTTTGAGTCGCTGCCGGAGGTGGGCGAGCTTGGCGGTGATCTCCTTGGATTCGTTTTCAAGCCGGTTCAAGGCTTCGTAGAGCTGGGAAGGGGTCGCTTCGCCGTCTTGGTCGTCGGCGTCGCGTTCGAGTTCGGCTCGATTGCGCATGAGCCAGAGGTGCAGTTCATCGGAAAAAGCAACGACCGCAGTGCGGCGGCGGTTGGCGGGCCGGTGCACGGGCATGCCGAAATGCAGCTCCCAGCGCTGGGCGGTGCGGGTGCCGCGCTGGAGAAAGCCGCTGATTTCTTTCCAACCGTTGAGGATGCGTTGTTCCATGCGTCGAGAGGTCCCGGCGGGGTAAGCTCCTGCGCCGATCGAACCAGCGTGGGGGTATGCCGAGACCGAGGTACGGGTCAAGGCGGGAATGGGCCGATGTGCTTGAGGCTCGTCTGGTTTTGCGCTGTGTCTGGCAAGGCGAGAATGCGGTTGCGGTTCACTTCTGCTGCCAAGTGCTGGGAGGGAGGATAGCAGACGGGGGATTAGGCTGGGCGCAGTTTTTGAAGGGCAGGTGAGTTTCGGTTGTGGATCTGGAGAAAGCGGGTCGTGAGCTTTCACTCATGAAGACCACGTTTCAAAACTGGGACGTAGGGCACTCGCGAGAGCTTGGCTGGAGCGGGCTCCCAGTCACGGTAGAGGGCACGCCAGCGTTCTGCGAAGCGCTCTTCGGAAAAGCGCTCCGCGGCCGCGCGGGCCGCGCTGCCCATGGCTTTGCGTTGGAGCTCAGGCATGGCGGCCAGGCGGGTGAGCTTTTGAGCGATGGAGCTCGGGTCGCGCTCGATCAGGAAGCCGTTTTCGCCGTTGCGGAGCAGGTCGCGGATGCCGTTGAGGGGCGGGGCGAGCAGCGGCAGTCCGGCCGCGGCGGCTTCATAGGTGACGAGGGAAAAGGTTTCGTAGGCGGAGGGGAGAACAAACGCGTCGGCGCTCCAGAGATAAGGGCGGGGGTCGACTTGCATGCCGGCGAACTGGACGCGGTCGCCTAAGCGGGCGCAGGTGGGTTCGCGGCGTGTGTGGGCGATGAGGTCCGGTTCGCCGCCGACGACCAGGAGCTTGAGGGATGGGTCGCAGTGGTGGAGGGCTTGGAGGATAAAGGGGAGGCCTTTGCGTTCGAAGTGGCCGAGGGCGACAAAGACGAGGACGATGTCTTGCGCGTTGAAGCCGTGGGTTGCGCGGAGCTCTTCACGGTCAAAGCCGGCGGGGCGCTCCATGCGGGCGAGAGGGATAGGGTTGGGGATGACCTGCACACGGCCGGGGTCGAGAGGGAAATCGCGGGTGAGCTCTTCGGCCAGGCCCTGGGACGGGGCGACGAGCCGGGCGGCGCGTGGGTACCGGAAGCGTTCGACGCGGGCGTGGAGCCAGTTGTCGAGCCAGCGCAGGCGGGCACGGAGGCCTCGGCGCTTGGTTGGGTGGTCACGAAGATACGTCGTGTGGGAGAAGTGGGCGTAAATCAGCTGGCCGAAGCTCAGGTTGCTTTCGACGGACTGGACCAGGTCGAAGCGGGCGCCGGTGCGGAGCTTGTGCCAGAGATAGGCGAGCGGGGCGACGAGGTG
>CAXTRW010000196.1:0-5785 GCA_964246765.1 uncultured Acidobacteriaceae bacterium | reverse complement strand
CTCCCCCGCTAGTGCTGTTTCAAACGAGAACCCGCCCCGAAGGGGCCGCCAGCCGCGCAGGCGGTTTGGCTTCTAAACGACTTCCTCAATTCTTCCCAGCAGAAACACATAACTCGCAATCCCCACCACCAGCAGCCCAGCCGCCACCAGAAACGCCCCCGCGAACGAGTGCCGGGCATGCAGAATATACCCCGTGGCGATCGGCGCGGAAATCGCCGCCACCTGGTTCATCTGGTTTACGATCGCGGCCAGCCGCCCCGTGCCGCCGGAAGGCGCGAGCAGCGACGGGATGCTCCAGATCACCGGCGCCGCCGCGGCCAGCCCGCTCAACGCGATGCTGAGGCACACCACCACCGCCAAGGGCCGATGGGTATACGCAGGCGCCGCGACCAGCAAACCCAGCACCGTGCCGCCGATCAGCACGCTGCGCCGCACCCGGTCTGGGTTGCGGCCCCGGCGCACCAGTGTATCCACGAGCCAGCCGCCCACGGCGAAGTCCACCGCCGCGGCTACGAGCCAGGGTATCCCGGTGACCAGAAACGCATTGCGCGCGGCGAGATGGACGCCGGTCTGGAGGTACACCGGAAGCCACGCGAACAGCAGGTAAAAGCAGTAGTTGTACGCGCCCGACCCGATCGCCAGGCCCCACACCTTGCGCTGCCGCAGCAGGCTCCCCAACGAAACAGCGCGCCCGGTCGCGTGTCCGGGCGCAGGCCCCGCCGGCCGCGCGGGGTCGCGGTACACCCGCGCAAACACGCCCGCGAAGACGAGGCTGAGCACCGCCGTGGTCCCAAAGTTGGCGCGCAAGCCCCAGCGCAGCCCGATGAGCCCCACCATCGGCGTCCCCAGCCCCACGGACAGCTTGGCGGCCGCGTCGAACACCGCGGTCGGCATCCCGCGCAGCTCCGGCGGGAACCACTCGCCGATCGCCTTGGAGTTTGCGGGAAATGTCGGCGCCTCGCCGATGCCGAGCAGCAATCGCGCCGCGAACAACAGCGCGATGGTCGGCGCGAGCGCCGCCAGGCCCGAGGCCAGCGCCCACAAAAGCGTCGCGACCAGCACCACCCGACGAACGCCCCAGCGGTCCAGCAGCATGCCGGAAGGCAGTTGCATCGCCGCATAGGTCCAGCTGTACGCGCTGAGCAGGTAGCCGAACGTAACGTCGGAGATCCCGAACATGCTCTCGATCGGCCCGTGCGCTACCGACAGGTTGACGCGGTCGAAGTAGCTGACCAGCACGCCGAAGCCCAGCAGGATTGCAATGCGCCAACGCGTGGTTTGGGCCATGTCTTAGAAACTGTACACGCCGGCTGCCGCGAAGCGGTCGCACGCGCGCGCGCAGCTGCATTTCTGCGATCGAACGCCCCCGGACGGCCGGCATTTCAGCCGCCGCCTTCGCTTGCGGACAGATGTAGGCGGTTGCGCTCGGCTTCCTGCGTGCGGTCGCGCTCCACCGCCGCAGACAGCTGCGCGGCCACCCGCGCCGCGTCTTGCGTGCGTCCGGCGCGGCGGTAGGCCAGCACCAACTGGTACAGCGATGTGCGATCCGCGGGGTCGTCGCGGACGCCTTTTTCGAGCTCCGCGATCGCGTCGTCCGTGCGGCCTGCCCTCAGGTCCAGCTTGCCCAACTCTCCATACGCGACAGCCAGGCCCGGCTCTAACGCCACAGCTTTCACAAGCAGCGCCCGCGCTTCCGCAAAGCGAGCCTCACCCGGGGCCGCGCCGCCGCGCATCAGCACATCGGCAAGCAGGTAGTTCAGGGTCGCGTCCTTCGGATGCGTCCGCAGCCGCGCACGCACCAGCTGCTCGGCCTGGCGCAGCTTGCTGGTGTCGCGCAGCAGCACTCCTAGGCCAACTGCGCCGTATAACTTTGACGGCTGCAGCCGGTCGGCGGCCTCAAAGTCCGCGGCCGCCGCGTCGTTGTGCCCCAGTTGCGCCTGCACCGCCCCGCGCAGCGTCAGCAGAGCGCCGGAGTGAGGGTTCTGCGCGATTCCGGCGTCCAGAACACTGAGCGCCGCCTCGAACGACTGGTGCTCCACGCTCACCGTGGCCAGATCGATGTAATTGCGCTCGTCGTGCGGGTCGGCCTGCGCTGCTTCCCGGTAGGTCGTAACCGCTTGTGCCAGGTCGCCCGCGCCGTTGTAGGCCGCGCCCAGCAGGTTCTCGGCGTCAGCGTCCCGGGTCGGCATCGCCTTGAGCACCGCGACGGCGTCGGCAAAGCGCCCGGACTGCACATACGCGGCCGCGCGGTCGTACTCGAGCGCCGGCGTCCCTGGGTGCTCCACATCCAGCTGCTCAAACAGCGCCACGCCCTTCGCAGTGTCGCCGCTTTCGAGCAGGCAGTCGCCATACTGCATCTCGGCAGCGACGTTTGCCGCGAGCGCCGCGCCGGCAGCGGCAAAGTGCTTCACCGCGGATGGGCAATCCTTCGCCTCAAACGCCAAAACGCCCGCCATCGCATGCGCCACCCGGTTTTCAGGGTCCGCGGCCAATAGTCGATCCAGATAGCGCCCGGCTCTCGGATCGCGCGCCCCATAAGCCACCTGCGACGCAGCCTCCAGCACCGGGGTGGCGTCATGGGTCAGGCGCATCGTCTCGTCAAAGCTCGCCAGGCTTTTGCGCTTCTCGCCCAGCCCCGCAAGAGCCAGGCTTCTCACGAACCAAAGCTGCGCGTCGCCGGGGTGGGCGCTGAGCTGCGCGTCTGCCTCCCGCACCGCTTCGCTGTAGCGATGCGCCGCAAGCGCGGCGCGCGGGTTCTCACCGGCCTGCGCCCACACGTGAGCGTTGGCCGCGAAGGCCAGCAACCCGGAGGCAAGGAGGTAAAGTGCGAAGCGCGCGTGCATTCGAGGGGTATTCTCACAAAAACAGCGCGCCGAGGCCAGAGCCACGATCCTTAAGCGCCGCCCTAGGCTTAAAACGAGAATCTGGCCCCGAGCTGCAGAATCCTCGGCTGCAGTGTCGACAGCGACTGCCCGAAGGTGGCGCTTCCCACGTTGTAGTCCAAGCTCCCGAGATTGGTGTGGTTGATCACGTTGAACCCATCTACCCGCAGCTGCACATCCGCCTTTTCCTCGTAAAACCAGGGGATGCTGGTGTTTTTCAACACGCTCGCGTCGAACTCGAACAGGCCCGGGTTGCGAAACTGGTTGCGCCCTTCGTCGCCTTCTGTTCCGGGCGTAGGGGCTCCAAAATCCGTCGTGCGCCCCTGCGCGTCGCGGTTGAAGATGCCTGCAATGTACTGCTTGCGCGAGAAACCGCCGCCGCGTTTTTGGGTCACCACGTTCGGCAGGTCCTGGTTGTACCCGTCCGCGTTGTAATCCCCGCACTGCACCGGGTTGTCGGCATTCGCGGTAAGGCATGAGGCCTGGTAGCTGTTGTAATTGAACGCGGTAAACGGGACGCCGGATTGAGCCACAAGGAGCGACGTAACCTGCCAGCCCCCCAGCACCGGCTTGAGTCCCCGGACGCGCGGCGTCGGCAGCTCATACGAGCCGGTCAGCTTGAAGTTATTCGGCTCGTCGAACGACGACGACCCGTAATACGCGATGCCGATCAGGTGCTGGTCCGCCGGGCAGTCGGTCCCGTTGTTGAAAACATAGCGCGTGTCGCAGGTGCCGTAATCGAGCGCGTGCGACCACGTATACGACGCTTGATAGTTCAATTTGCCGATGGTCTGGGTCGCGGAAAAGATAACGCTGTTGTAGTTGCCCTCGTCGAAGTTGCCCGCATAGGTGATGCCGCCGAAGCTGGGGTTCAATCGTTTGAGCGTGCCCTTGTTGCGAATCAAATCCCCTGCCGAGCGATTGAAGTCGGTGCTCGAAAGCTGGTTCCAGGAGTAAGACCCGGTATAGGTGACGCCGAAGACAAAGTTAGCCGCGGCCTGCTGGCTTACACCAAGGGTGTAGTTCATGGTCGGCGGCGTTCTCACGTTCGGATCCAGGCCCTGCACGGCCGCATTGGCGCCCGGAATACCGCCCCGAGCGTCCAGACCCGTAGCTGGGATCGTGGGATAGACAAACCCATACGGAACGGCGCCGGTCGTCCCCAAGCTATACACCGCGGGAATCGCCTGCTGCTGCCCAAAAGTTGGATAAATCCAGCCGGGCGGGTTGTTGCGCAGTTCATCGATGACTTGGCCCAGAGATATCTCATCGTAGTACACGCCCACTCCGCCATGAACGGAGGTTTTACGATCCGCCGTGGGCGCATAGGAGAAGCCGATCCGTGGCGCCCAATTGTTATTTTGCGCGCCGTTGTAAGTGTTTTTCCTTATGCGAATCGCGGCGTTTGAGAACTGCCCATCGATCGCCCCGCCGCCCAACAGCGCCGTGGTCGCTCCGTAGGGCAGCAGGTTGGCGATTTGCGTGTACGTCGGGTAACCGAAGGCGTACGGGTTGCCGAAATCATCCCAGCGCAGGCCTAGATCCAGCGTCAGCTTCGGCGTTACCTTCCAGGAATCCTGCGCATACGCGCCAAAGGTTGAAACCGCAACCCCGTACTGTGTCGGCTTAAATGTACCGCTCAGCGGGTTGTAGCTGATGTTGGTTTCACTGAAAACATTGTCGTGCACGAAGTCGGCCAGGCTGTTGAATGCGAACGAAGGGCGCGCATAGATTCCGGTAAAGTCGGCGGTGTCGTTTCCGTGGTCGGCTTCAAAGCCGATGCGGATATCGTGCTTGCCCCGCACATAGGTCACCACGTCGCGCCAGTTATAGTTGTGCTGCACGAAAGACCCTGGCCCGAACCCGCCGCCGAAGCCGTTGATCCCAGTCGCGTTGTTAATCGCGATGTCCGGGATGGCGGGAACCGCGGCCCCGTCGACGCCGAAAACCCGGTCGTATGCAAAAGAAAACTCATTCAACAAATTGGGCGAGAAAACGTGCGTGTAGTTGATGTGGTACAAAGCGCTGATTGTGTTATTGCTGCTTGAAAACTGCGGACGCGGATCGATCACCTGCACTTGATGATCGATATGAAAGTAATACGCGTAAAGACGATCCTTGCCTCCCCGGAACAGCTGGTCCAGGCGACCCGAATATTGCAGGCCGTTGTTATAGGGTGCGCTGGTCTGGCTGGCGTTGTCCACAAAGGGAATCGTGCAATTGCCGGTCGGAGTGGTGCACTGCGTTACCAGGTCCGGCGACGTGTAGTACTTCACGCTTAAACGATTTACGCCGACGGTAGGGTAGGCGGTCAGCAGTTTGGTCCCGGTGGCGCCGGGGAAAGCGCCCTGAAGAAACGGCAGCAGCGCCGGGTCCTCAGTCGCGATAAAGGCAGTGCTCGCCGGCGTAGTCGCAGCCTTCTTCTCGGCGGAAGCGAAAAAGAAGGTGCGATCCTTCCAGATAGGTCCGCCGAACACGCCCGAGTACTCCAGCTGCTTATACGGGGAAACCTTCGGCACAAAGTAGGACCGCGCCTGCAGGTCTTGGTTGTAGAAGCTGATCTCGCCCGCGCCGTGGAACTTATTGGACCCGGGCTTGGTCGTCATCTCCGTCGTAACGCCTGCGCCGCCCGCGAACTCCGGCGAAAACGTGTTGGTTTGCAGCGCAATTTCCTGCAGCGAATCGGGGTTGGGCGTGATATTGTTGGTGCCCCCTGTCACATTGCTCGTCGCTGAAATGCCGTCGATCACATACAGGTTGCTGCCGGAAAAGTGCCCGTTCGCGTTCGCATCGGGCGTTTCCTCATTGGCGAAATTATCGAGGTTCTGCGTGTAGCCGGAAACCCCGGGCGCCGCGAACACCAGGTTGAGCGTTCCGCGGTTCTGCAATGGCAGCGTTCGCAC
>CAXTRW010000195.1:0-5827 GCA_964246765.1 uncultured Acidobacteriaceae bacterium | reverse complement strand
CGCAAACGGCCAGGGTCGCGGCGGCTCCGGCCACGGCGATCGAGTCGGCCGCGGCGCGGGAGAGGGACCGGCGCAGGGCGGCCAGCAGCGCGGCGCACACCAGCGGGATCGCGACCGGCAGCGGCGGCAGGATGTTCTCGGGCGGGGTCAACCGCGCAGCCCGCGCAGGTCGGAGGGGTCGACGGTGCCCGACTTCTCGTGTGCCTTGACGACCATGGCCAGCAGCAGTGCGACCACCACCGCCTCCACCACGACGTCGGTAAGCATGAGCGCCTGGACGATGGGGTCGACGGTGGGCGTGCCGACTTTCATGCCGGCGAACACCGGCGCGGCCCCGCCTTTCCTGTACCCGATGGCCAACAGCAGCATGTAGGTGGAGCTTTGCAGAATGGCCAGGCAAACCACCGCGTGGACCAGGTGGCGGCTGGTGACCAGGCCGTACAGTCCGCAGCAGAACAGCCAGGCGGCGACGAAGTAGGGCAGATATGTGAGCGCGTGCATCATCATTCTTCCGGCGCCCTCCCTTCCACGATCTCTTGCAGATAGGTGTAGATGACCAGCAGAAACGCCGCCGTGACCTCCACGCCGACCGTGGCGCTGATAACCGCAATCGTGCCCGAGGAGAAGACATTGCCCGTGGTCCCGAGCGGCCAAACGTTGGTGAGGAACGGCACGGCGAAGAACAGCGGCGCGAGCCCGATAAGCGCGTAGGCGCCTGCGCCGGCGGCCTCGAGAACCTCGACCATGCGGTGCGAGGTGATGCGGGCAAACGCTTCCGTGTTCTCCGACAGGTACACCAGCAGCGGCGCGGTCGCGAGCACCACGCCGGCCTGGAAGCCGCCGCCGGGGGAGAGCTGCCCGTGCAGGCCCAGGTACAGCCCGTAGATGACCGAGACGCCCGCGGCGGGCATTACAATTGCGCGCACCGTGGGGCTCAGCGGAGTGCGGTCCTGCACGGCGCCGGGCGGCTTTGCGGGGCCTTCCTCGCGGCGCAGCAGCAGCATGACGCCGAGCGCGGCGGTGAACAGGATGAACTCCTCGCCCAGGGTATCGAAGCCGCGGTAGTCGTAGTTGATCGCGTTGACGGTGTCGGTCGCGTGGCGCTCGTACACGGCCATGTGGGCGATGTATTCGCCATACGGACCATGGAAGCCGCCCCAGGCGGGCAGGCCGGTGGCGGCATAGCAGAACAGCCCGAAGAACACGGCGCCCGCCACAAGAAAGATGCGGACCCGTGCGCGCTCAGTCATCGCTTTTCTCCTTGGCTTTTTCTCTCGCCGCGGCTTGAATCTTGAGCCGGGAGATCGCCAGCATGACCATGAGCGGCAGCGCCACCGAGCCTACCGTGAACTGGCTGAGGGCCACATCCGGCGCCTGGAAAAAGAAGAACATGAGCCCGGTGAGCAGGCCGTAGAAGCCAAGCGCGATCACCTGCTCGGTAACGTCGCGGGTGCGCACCACAAGGAAGCCCGCGACCGCGATCAGCAGAAGCAGCGCCGCGCCGAAGAGCATCATTCCGCGTCCTCCGGCTGGTTGTGCCCCAGCTGGCGCATCCGAAAGGCGCGCCCGGTGGCATGAGTGGTGACGGAGTTGAATGCGAGCAGAATCACCGCGATCAGCGCGGTTTTGAGCGCATCCTCGCCCGCGCCTTTTTCCACCCAAACCGCGGCGGCCAACGCGACCACGCCGACCGACGCGGGCAGCGACAGGTAGTGCAGCGCCTGCAAGGGCTCGCGCATACGCAACATGCCGATGACGCCGGCCCAGCAGCACAGGGCTGTCAAGGCGAGCAGCGCGCACACGATCCCGTAAGACACGGTCATAAGTGTTTCTCGAGAAAGCGCGCGAACACCAGGCCGCCGCCGAACGACATCACGGCCAGCGTCAGGGGCAGGTCCATGTAGGCGTCCTGTCCCCAGCCCACCGTGAACATCACCAGCGCGAGCGTCAGCAGCAGGTTGGCCATCTGCATGCCCACCAGCCGCCGCTCCGGGCTGCCGCGCAGGCTCATCGCCGCGCACGGAACCAGCCCCGCGGCGACCGCCATCCCGGCGATGACCCAGGCGTTCACTCGCTTGCCCCCAGCGCTTTGGCCAGCTTCGGCAGGGGCTGGGGCGACAGCTGGTGCAGCGTAAGCAGGCGCAGCTCCTGGTCGACGCCCAGCACAATCGAGTTGGGGCTCGCGGTCATGTAGGTGACGGCGAGCACCTCGCGCGCGCGTTTCACCGGGTCGGTTTCGGACGCCTCGAACGAGTACACCTGCAGCACGGAGTCCGCTTTGTCACGCGTAAACAGGTCGCGCAGCAGCACTCGGCACACAACCACAGCATCCGCGAGGATCTCGCCGGGCACGCGGAGAACCTGAGCCACGTCGCGCGCGCGAAGCTCGATATGCGCCGGCCGTGCGCTCCAGGCGAACCCCACAAACGCCGTGGCAGCGAGCGTGCAGATCCCACCCACGATCATCTCCTGCCCGTGAAAGCTGCCCACGAACAGCACCCACAGGAGAAACATTCCGGCGGCGACTGCGAACATAAGGGCTACGTGCCTGGGCATGGTGCGTGAGACTCAGGCTTCGCTGCGGAAGATGCCTGCCGGTTTACTTCTTCGCGGTCGCGGGCGGGGCGACAACCGGCGTGCCGTGGCCTTCAACGACCGTCGCGATCGTATCGACCGGGGGCGGCGCGATCTGCTCGCGCAGCCCGTCCGGCCAGCGGATCTCGACCGTCTGCGCCGCCGCCGCCGCGCCCAGGCCGAAGTGCAGCCGCGGGTCGCAGGTGGAGGCATAGCTGCCGCCCGCGGTCACGTCCGCCCGCTGTTTGAAACCCTCGGCCGTGACCCACACGGTCGCGCCCACCGCCTCGCGCGGGCTCTTGGGGCCGCCCACCAGCTTCAGCTCCATCCAGTGATTCGTGTTCTTCACCACATTGCGCAGAAACGAGGGCGTTCCATCCATGTTGTTGATCACCGCGTCGATCCTGCCGTCGTTGAAGATGTCGCCCCAAGCCATGCCGCGGCCCACGCCCAGCTTGGCCAGCGAGGTGCCCTCGACCGCCGGTACCAGCGCGAGCTTGCCTTTGTCGTTGTGGAACAGAAGCGGCCGCTGCTTGAACGTGGTGCCCCACTGCTCGCTGTCCACCTGCGGGTACACATGGCCGTTCGACTCCAGCAGGTCGAGCCAGCCGTCGTTGTCGTAATCGAAAAAGCCCGTGCCCCAGCCCAGGAACGGCACCGTCTGCTCGGCGATGCCCATCTGGTAGCTCACGTCGGTGAAGTTGGCGTCGCCGTCGTTCATGTACAGCGGCTTGTAGTCGTCGGAGAAGGTGGTGTTGTAGAGGTCGATGTCGCCGTTATGGGTCAGGTCGCCGGACGCAATGCCCATAGACGCGGTCTCGCGGCCCGCGTCGTTCAGCGCATAGCCTGAGGCGAAGCTCGCGTCCTCAAACGTGCCGTCGCCCTTGTTCAGGTACAGGTAGTTGGGCGTGGAATCATCGGCCACCAGCAGGTCCGGCTTGCCGTCGTTATTTACGTCGATAAACAAGGAGGCCAGCCCGTAGTAGCTGCCTTTGGTGTCGGCCACGCCGGCTTTCTCGCTCACGTCGGTAAACGTGCCGTCGCCGTTGTTGTGGAACAGGTGGTCAGCCTCGCCGGGCAGCCCGCGCGGGCCGCACATCACCTTGGCCCCGCGAAACTCGCAGAAGCTCGATGCGCTCTTGCCGCCCTGAACCTGCGAGGCGTCGAAGTGGACGTACCCCGGCACGAACAGGTCCAGGCGCCCGTCGCCGTCGTAGTCGCCCCAGGTCGCGCCGGTGGACCAGCCGCCGAGCGTGACTCCGGCCTTTTCCGCGACGTCGGTAAACGTCCCGTCGTGGTTATTGTGGTACAGCCGATTCTTGCCGTAGTTGGTCACGTAAATGTCGGGCCAGCCGTCGTTGTCGTAGTCGGCCACCGCCGCGCCCACGCCCCATCGGTTGTTGGCAACCCCGGCCTTGGCGGTCACGTCGGTAAACGTGCCGTCGTGGTTGTTATGGAACAGCGCCGCGTGGGGGGGCGTGGTTTTGCCCGCTTCGGCGTCAAAGGTGGATCCGTTGACCAGGTAGATATCGAGCCAGCCGTCGTGGTCGTAGTCCAGCAGCGCGACTCCGGAGCCGATGGTCTCAATGATGTAGTGCTTTTCGGGCGTGCCGACGGTGTGGCGCCAGCTCGCCAAGCCCGAGCTTTGGGAGATGTCCTCAAACACTACCGGGCCGGTCTTGACGAAGCCGCCCGCGGTGATGGGCCGGTGCTCCGCGTCGAGCACCGCGGCCTGGGGCGCGCCGGTTTGCACGCCGCCGTGCGCCGATTGCTGCGCGCCCTCCGATGGAGGCTGGGCTTGCCGGTCGATGGTGGACTGCGCCCGAACGGCCGTGGAAACGGCGGTCAGGCAACACAGCAGGGCAAACAAGGGCAAATTAGTTCCTGAAAGCTTCATACAGATACGCTGGACCGCCTGTAAAAACCGGGCCCGGTTCATGCGCGCGACACGGACAGGGCTCCCATCAGGAGTAAATCATAACTCCCACGCCCGCTGCGCGCCCGAAAAGCTGTTCGGTGGGAAAAGTGTTGCTGTTTAAGCAACCCTTTCCCGATTTCAGTCCGTGGAAACAGAGAGTGTTTTTGCCCCACCGAACCCGGCGACACCCGTATGGTAGTAACTCTCATGAAAAACCTACGATCACTCCCGCATCTTCCCCACATCGCAGTTTCCGGCGAGCACTCACGCGTCGCTCTCGCTTGCCTTCTGCTTCCCGTCCTCGCCTACCCCCTCCACGCCCAATCCACCAAGGCCGCCATTTTCGGCGTCGTGCACGACGCGAGCGGCGCGGCTGTGCCTGGGTCGCAGGTAACCGTGACGAGCACCGAAACCCACTCCAGCAAACAGGTTCAAACCGACGGCGCAGGGGCTTTCGCGGTTCTGGATCTCGAGCCCGACACCTACACCGTGGCGGTCGCGCATCCCGGCTTTGCGACCGAACAGGAGCAGGGCGTGACGCTCACCGCGCGCCGGGAGCTGCGGCTTGAAATCGCTCTAAAACCCGCGAATGTGCAGGAGCAGGTGACGGTTTCAGGGGCGGACGTGGGCGTCCTGAACACGGAAAACTCCTCGATCTCCGCCGCGCTCACGCCTCAGGACGTGCTCGCGCTGCCGGCCAACTACCGCGGCAACGGGAGCACCAGCCCGCTCACCGTGATCCAGACCCTGCCCGGCGTGCAGCCCGACTCGGCCCCGTTCCCGCCCGCTGCTTCGGCCTCGCCGAATGCGGCGGTCAAGTTTTCCATCCAGGGCGGCCTGCCCTCGCAGACCGAAACCACGGTGGATGGTATCTCCGCCCAAAACCTCACCACCAACAATGTGCAGGCCGATGCCTTTCCGTCCGCCGAGTCGATCGCGGAAATCCGCGTGGACGGGGTCGACAACAACGCCGAATACGGTCAGCCGGGCGAGATCACGACCGTGACCAAGGCGGGCACAAACACGCTGCACGGGGAGGCTTTTGAATATTTCCAGAACGCCGCGCTGGACGCGATTCCCTACGGCGACGCGACCAAACCGCACAAGGTGGCAAACGACTTCGGCGGCTCGGTCGGAGGCCCGGTGGTGATCCCGCACCTGTACAACGGCCGCAATCGCACCTTCTTTTTCGGCACCTACGAGGGCCTGCGCTTTCCCCAGTCCACGGTGGAGCAGTACATCGTGCCGACCGCGCTGATGAAGCAGGGCAACTTTTCGCTGGAAACCGCGGCCTTGCGCAACCCGTTCAACGGGGGCGTGTACGCCAACCAAACC
>CAXTRW010000194.1:0-5865 GCA_964246765.1 uncultured Acidobacteriaceae bacterium | reverse complement strand
GGGAACGGCCCCTCGCCCACGCGGGTGACATATGCCTTGGTGACGCCGATCACGGTGCCGATCCTGGTCGGGCCTACACCTGTGCCGGTAATCGCGCCGCCCGCGGTGGCTGACGACGAGGTCACGAACGGGTAGGTCCCATGGTCGATGTCGAGCATGGTCCCCTGGGCGCCTTCGAACATCACCCGCTTGCCCGCCGCGATGGCGTCGTTGAGCAGCTTGGCCGTGTCCGTCACAAAAGGGCGCAGCTGCTCGGCGGCTTGGGCGTACTCGTCGTACATCCGCGCCGGGTCCAGCGGATGAGTGCCGAACAGGGCCTGCGCGATGGTGTTCTTCTCGCGGCAGGCGTTTTCAATATGGGTCTTGAGCAGGTCGCGGTTCAGCAGGTCAACCACGCGCAGCCCATTGCGGGCCATTTTGTCTTCGTAGGCCGGCCCGATGCCGCGCGAGGTGGTCCCAATCTTTTGCCGCCCCGGCGCGGACTCGGCCGCGAGCTCGATCATCCGGTGGTACTCGAGTATCACTTGGGCGCGGTTGGAAACTTTAAGCTGCCGGTCTACATCCACGCCAAGCTCGCGCAGTTTGGCGGTTTCCTTGAGGAACGCCATCGGGTCCAGCACCACGCCGTTGCCGATCACCGCCTGGCAGTCCGGCCGGAGCACGCCACAGGGAACCAACTGCAGGATGAACTTCTTGCCCGCGATGATGACCGTATGGCCCGCGTTGTGCCCGCCCGCGTAGCGCGCCACCACGTCAAAAGAGCCGGAAAGGACGTCGACGATCTTGCCCTTGCCTTCATCGCCCCACTGGGCGCCGAGGATGATTGCTGTGTTTGCTTGCATGGGGTGTTATTCGGCTCGCTTCGTGCAAAAATCTTGGGCCTGCCGGCGTCGCTTTGAACGAAACCGGCCCCGCCCCACGCTGATAATATAACGAGGGCGAGAGCGCGCATTGGAGCCACACGCATGCTGGATGTACACGCCCCGCACGAACGCATGGAAGGCGTTCGTGATTTTCTGCTGCACCTGCTGACCATCACCGTCGGCCTGCTCATCGCGCTGAGCCTGGAAGGCCTGGTCGAGTGGCGCCATCGGGTACATTTGGTCGAACAAGCGCGGGCAACGCTGCATGCTGAGCTGGTTTCGAACAATCGCGCGCTGCATCAAGCACTACTCGAAATCGCGAAAGAACAGGCAACGGTGGACGCGGATCTCGCGACGCTCAAGAGAATACAGAACAATCCAGAGGACAAACGCGAGCAGCAAAGCAGCCTGAGCGATACTTTCAACTTTACCGACCTGCGCGACACGGCCTGGAAAACTGCCCAGGCGAGCGGCGCGCTGAGTTACATGCCCTATGAAGAAGCCCAGCGCTATGCGGGCGTTTACGGCAGCAACACTGCATTCGAGGCTTCTCAGCAGAAGATCGCCGGCGACCTGGCCGCCTTTTTCGGCGTTATCACCAAGAACAATTTGTCTGACGACCGCCCCGTGACCTATACCGCTGCGTCGGAACTCGCCGAGCGCTGCGGTATCTGGAAAGGCGACCTTGTGTTTCTTGCGCTCCGTGCAAGGATGGCGGCTGCGGAAGACGCCACTCTCCTTGCCGGAAAACCCGCGCCCGAGGGCTTCCATGAGGAAATGAAGTGAAGTATCCTGTTTCGCATGAGCCAATTCCAGGCGACCGACAGCAATCCATGATGCTCCTCGATTGCTCAGGAATGCGACTGTGATGCGCCCTCGACTAGCTCACCCCCAGCTTCTCCAGTAATCCGCCCTTCTTCGGCTCCGCCCCGAGCTGCTTCAGAATCCCCAGTTCATCCGACGAGCCCCAGCGCTCCACCATCTTGCCGTCCTGAAACCGCGCGATCTGGACGCCGCGGGCTTTGATCCGCTTGCCCGTGGGCGCGATGCCCATAAATGGACCCTGGTGTGTGCCCTCGATGATGTAGGCGAGCGCCACTGAGTCCTCGGCCGCGGTGATGTGCTCGGGCGTGGCTTTCAGGTCCGGGAACGCCGTGCGCATTTCCGTGAACAGGTCGATATAGCCCTGCGCGCCGGGGCCTTGGGTCGGGCCGGGGTCGTGCTCCTTGACGCTGTCGGTGGTCAATTCGCGGAAAGCTTCGAGATTGCCCGAGTTGATGGCCTCGCCCCACTGCTGCTGCACCTGCATGTTCTGTTCTTTGCTCATACTGGCTTGGGATGCGTTCCGTTTCGGGAACGTTCGCCGGAAGGCGCTCGTTACAAAAGTTTCACGCAGCCCGCCGCTGTCGTCGCGCCTTGTATCGTAAAAGCATGCCGAGCCCGATCATCACGACCATCCAGTCTCATATCCTCGAGCAGCAGCGGCGCCAGTCGGAGGAGGCCTCCGGCACGTTTTCCTGGATGCTGTCCGGCATCACGCTCGCGACTAAGATGATTGCTGCGGAGATCCGCAAGGCGGGGCTCAACGACGCGTACGGCGCGGCCGGGGCAATCAACGTACA
The DNA here is from genome assembly GCA_964246765.1 of uncultured Acidobacteriaceae bacterium. Classification (GTDB taxonomy): domain Bacteria; phylum Acidobacteriota; class Terriglobia; order Terriglobales; family Acidobacteriaceae; genus EB88. The sequence goes on along the minus strand of CAXTRW010000194.1, from coordinate 3,380 downwards.
AGGCGAGGCGCAGCAGAAGCTGGATGTCTTCGCGAATGACGCCATGCAGCACTGCCTGGGCCAGCGCGACGCGGTCGCCGCGCTGATCTCGGAGGAAAACGACGAACCGGTGTTCTTCGACGAATCCGGTCACAATGGCAAGTACATTATCGTTTTCGACCCGCTCGATGGTTCGTCGAATATCGATGTGAACGTCAACGTCGGGACGATTTTCTCCATTTTCCGGCGGCCGGCCAATACCCCCCTTGAGGACGCCCTGCTTCAACCCGGTATCCGGCAGATTGCAGCGGGCTATGTCGTCTACGGGCCTTCCACTGTGTTTGTCTACACTACCGGCACAGGGGTGTACGGGTTCACGCTCGACCCCGCGATCGGAGCCTACGTGCTCTCGTTTGAAAACATGCGAATGCCGAACCAGGGCCAGTATTACTCGGTAAACGAAGCGAACTACGATTCGTTCCCGCCGAAGTACCGGCAATACCTGACAGAGCTGCGCGAAGGCCGGCTCAACGGGCAGCCCTACTCCTCGCGATATATCGGGTCCCTGGTCGCGGACTTCCACCGAACCCTGCTCAAGGGCGGCGTCTTCCTCTACCCGCCTACGCAACAGCAGCCCAAGGGCAAGCTCCGACTGCTTTACGAGGCGAACCCCCTGGCCTGGATCGCGGAGCAAGCCGGCGGTCGCGCGATTTCGGCCAATGGACGCGTGCTCGAAACCCAGCCGGAGAGCATCCATGAGCGAACTTCGCTGGTCGTGGGCAGCCGGGCCGAGGTGGACCGTTTGGAGCATATTTTAGCCGGATAAGCGCCTGGAATCATCCAAAAAGGAATGAGCGCCGACCTCAACCGCCGCCGTTTCAACCGCCTGCTGGCCGCCGGGCTGACCGCGCCTTCCGGCTTGAGTTTCGCCTCCGAGGGAGGGGCTTCGCCGGATCGGGCTGAGGCGATTCAGCTCGGCCCGAACGATTGGTGCCCGAACAACTCGACGCTCCCGGTGCTGTGGTACCGGGGAGCGATGCCGGGCGGCGGCGATGCGGCCGCGCGCATGGAAGAGCGGTTCACCACAAATGGCTGGCCGCCGCAGTGGCGCAACGGGGTGTACACCTTCCACCATTACCACTCGACGGCCCACGAGGTTCTAGGGTTCGCGGCGGGTTCGGCGCGGCTCGGTTTAGGCGGCCCGGGCGGGCGCGAGGTCACTGTTCGGGCTGGGGACGTGTTGCTTCTGCCCACGGGAACGGGCCATTGCGAGCTGTCCAGCACAGAGGATTTCCTGGTCATCGGCGCCTACCCCGCCGGCCAGCACTGGGACATCTGCCGCGGCCAGCCGAACTCCGCGGCGGTCGAGCGAATGCGCACCCTGCCGTTTCCGCACTCCGACCCCGTGCACGGAGCGGATGGCCCCTTGCTGCGGGAGTGGAACAAGCAAACTTAGCCGCGAGCCTTCCCCGGCCCCTCAGGAATCCAACCCGTATGCCCGAACTGCCGGAGGTCGAAACCGTCGCGAATGGCGTCCACGCGCGCATCGCGGGCGAACACATCGTCTCCGCATGGTTCAGCAGCAAGCCGGAGCCGTTTAAAACCCCTCCGGCGATTCTGGCCGAAGCCCTTACCGGCCGTGTAGTCCAGCGGGTCCGCCGGGTCGGTAAGCACATCGTGGCCGATCTCGCGAACTCTGCCGGGGCGGTCGAGGCTGAGTGGATCGTGCACCTGGGGATGACGGGTCGCCTTCTTGTATCCGAAGCTGATGTCCCAGCCCCGCCCCACGTGCACGCGCAACTCACCCTGTCTTCAGGCCGCGAGCTGCGTTTTGTGGACGCCCGGCGATTCGGGCGCCTTGACCTCCGTCGACTGGACGCGGCCGACCGCTTCTCCGGACCGGGAGCGGAGCCGCTCGAGATTGAGCCGGAAGCTTTTATTGCCCTGTTTCGAGGCCGCAAGCTGCCCATCAAGGCGGCGCTCCTCAACCAGTCCCTGCTTCATGGGGTAGGCAACATTTATGCGGACGAGAGCCTGTATAGAGCCGGAATCCGACCCTCCCGGCCGGCTGCCGACCTGTCCCGGCCCCGTCTGCTGCGCCTGCTTGTGGAACTGCAAGCGGTGCTCCGCTCGGCGATCGCTCTGGGCGGATCTTCGGTGTCCGACTATGTGGATGCCGATGGAGTGCGTGGGTTTTTTCAGCTGCAACACCAGGTCTACGGCCGCAAGGGGCTGCCCTGTTTCGCCTGCGAAAAGCCGATTCGCCGGACGATCGTAGGCGGGCGGAGTACACATAGCTGCACCCAGTGTCAAAAGTGAGCTATGGGAAAACAGGACTGCGGAGGCAAGACGCTACTGTTTTCGGAATCACGGACTCGGGCGATCTCTGCAAGTCGTTGATTCCACAAAGCCGACCTTGCGGCATAAAAATTGCTTATACCTAGAGCAGCCAGCGACGCAGGAGCTTCCGACACGGACCGGGCGCCCCTCTCACAAGCTCTACCTCCCGGCTGGAGGCTCCCGATCAAGAGGCGGCCCCGGCCGAGAAGGCACGCCCTGGAAACCGCGTTCGATGCCGGTTCAGGTGATTTATGGAGGCCAGTGACTGGCCATTCTGTTCGAGGCCAGTCATGCCTGCTCCATACCCCAGGGGTACTAAAGGCACAAAATCTGCGGATGCAGGCTTGCGCGGGAGCGGAGCCGGGAGTAGGATTAGCTCAAGTCCGACAGAGTCGCTGCTGATGCTTAGTGCTCGCCGCGAACCGGATTCCATGGTTTGGCATTCAGGAACGACGCTTCCTGGCCTCCCGTGTATACAGCTATACGGTCACCTTCAGTTGGAATAGCTGCTTAGCAGAAGCCACCGCCGTAAAGCAGCGCGGCTGCGGTTCGGGCTTCGGAGGAAGCCGGCGGGTTGACTCGAAGTCATTCGCCCCCTGAAAGCGACTGGAAGATCACCGGTTTTAGGAAGCTTCGATTTCCCTGCCTTTTTTTCAGGTCGGCAGGTACGCACGAGGGACGTGCACGCATGAACACAGAGCAAAACGAGTCCACCGCTCACTACGGCGACGATGGGCACGGCAGCGGCAGCCTTGCCGCGCCGACGGAGGCCAGCGATTCCGGTGGCCGTGAGCCCGCAACGGGCGGCAGCACCAGCAACAGTGGACGGCGACGGCGCCGCCGCAAAAAGAACAAAGGCGCCGCAGTGGTCCCTCCTTCGCAGGAAACCGTCGGGGAAGCCGGGCTCATCGCGGGGCCCGTCGTCACCGCTCCCGCAGCGACGCAGCAGAACGGCCAACCTCCCCAGCCGAATAGCCAGCCCTCCGCCGGTGGCGGCAAGCGCAAAAAACACCGCAAACGGGGCGGCGGCGAAGCGACGCACCAGCCCGGCAACGTGGGTG
>CAXTRW010000193.1:0-5866 GCA_964246765.1 uncultured Acidobacteriaceae bacterium | reverse complement strand
GCCCCCGCCCGCGCTCGCGGCCTCTTCGAGCCCGGTCGACCGGAGCGCCTACGTGCTGGGTTCGGGCGACCAGATCGCGGTGCGGATCTTCGGCGCCGACGACATGCCCGCTAACCCGGTGGAGGTCGGCTCCGACGGGGCCGTCAGCCTGCCCATGGTCGGCAAGACGCCGGCCGCCGGCTTGTCGGTGCGCGCCCTCGAGAGCTCGCTGACTGAGAAATACGCCCGCTACTTCCGCAGCCCGCAGGTGTCGGTTTCGGTCACCGACTACCGCAGCGAGCCGGTCACGGTGATGGGCGAGGTGAACCTGCCGAATGTGATCGAGCTGCGCGGCCCCACCCGGCTGATGCAGGCGATCTCGCTGGCCGGGGGGCTGCGGCCCGATGCCGGCGACCGGGTGGTGGTGGAGCGGGAGTCCACCATTCGGCAGACCGGCGCCCCCGGCGACCTGGAGGTCAAGGTGGCCTCCACCACGGTGGACCTTTCGCGCATCATCGACGGCACCCGTCCGGACAGCAACATCCTGGTCGAAAAGGGCGACGTGATCACCGTGCCCAAGGCCAAGATGGTGTACGTGGTGGGCGACGTGGCTAAGCCGGGCGGCTACGTGCTCGACGGCCACGCGAGCAGCCTGAGCGTGCTGCAGGCGGTGGCTCTCGCGGGCGGGGCCAACCGCACCGCCGACTACAGGAAAACCCGGGTCATGATCGCCTCCGCGGGCAAGGACGCCCCCCGCACCGACCAGTCGATCGATCTTGAGAAGATCATGGCGGACAAGGCTCCGGATGTGGCGCTTCATGCCGACGACATCCTGTTTATCCCCATCAGCGGGACCAAGAACGCAAAACTTCGCGCGCTTGAAATTGCCGTCAATGTCGGCACCGGCATGGCGATCTGGCGGTTCTGAAGCGCTTACCAGGGAAGGAAAGCACCCATGCACGCACCCCTTGAAACACTCAAGCCCGTTCAAGTCCTGGAGCCGGCGCTCCCCTCGTCCGAACTGTCTCGGGGCAGGGCGACCGCCGTCTACAGCACCCAGGAAGAGCGGGTCGCCTACCTCGAGCTTCTGCGGCGGCACCGCCGCGCCGTGCTCGCCATCGCGGCGCTCTCGCTCGCGGTCGGCTTCCTGTACGCCGCGCTCGCGCCCAAGTCCTACCGGACCGAAACCGTGCTCGAGATCACCGGGCTCAACCACGACTACATGAACACCCGCGATGTGGACGCGCAGGCCGGCACCGGCACCGCGGACGGCTATCTTGAGACCCAGGTCGGCATCCTCCAAAACGAGGCCGTGGTCGACCGCGTGGTGGCTCGGGTCGCGCCCACCGTGCCCGCCTCGGTTGCCCGGACCCCGGCGAAGCGCGAATCGGCGGTCCGCGCGATGCTGGCCGACATCAAGGCCAAGCAGGAAGGGCAGTCCGACCTGGTGCGAATCACCGTCACCGGGCCGACCCCGGCGCTGGCCTCGTCCGCCGCCAACCAGCTTACCGCCCAGTACATCCAGGAAGGCGAGGAAGCCCGGATGACCGCGGTCGCGCAAACCGGCGACTTCCTCACCCGACAGCTCGCCGAAGCCAAGCTCAAGCTCCAGGGGTCGGAGAACGCCCTCCAGGAATACGCCCGGTCCTCCGGTATCGTGCTCACCGACGACACCCATGAGTCGGTCGCGGCCGAGCATCTGCGCGAGTTGCAGCAAGGGCTGGCCCAAGCCCAGGTAGAAGCGGCCAACACCACGGCGCAGGCGGAAATGGCCGCCCGCGGCTACTCCGACTCCCTACCCGAGGTGGTCGCCGACCCCGAGCTGCGCGACGAGCAGTTCAAGCTCACCGAGCTGCGTCGGCAGTTGGCCGACCAGAGCACCACCCTTACGCCGGAAAACTACCGGGTGGAAAAGCTCCAAGCCCAGATCACCGCGCTGGAATCGGCGATCCGCCGCCAGACCGGGGTGCTGGTGAGCAAGCTCGAAGTGCAGAACTCGCAGGCCGCGCGCCGCGAGCAGCTGCTCAAGGTCACCTACGACCGGCAGATGGCCGTGGTCGCCGACCAGGGCGGCAAGCAGGTGCGCTACAACATGCTCAAGCATGAGGCCGACGTGGACCGCACCATCTACCAGTCCATGCTGCAAAAGGGTCGGGAAGCCGGCCTGATGGCGGCCATGCGCACCCCCAACGCGCGGGTGGTCAGCGAGGCCAAGACCCCGCTGCTCCCGTACTCGCCCAAACTTTCAATCTGTGGCCTGCTCAGCCTGTTCGCGGCCGCGGTGTTGAGCGGGCTGTACATCCTGGTCGCCGAGCGCCGCAACAAGAGCATCCGCGCGCCGGGCGAAAGCGGCCAGCGCATCGACTGCCTGGAGCTGGCCGTGATCCCCCAGTCCCGCACCGCGCTGAAGCGCATCAAGCCGTCGCTGGCCCTGACCGCGGGTTTTCAGCACCCCATGCTGAAGCACTGGAGGGAGCCGGACAAGACCTATATGGCCGAGGCCTACCGCTCGGCGGTCGCCTCCATCCTGTTCAGCCGCAACGGGGGCGAGCCGCCCAAGGTTCTGCTGGTGACCAGCCCGCTGCCCCAGTGCGGCAAGACCGTCACCTCGGCCAACCTGGCGGTAAGCCTGGCCGAAGGCGGCCGCCGAGTGCTGCTGATCGACGGCGATCTGCGCCGGCCCGCGCTGCCCCAGGTGTTCGGCCTGGAGATCGGCCGGGGGCTCGCCGAGGTGCTCGACGAGGACCTCCGAGCCGACCCCGCCGCCCTGATCCAGTCCACCGGCTACCCGGGGGTGTCCATCCTGTCCAGCGGCGAGGTCCGCGGCAGCACCGCCAAGCTGCTGCACTCGCGCCGGCTGCCGGAGGTGATCGCCTCGGCCGCCAGAGACTTCGACTTTGTCCTGATCGACGCGCCGCCCCTGCTGGGCCTTTCCGACGCCCGCCTGCTCGCCCGCTGGAGCAACGGCCTGATCCTGGTCTGCCGCGCCGGCCGCACCAGCCTGGACGATCTGGACGAAGCCCGTCGGCTGTTGAGCGAGGACGGCGTCCGCGTTCTGGGCACCATCCTGAACGACTACAACCTCCAGCGCGAACGCTCCGCCCACTACTCGAGCTATTTGAGCTACGCCGGCACCCGCTAGACGGCGGCTAGGCCGGTCACGAAAGCGGTCTCACTCTGCCGCTCCACCCAACAGGCGGGTTCTCCCGAGCCGAGGCTCGGAACCCGCTTCAGCGTTCGAACCGCAACCGCGCGATACCCCTTGCGAAACCGCAACCCTCAATGTTCTCCCTCCCCGACCAGCCCACGGAGAGATCGGCCGATGTACATCCAGAATCTTCGCCGCTACCAAACCCTGCGCGTCCTCGCCGACCCGGCCGCCATCGCCGGCGCCTGGTTTCTGACCATTGCGGTCCGATTATTGCTCAACCCGGTCGCGGCCAAGCACGCGACCCTGCAAATGGGCGCCTACTGGGCGCCCTCGTTGCCCGCGGTGCTGCTGCTGTGGCTGCTGCTGGCCTGGCGGCTCGGCCACTACCGCGCGCCCGCGCGGCGCTCCTGGCAGCGCAGCCTCCTGTCCGTGCTCGAGCAGACCCTGCTGGCCAGCCTGGTGGTCGCCGCGATCACACTGTTCGGCCGCAGCGCCGGCGTGGATGTGTCTCGCGCCTTTCTGGTCTTGTTCGTTCCTGTCAGCTTTGCCACGCTTGCGCTCGCCCGGGCCGCGGTGTTTCTGTTCTGCTGCCGAGCCGATGCCGCCGCCCCGCCTCCGGTCCGCGCCGCCCTGCTCGGCGCCCGCCCCGCGGCGGCGCAGTTTCTTCGCCAGATCGCCCTTGCCCCGGGCCGCGCCGCGTTCAAGGGCGTGATCCTCCCGGAGGATCGACCGGACCCGGGCGCGGGCGCCCCCGCCCACTGGGCCGCCCGGCGGCGGGGGGGGGGCGCCACGCCGCCACTGGCCGCGCTGATCAACCGCGAGCGGCTCACCGAAATTGTCGTGCTCTCGAGTTCGGTCGAGCGGGCTGAACTCGAGCGCTGCAACACGGTCTGCAAACGAATGGGGCTGCCCATGCACTACGCCTACGAACTCGACCTGGGACCCTCGCGCGCCGCCTTGCGCTCCTTCCACGGCGTGCCCATCCTCCAGATCACCCCCGTGGCTTTTTCCAAGAGTGAGGAGCTGGCCAAGCGCGTCTTCGACCTCCTGCTTTCCTCGGCCGCCTTGCTGGCGGCCGCCCCGCTGATGCTCGCGATCTGCGCCGCCATCAAGCTCGACTCCCCCGGCCCGGTCTTTTATCGCGCGCCGCGGGTCGGCAAGGGCGGCCGCCACTTCACCTGCTTCAAGTTCCGCTCCATGCACCTGGCCACCAGCCGCGAAGGCATCGCCGCCGCCAACGAGCGCTCCGGCCACATCTTCAAGATCCGCCGCGACCCTCGCGTCACCCCCGTCGGTCGCTGGCTGCGCCGCTACTCGCTCGACGAACTGCCCCAGTTCTTCAATGTGGTGCGCGGCGAGATGAGCATCGTGGGGCCCCGGCCGCTTCCCGCCTCCGACCTCGACGGCGACGGCATGAGCCGCCACTTCGCCGAGTGGGCCGAGGGTCGGTCGCGGGTCCAGCCCGGCATCACCGGCCTGTGGCAGATCCGCGGCCGCTCCGAGCTTCCGTTCGAGGAAATGGTTCGGCTGGACCTTGAATACACCCAAAGCTGGTCGCTGATGCTCGACCTCACCATCCTGCTCGAAACCCCGGCGCTGGTGCTCAAGGGAACGGGGGCCTACTGATGACTCCCGCGCTCGCCCGTCCGCCCCGCGACCTGTACGCCACGCTCAGGCCCTTGCGCCTCGCCCCACTCAGCCAGGAGCCGCTGGTCTCCATCCTGGTTTCCAACTACAACTACGCCCACTACCTGCCCGAGGCCATCGACAGTGTTCTCGCTCAGACCTATGGTCACTGGGAACTGATCATCGCCGACGACGGCTCGACCGACCGCTCGCGCGAGGTCGTCCGTGCTTACTGCGAGCGCGACGCGCGCATCCGCCTGTTGTGCAAGCCAAACGGCGGCCAGGCCACCGGGTTTAACCTGGCGTTCGCGCACAGCGCGGGCGAGCTCATCTGCCTGTTCGATTCCGACGACGCACTTTGCCCGCGCAAACTCGAGCGCACCGTCCAGGCGCACCTCGCCGCACCGCAATCGGGCTTCGGCCTCCATCGCTTCCAGCGGGTCAACCGGCGCCGCGAGCCGCGCGGCGTATCGCCGCGAGCCGGCGGCCTGCCCGAGGGCTGGCGCGGCGAAGAGCTGCTGGAAACAGGCGGCGTGCTCCCCAACCTGCCCCCCACCGCCGCTCTTTCGCTCCATCGCACCGTCGCCGAGCGGATGTTTCCCCTGCCCGTGACGCCCCCGTTCCCCGGGCTTGCCGACCAGGTCGTCATGCGCCTCGCCCCGCTGCTTACCTCGATGGTCCCGATCGACGAGGTGCTTTCCGAGTACCGGTTCCACGGCAGCAATACCTTTGAGCCCGACCGGGTCACCGCCCAAACTACCCTGCGCGAGATCACCAACTGCCGCGCGCTGTGGGAGGCCCAGCAAACCCTGCTCCGGACCATCCACCCGGAGATCGCCCGCAGGCAGCGCCCGGTCGATGAAAGCACCTATCTTCTTGAGCTCGCCTATGTCCACGCGCGCCTCGCCCGTTCCCCCGCCTGGCCGGCCGCGTACCATCGCTTCCTCGAGCGCCTCGGCACGGAGCCTCACCCGCGTCTGCTCCCTTTCTGGAAGCACTCGCGCTGGATGCCCGCGCCCGTTTTCGCGCGCCTGCTCAACCTCATCATGCGGCCCGGGCGCTTAAAGCAGGCGCTGGCCCACGTCCGCGGCGCCCGGCAAAGCTGACACC
>CAXTRW010000192.1:0-5880 GCA_964246765.1 uncultured Acidobacteriaceae bacterium | reverse complement strand
TACTTGTCCTGGATCAGCGGCGCGCTGGCGGTTTGGGGACCGCGCAGGCCGGCGATGGCGGGGTTAAAACCGGCGCTGCGCAGGGTGGCGAGGGCGTGCTCGACCAGCGGCGCGCCCCGGAACGGGAGCTGGGCTTTGTCGCGGCCCATGCGGGTGCTTTGGCCGCCGGCGAGCACGAACGCTTTCGGTTTCAGGCGCGGGCTCCGAGCGATTCGAAAAAGGTGATGATGGTCTTGATGCCGCGGTGGAAGTTGGCGATGTGGAACTTCTCATTGGGGGCGTGGAGGCCGTCGTCGGGTAGGCCGAAGCCCATCAGGACCGTGGGTATGCGCAAGTTGCGCTCGAAGTCGCCGACGACGGGGATGGAGCCGCCGCCGCGCACGAAGACCGGCTCCGTGCCCCAGACCTGCTGGAGCGCGGCAGCGGCGGCGCGGATGTAAGGGTTCGCGGTCCCGACCAGGACGGCTTCGCCCGAGTGGATGAGCCGGGCTTCGACCGTAACGCCTTTCGGGGCGAGCGACTCGACAGACTGCTTGAAGCGGGCGAAGGTTTCTGCCGGCTGCATGGGCGGGACCAGGCGCATGGAGATTTTCGCGGTGGCCTTCGCGGGGATGACGGTTTTGGCGCCCGCGCCGGTGAAACCGCCGGGCATGCCGTGGACCTCGAGCGTGGGCCGCGCCCAGGTGCGCTCCTGGACCGAGTACCCCGGCTCGCCGACCAGCGCGGGGGCACCGATTTCGTCGCGAAGGTAGGCGGCTTCGTCGAAGGGCAGGCGCTTCCAGGCGGCGATCTCGTCTTCCGGTGGCGGCTCGATGCCTTCGTAGATACCGGGGATGAGGATGCGCCCGTCCCGATCCTTCAAAGCCGCGATGATCTGGGCGAGTGCGATGAAGGGGTTAGGCGCCGCGCCGCCGTACATGCCGGAGTGGAGGTCGGCGCGGGCGCCGCGGACCTCGACCTCGGTGTAGATCATGCCGCGCAGGCCCACGCACAGGGTCGGAAGCTCCGGAGCGAACATTTCCGTATCCGAGACCAGCGCAAAGTCAGCCTGGAGGCGCTCCGGATGCTCGCGGATAAAGGCCGCGATGGATTCGCCGCCGACCTCTTCCTCGCCCTCGAGCAGCACGCGGACGTTCACCGGCAGCTTGCCCGCGTGCGCGGCGAAGAGCGACTCCAGCGCCTTAAGGTGCATGTACATCTGGCCCTTGTCGTCGACCGCGCCGCGGGCGTAGAGATTGCCATTGCGCTCGGCGGGTTCGAAAGGAGGCGTGGTCCACTCGTCGAGCGGGTCGGGGGGCTGCACGTCGTAGTGGCCGTAGCAGAGCACGGTGGGCGCGCCGGGGGCGGCGTGGAGCCAGTCGGCCAGGACCAGCGGGTGACCACCCCCGATCTGCAACAATTCGACGTGCTCCATGCCCAGGCGGCCGAGCTCTGCGGCAAGGGCTTCGGCGGCCCGGCGTACATCGGGGGCGTGCTCGGGTAGAGTGGAGATGGACGGGATGCGGAGCAGCGCTTTGAGCTCCTCCAGGAACGCGCTCTGCTTGAAACGGGCGTACTCGATTGCTGCGGACATCAACCATCCCCTCAACTGTTTATCTCTAAATCGCACATTTTAGTAGCGAGGAACGGAAGGATCGATCCGAGCCGACCAGGCATCCATGCCGCCGGCGAGGGACTGCGCCTGCTCGAACCCTTCCCGCCGGAGCCACGCGGTGACCGAGAGCGAGCGCACCCCGTGGTGGCAAACGGCGACGATGCGGGCGTCTGGATCGAGCTCGGAGTGGGCCCGCGAGGGGACGTCGCCCATGGGCATCAGCAGGGCGCCGGGCATGGGCGCAGTTTGCACTTCCCAAAACTCGCGCACGTCCACTAGGATGTAGACGCCATCTCCGCTATTCTGTAACGAAGCGTGGAGAGCTTCAGGCTCGATCTCGTAAGGCAGCATGCAAATAGAGTAAACGCCCTCCCCCGGGGTTCGGTTTCACAAGTCTTTTTCGGTTTCGGAACGGATTTGCACCTGACTCCCGCGCGCACCGCAGGGGCGCGAGAGCCGCGAGCACGCATACGAAGCATGGATGGCAGCGGAAACGCCGCAGACAGGAAACGTACCCACCGTGGGAAATACAGAACGCGTCATGATCGTTGAAGATGAAGTCCACGCCCTCCATGGGCTGGCCGAGCTGGTCTCCTCATGGGGCTATGACACTGAGATGGCGGGCGATGGGGTGGAGGCGCTGGAAAAAGTAGGCGGCTGGAACCCGGGCATCATCGTCACCGATCTGAAAATGCCACGCATGAACGGGCTCGAACTGCTGCAGCAGCTGTCCGCGGCCAAGAACGACTGCACCGTCGTCGTGCTCACCGCCCAGGGGTCGATCGATTTGGCGGTCGAAGCCATGAAGATCGGCGCCTACGATTTTATCCAGAAACCGGTCGAGCCGACTCGCCTGCGGACCACCCTGAGCAACGCAACCCACAAGCGGGAAACCGAGCGCCAGCTGGAGGTCACGCGGCGCAAGCTGCGTGACACGGGCGTGATGGGGCCGCTGGTGGGCTCGTCGCGCCGGATGCGGGACATCTACGCGCTGGTCGACCAGGTCGCGCCGTCCAACGTTTCCGTGCTGATCACGGGCGAAAGCGGCACCGGCAAGGAGCTGGTGGCGCGCGCGCTGCACGAGCTGAGCCCGCGCAAGCCCAAGCCGTTTGTCGCGGTGAACTGCGCGGCGATCCCGGAAACGCTGATCGAAAGCGAGATTTTCGGTCATGAAAAGGGCGCGTTTACCGGGGCGCTGGAGCGCCGCGCCGGCTGCTTTGAGCTGGCCGAGGAAGGCACTCTGCTGCTGGATGAGATCGGCGAGATGCCGGTGGCGACCCAGGCCAAGCTGCTGCGAGTGCTGGAGGATCGGAAACTGCGCCGGTTGGGCTCGAAGGTGGAGTCGCCCGTGGACGTGCGGGTGCTGGCCGCGACCAACAAGAATCCGGACACGGCGGTCGACTCAGGGCAGCTGCGCGCCGACCTATACTACCGGCTGAATGTATTCAACATCCATATGCCGCCGTTGCGGGAGCACAAGGAAGACATCCCGGCGATCGTGGAAGCGATGATCCAGGATATGAACCAGAAGCACGGCCGCGCGGTGCCGGGCGTGGACGGGTCCATGCTGCAGCGGCTGATGCAGTACGACTGGCCGGGCAACGTGCGCGAGCTGCGCAACACGATCGAGCGCGCCGTGATCCTGTGCGGCAACAACGCCGTGGGCGTACAGCATCTGCCTCCGGGCTTCGGTTCGCGTGGAGTGGAAGTTTCCCCGGAAGCCGCCGTCGCGAACACGGTTAAGGTGGAGGTCGGCACGACGGTGGATGAGGCCGAGCGGCTGCTGATCGTCAAAACGCTGGCTTCCACGAACAACAACAAGACCCGCGCGGCGGAGATCCTGGGTATCAGCTTGAAAACGCTGCACAACAAGCTGAAGGAGTACAGCCAAAGCCGTCTGCGGCGCGAGACGGTGCGGCCGGTGGGGGAAAAGGAGCCGCAAGCCTCCTGAGCGAACTGTGCCACCGCCAAAACTGCCATAGACCGCGGGGCGAGCTATGCGCCTGAAGACCAAGCTCGTGGCCGCGGTGACGGCGCTGGTGTTTCTGCTGGTGTCGGCGACCTCGTGGCTCTACCTGGGACGCTCTCTGCGCCAGTATGTCGAGCAAAGCTACGCATCGACCGACATCATTGCGCACCAGGTGCTGTTCGCCACCCGGCAGGCGATCGAAAAGGGCGTGATTCGCGGCATAGTCCAACCCGACTCGCCCTTGTTCCGGCAGCAGGTGGCCGCAGAGCTACACGGCGACCCGGCGCTGAACGCGCTGATGGACTCGATCATCAGCTATTCGCCGACGATTTACGACGTCACGGTGACGGACAGCCACAACGTGGCGCTGGTGAGCACGGACCCCACGCTCAACGACCAGCCGCTGCCGTACCGGCCCGATTACGGCCGTTTACGCTACCGTTCGCCGATCAAAATTCTCGAGATTGTGCTGGGCAAGGCCAAAGTGTACGACCTGCCTCTGGCGCTCGAGCGCAACGGGCAGCCGTTCGCGAGCGTTCACATCGGCATGCGCACCAGCTTCCTGCTCCAGGTGTTTCGGCCGTCGCTGCTGGAGGCGTTTACCTATGCGGGGAGCGCCCTGCTCACTTCGCTGCTGCTGGCGGCCGTGATCGCATCGCTGGCGCTCGCGCCGATTGAGCAGATCAGCAGGCGGCTCGACGTGCTGACCGCGGAAGCCGCGGACGCGTTGCACCATGAAAACGACGATGCTCTGCTACGCGTTTCCTCGAAGATCGAGCGCATCGGCGAGCGCATGCGCAACACGGAGGAAGTATTTTCGGCGCTCAAGGAAAATCTGGACCAGATTCTCTCAAACCTGCAGGACGGGATGGTGCTGTTTACCCGCGACGCCCGCGCCGTGCTGGTTTCGAGCTCGGTGGAGCGCTTCCTGGGCGTGGGGCGCGAGCAGATGCTGGGTGCCGACGTGAACCAAATCTTCGATCGCTCCACCAAGCTGGGTCGGATGGTGCGCGACGCCTTTGCCAACCGCGCGTCCATCCCGCAGGTGGAGGTGGCGACCGAAAATGGGCGTCGCCTGGAGATCGCGCTCGAAATCATCCCGCAGCAGGGGGCGGAAAACCGCGAAAGCCTGGGCGCGCTGCTTACCCTGCACGATCTGGAGTCGGTGCGCGAGATTGAAAGCGAACTGGAGCTGTCGCGGCGGCTTTCGGCGATCGGGCGGCTCACCGGCGGCGTCGGCCACGAGGTGAAAAACCCGATCAACGCGATCGTGGTGCACCTGGAGCTGATGAAGAACAAGCTGAGCGGGCCGGAAGCCCCGGCGATGCGGCATTTGAACGTAATCCAGAGCGAGATTCAAAGGCTGGACCGTGTGGTGCAGACGCTGGTCGACTTTTCCCGCCCCATGGAGCTGCAGCTGGAGGAAGAGGACCTGCGCGAGGTCGCCGCCAGCGTACTGACGTTGGCCTCGGCCGAGTTTGCGGCGCAGGAAGTGCGGCTCGAAACGAGGTTACCTCAGAAATCTGTCGCGGTGAAAGTCGATGCTGATATGCTTCGGCAGGCAATCCTTAACATTGTTTTGAACGGTGCGCAAGCGATGCCCGAGGGTGGGACGCTGCGCGTCGGCTTGAGCGAGGAAGCGCGGCAGGCGGTGTTGACGATTGAGGATACGGGCGAGGGCATCGCCGAGGAGGTGCTGCCCCGCATCTTCGACCTGTACTTCACGACCAAAAAGGAAGGCAACGGCATCGGCCTGGCGATGTGCTACCGAATCGTGCAGTTGCACTCCGGCATCATCGAGGTCGAGTCGGAACCGGGGGTCGGAACGGTGTTCACGCTGCGGCTGCCGCTGAGCCGCGCGGGAGAACGGGAAACAAAGGCGGATAATCCGGCGGAAGCGCTGCTGGGCGAGGAGCAGGGGTGAAGAAGGGCGGAGTGAGCGTGCGGAAGCAGTTTGCGGTGTGGGCGCTGTTGTTGTTGGGCGGCCTGGGGGGTTGCCGTCATAAGGAAGCCCCACCCGCGCCTCCGGCGGCCATCGCCCCGCAGCCGACGGCAGCGCCCGCGCCCATTACGGTGATAACGCCGCTGCCTTCCGTGCCGGCCGTCGCCAGCCCCAATGTGCAGCCCGCGCCTCCTGAGCTGCCTGCGCCGACACCGGTACCGGTCAAGCGGCCGCGCAGACATCGTCATACGCGCCCAAGCGCCCCACCCACGGAAACCGCTGCGACCCACGCACCCGCGAGTGCGCCGGCAGCCACGCCGAAGACCCCGGCTGCCGCGCCGGCCAGCGCCGCCTCGCTTTCGCCCGGCGCGGCAG
>CAXTRW010000191.1:0-5968 GCA_964246765.1 uncultured Acidobacteriaceae bacterium | reverse complement strand
GGGCTTCGGGGGTTACCGGAATAGTCCGCAATGTCACGAAGAACCTGTTCGCGGCGTTTCGCTTCCGTGCGCTGCCGGCGTTTGGCGGCTCGGTGTGGCTCGGTTTGATCGGCATCTTCCCGACATTCGGCCTGTTTGGGCCGCCGGCTATGCGGCTGGGGAGCGCTGTCTCGGTGGCCTCGACCTTTGCGCTGTACTTCGCTTTCCGGCGGGAAGGCGGATCGTCGCCTCTGTACGCCTTTTCGCTTCCCGCGGCCACCGCCATCCTGAAGTACGCCATGCTGCGCTCCGTCGCGGTCACGCTGGCGCGCGGAGCAGTGGTGTGGCGCGGCACCTCGTACCCTCTGAAAGAGCTGCGGCGCAACGCCGGGTCGCTGCTGTAAGGCTCAGTTGTAGCGCCGCACGACGCCGAGGACGCGGCCTTGGACCTCGACCTGCGCGGCCGGCAGGAAAATGGGCTCCATTTCGTTGTTGGCCGGCTGCAGCCGCACCGTGCTGCCTTCCACGTAGAAGCGCTTCAGAGTGGTTTCCGATCCGCGCACCAGGGCTACCACGATTTCTCCGTCCCGCGCCGCGCGAGTCCGCTCCACCAGCACGTAATCGCCATCAACAATATGCTCGTCGCGCATGGAGTCGCCGCGCACTTCCAGCGCGAATACCTCCTTGTTCCCGACGATGTCAGACAGGGAGATGGTTTCGCTGGTCTGCACCGCCTCGACCGGCAGCCCGGCGACGATGCGGCCCATCAAGGGCAATCGCTCCCGCGAGGTCGGGGTGCGCTGCGCGCGGGGCATGGGGAGCACGTCGATCGAGCGGCTCCGGTTGTGCCCGCGCTGCAGCGCGCCCTTGGTTTGCAGGTTGCTGATGTGCTTGTGCACGGTGGCCAGCGACTTGAGGCTGAGTCCTCGCGCGATCTCCTCAAAGGAAGGCGAATAGCCTTGCCGCTCCACAAAGGACGCGATAAAGTCGAGGACCTCTTTTTGCCTGCGTGTCACGGCCATGGTGGTTTGATTATAGCGAAGGAAAAGCGAATTGCAAGGCGTGATGCGCGAGAGTGCTCGTTTGCGCGACGGCATGAGCGAGTCAAGCGATAAATGCTCGCCGGAACCCGTGGAAGTTTCAAAATGGGAACGCGCGGAAGCGCCGGCCCAGAATAGGACCGGGGCGATGCAGGCAGCTAAATGGGCGGCAGTGAGAGGGGAAAAGAGGCGTAGGTTGAACGTGTGAGGGCAAAGTGATGCGCATTCTGATTGCGGAAGATGAGCCGGCGCTGGGCCGCTTCCTAGCCAGGGGCCTGGGCAGCGAAACCTGGAAAGTGGAAGTCGCTTTGGACGGTAACGAGGCAGTGCGACGCTTCTTCGAGTGCGCGCCGGATCTCCTGATTCTCGATCTACAGCTTCCCGGGCTGGTCGGCATGGAGGTGCTCCGTGCGGTGCGCGCGGCCTCCACCCTGTGCGCAGTGGTGGTTCTGAGCGCGGGCGCCGATGTTGGCGCGCGGACGGCCTGCCTGGAAGCCGGCGCCGACGACTGCCTCCAAAAGCCGTTCTCGCTGGGCGAACTGCGCGCCCGCTGCGCCGCGCTGCTGCGGCGTCAGAGCGCGTTTACGCTCATGCTCGAGGAGGTCCGGGCGGCTGCGCTGTTCACAAGCGCCGCCCCGGTGCGCTGCGGCGCGTTGACGCTGAACCGGGCACGGCGCGAAGCCGAGGTTGCGGGCGTTCCCGTCCGGCTCACGAACCGGGAGTTCGCGTTGCTCGAGCAACTGGTTCTGTCTGGGCAAGAACCACTCAGCCGGGCGGCGCTTTGCTCGCTGGTATGGGACGGGAAAAAAGTGGAGGGGAATGTGGTCGACGTTCACATCGCGGCGCTGCGCCGCAAGCTTGGGCCGCGCGCTCCGGCTATCAAAACCGTGCGCGGCGCCGGGTTCCGATTGGCGCTTCCTTTGTCCGGTCAGGATGCAGCTGCTCTGCGATCGGGTGCAGGTTCTTTGCCGCTTGTTTCGCCTCAGCCGGGGGCGTACGTGGGGGTTAGCCGATGATCGGCGCGAGCGTTGGTCGGTTTGGCGGCGCGGGTTTGTTGCCTGCCGCGGCTCGTGGTGGGATCTCAGGGCAGGTTTCCCCAGCCGGCATGGCGCGCGGGTCGAACCGGCGCACGGCGGTGCTGGCGACGGGAGACCGGGCGCTCGGTTGCGCGCTCGCCGCCGAGTTGCGCGCGCTTCGCTGGCAGGTGCGGGAGGTTCGAACGGCGGCGGAGACATTCTCGCTGCTCGTAGCCGAGCTGCCCGCGATCTGCTTCATCGACTCCTGCTTTCCGGACCTGGACGCGCGCGAGTGCGTCGAGCAGCTGCACGAGCTGTATCCCGCACTCGATCTCGTCGTTTTGGACGGGGCCGAGCTCGGCGCGAAGCCCGCGCGGGGGCCGTTGCGCACCGAGGCTCTCCACGCGCTGCGGCAGGCGCAGGAGCGCATGGATGCTCCGGCGTGGCAGGGAAGCCTGCCCGCCGGAGAGATCGTTCGGCGGCACGAGCGCGGCCGTGAGGCGAACCTGCCTCATCCGGAGCCGGCGCAATCGCATGGGTTGGCGGCTCCAGCGGTCGGTCCCGACGTCCAAGCTGCGCTGCCGGAGTTTGTCGGCTCCGACCCGCGCCTGCTCGAGGTCAGCCGTCGCATCGGGTTGGTGGCCCGCCGCAAAACCGCGGTGCTGGTGCACGGCGAAACCGGCACGGGCAAGGAGCTGGTGGCGCGGGCGCTGCACCGGCTCAGCGGGCGCGCCCCGGAGCGGTTTGTCGCGATCAACTGCGCCGCCATTCCGGAAGCGCTGGTCGAGGCCGAGTTGTTCGGGCACGCTCGAGGCGCATTCACCGGCGCGCAATCCAGCCGAGTGGGACGCATTGAAGCCGCCGCGGGCGGAACCCTTTTCCTGGACGAGGTCGGCGAGCTGCCGCTGCCCGCGCAAAGCAAGCTGCTGCGCTTTCTCGAAAGCGGCGTGATCCAGCGCGTCGGCGAAAATGACGAGATTCGGGTGGATGTGCGCGTGGTTGCAGCGACCCACCGCAAGCTGGGCGCGATGGCGAGGGAGGGCTCGTTTCGACTGGACCTGCTGCACCGCCTGTCTGTGTTTCTGATCCAAACCCCTGCGTTGGCCGGCCGCACCGAGGACATCGACGCGCTGATCGGCCACACGCTTGCGCGCCTGGCCGAGGGCGAAGAGGCGAAGCGGCTCAGCCGGGAAGCTCGCGCCAAGCTGCACGCGCACGCCTGGCCGGGCAATGTGCGCGAGCTGCAGCGCAGCCTGGAGCGGGCCTGGATTTTGGCCGGAGAAGCCCAGGTGATCGGAGAGGAGTGTGTGGACTTTGGGGAAGCGCTTTACTGACGCGGACGAGTTCTCGGTCGCGCCGCGGTCGATCGATCTTTCCCTTGCCGAAGGGATGTCTTCAATTTCCCAGCGAATGGCGAATCGCTCTGGAAACCCGGGCGATACTCCGTGGGTGTTCCCCTGCGAGCGTTGCGGCGAAGCAAGTCTAAGGTTGGGTCCGTGATCATAGAAGCGGACTTATCAAAAAGCGCATGGCTTATGCCCCCTCATAAGCTTCGAAGTAGGCCGTGTGTTCTTTAACATTCTCCTCGGACGGCTGGTCCATGAAATCGTTTTTTCAGCCTGCCGGATAGGTTCCACAAATCTGACAACCCGCAGAATGATATGCCGTGGTTAGTCAGCGAGCAGGCGACCTCCTTCGGGCGTCCTGCTCCGGGTTTGCAGTTTCCGAAACGCTGAAATTGCCCTATGCCCGGCGACACTGCCACCCTTGCTGCCTTTTTCGGGCGAAAATGACGGACGCGCGGGCGCCTAAGTCCTTGGCGGGATGAATCGCGCTGCTTTTCGAAACAACCCATTTACGTCGCTCCCGCACTTCCAACTAATCCTTCCGTTCTTCTACACAGCGCCAAGATCATCGAGATGTTCACTTTGAGCAGATAAGCCCAGTCCTCTCTACCGATAGAGACGGCGTCCTCCTGCTGAATCCTTCGCGCGGCACTTATGAAGAAATCTTCATGAAGAAGGCTTTAGGAAGTGGCTCAAACCCGGCCACTTAGTTGCATTTATGTCGCGTGTAGGGCACAGGGACGCGGAAGCGAGCGGCCCGTAAAAAACGAAATGGGAGCGGCGAAATGCAAGCAGCTATCGGGGGAGTGGTTCGGGGTGGGGCGCAATTTCCGGGAAATCTGATTGGGGGAGCGGGCTCGGCGCCGCCGCTTCCGCGCATTCCCGCCGTGACGGCGGCGAAAGAAGCGTCGGCCGTCGCGGCCGCCGGAGCGCTCAGCCCGGCGCAGCAACAGCTGGTCTTGGAGCACCTGCCCGTGGTGCGCCATGTGGCGCGCCAAATGCACGAGCGGCTGCCGCAGCATGTGGAGTTGGACGAGTTGGTGGGCGCGGGCACGCTGGGACTGGTGGACGCGGCGCGCAAGTTCAATGCCCAAAAAAATGTCCAGTTCCGCTCCTATGCGCAGTTCCGCATTCGCGGCGCGATCCTGGATAGCCTGCGATCGCTGGACTGGAGCCCTCGGGAACTGCGCCGCAAGGCGCGCGCGATGGAGGAAGCCTCTCAGATGCTGCAGGCGCGGCTGGGGCGTCCGGCGCAGGACGCGGAGATCGCCGCTGAAATGGGCTTGTCGTTGGTGCACCTGCAGCAGCTGACTGGGCAGATCAAGGGGCTTGAGATCGCGGCGCTGAACGCCGATCGCGGCGAGGAGGGCGGGGAAGAAGAGCTGGCGTTCGTGCCGGCGAAGGAGAGCGACAATCCCTTGTTCCGGTGCCTCCAAGGCGAAGCGCGCCGCCGTCTGATCGGCGCCATCGATGAGCTGCCGGAGCGCCAGCGCCTGGTGCTGACGCTGTACTACTTCGAGGAGTTGACCATGCGCGAGATCGGCGCCGTTTTGGGCGTGGTGGAGTCGCGCGTGTCGCAGATTCATGGCCTGGCCGTCGGACGCCTGCGCGGGTTGCTGGCCGATCTTCGCGCGGGTGCGGGCAAGCCGATGCGGCGGGCCAGTTAGCGCGGCGCGCAAGCGTCGGTAATGCGGGACAAACAAAGGAGAAAAGGGCGATGGGCGAGTGGATGGAAGCGCAAAGTGCGCCGAACACGGCAAAGGCCGTGATTGCGGGCGCGGAGATCAATCAGGCCACGGCAAGAATGGAAATGTGCGCCGTGCGCGAGTGCGGGGACGCGGGACGGTTCGCCTTCAACGGGCAGCGGGCCTGCAGTCGTCGGCACCTGGAACTGCTGTTGCGGGCCGCCGTGCTCCAGGAGCAAACCCATGCCATGCGGGCCGCGTTGCGGGCGAAACCGCGGGTGCTGATGGGTCGCATTCTGGTCGAGCAGGGCGCTATTTCCGAGCAGCAGCTCGAGCAGGCGCTGGCCTCGCAGCGGTCCACCGGCGCCGGCAAGCTGGGCTCGTGGCTTAAGCAGCAGGTCGACCTGCCGGAGGCGGACTTCACCGCGGCGCTTTCGATCCAGTGGCGCTGCCCGGTTTTTCGACTCGGTAACTTCGGCCCGGCGCGCATGGCGGCTTTCCTGCCTCGACCGCTGATGGAAAAGCTGGACGCGATTCCGCTGCGGTTAAGCGGGAGCCCCGAGCGGCTTTCCCTATGCTTTGAGGATCACGTGGACTACGAACTGCTGAGCGCGGCCGAGCGCATGCACGGGGTCGCCGCCGATGCCGGACTGCTGACGGCCACCGAGTTCTGGCAAGCCACCCGGGAGCTGCTCGGCGTGCGCTTCCCTCGCGCGCTCGTGGTGGAGGCCAGCTCGCCCGACTGCATGGTGGAGAGCATGAGCCGGCTGCTCGTCAAAGCCGGCCCCGTCGAGGCCCGGATGGTCGCCGTGCACGACTGCTATTGGCTGCGCTTGTGGCTGGCCGCGGGCGCACTCCCTTGCGACCTGCTTTGCACCCCGCGCGGTCAAGGGCTGAACGGG
>CAXTRW010000190.1:0-5997 GCA_964246765.1 uncultured Acidobacteriaceae bacterium | reverse complement strand
ATCCTATCCCGTGCGAGGTCGCCGCGGGCAGCAGGCCCAGGGTCGCGACCAGCATGGTCATCATGATGGGCCGCAGGCGAAGCACCGCGCCTTCCACCGCGGCCTCCAGCACCGGTGTCCCGTTCGCGCGCAGTTGGTTGATGTACTCGAGCATGATCACGCCGGTCTGCACGGAAACCCCGAACAGCGCTAGAAAACCGACGCCCGAAGACACGGAAAAGTGCGTCCCCGTGAGCAAAAGCGCCAGCATGCCCCCGAACGGCGCCATCGCTACATTGCCCATGATCAAGAGCGCCCACTTGAACGAGCCGAACATGGTATACAGCAGCAGCAGGATTACAAAAATCGTGATCGGCACGATCAGCTCCAGCCGCGCCATCGCGCGCTTTTCGCTCTGGTACTCGCCCGCCCATTCAATTTTGTAACCCTGCGGCAGCTTGACTTGCGCGTCCACATCGCGAATCGCCTCCTCGACCGTCGAGCCCAGGTCGCGCCCGCGTACGCTGTACTTCACCGGCACGTACCGGATGCCGCCTTCGCGGTAAATCTCCTCGGCGCCGTCCAGCACCTTGTGATTGCACAGCTGCGCGAGCGAGACCCGCTCGCCTGTTGAAGCTACCAGGCGCACCCGATCCAGGGCCTCCTCGGTGTCGCGGTATTGCGGCAGATAGCGCATGGTCAGGTCGTAGCGCGCCTCGCCGCGCAGCACCTCGGTCAGGGGCGCGGCGCCGATCGCGTTGGTAAGCGCATCCTGGACGTCCGACACGTTGATGCCGTAGCGGGCCGCGGCTTCGCGGTTCACGGTGTAGTTCAGGTTCGGCTGCCCGATCACGCGAAATACCCCAAGGTCGGCAACGCCCCGGATGTGGCTCATCACATTGACGATCTCGTCGGCTTTCGCTTCCAGGGTTTTTAGGTCGTCGCCGTAGACCTTCACCGACAGCTCGCCCTTGACGCCGCTGACAGCTTCTTCCACGTTGTCGGAGATGGGCTGCGAAAAATTCCAACTCGCGCCCGGTATTGTTTCGAGCTGCCGGTCCATGGCGCCGATCAGCTCGTCTTTGTTCTGCTTGAACAAGGGCCGCCACTGCGCTTTCGGCTTCAGATCGACAAAGTATTCCGTGTTGAAAAAGCCCGTGACGTCGCTCGCGTCATCGGGGCGGCCCACCTGGCTGACCACCCTGGTGACCTCAGGGAAGCTGGCCAGGACGAGCCGGGTCCGGCTCATGATAGCGACGCCTTCATCGGGGCCGGTGGAGGGTGCGAGGGTTCCGCGCACCCAGATCGAGCCTTCGTCGAGGTGAGGCAGGAACTCGGAGCCGACCAGTCCGCTCACCCCGAGGAAAACCGTCGCCGCCAGCACTCCGGCCGCGATGCCGATGGTCACGAACCGGCGCTCGATGGCCCAGGTGGCGGCCCTGCGGTAGCGCGCGATCAGCCGGATCAGCACCGGGTTGGCCCACTCGTTGGTGCCCCTGGGGAAGAAAAAGCTCGACAGCACCGGCGCGATCAGCATGGAAAACGTCAAGGCGCCGAGCAGGGCGAAGGCGACCGTGAAGGCCATCGGCCGGAACAGTCGCCCTTCCACGGCCTGCAGGGTAAAGATAGGCAGGTAGGCCGTGATAATGATGCCGATCGCGTAAAACACCGGCCGCTGCACCTCGTGCGCCGCTTCGCGGATCAGCGCGATGGGGCGCTGCTTGGAGTCGTGGTTGTGCCCCAGGTGTCGCACGATGTTCTCTACCATCACCACCGCGCCGTCGACCACCATGCCGAAATCCAGCGCGCCCAGGCTCAGCAGGTTAGCCGGCACATGCGCCAGATCCAGCAGGATGGAGGCAAACAGAAGCGCGAACGGGATGGTGATCGAGACGATCAAAGCGCCGCGCACATTGCCCAGAAAAATGAACAGGATCACCACGACCAGGATGATCCCCTCGGTCAGGTTGTGCAGCACTGTGTGGGTGGTAAAGTGCAGCAGGTCCGAGCGGTCGAGGAAGGGAACGACCTTCACGCCCTTGGGCAGGAGGTGCTGGTTCAGGTCGGCCGTCTTGAGGTGAATGCCTTCCAGCGTGGAGTCGGAATCGTCGCCTTTTTGCAGCGCCACGACGCCTTCGACCGTATCCGGATTGTCCACCAGCGTGCCGTCTGGCCGGTGCACGGTTTTACCGATCTGGCCGAGCCGGATCTTCGCCCCCTGGCTCACCGTGGCGATGTCCCGCACCCGCAGTGCGGTGCCGGCTTTGGTCAGCAGCAGAGTGTTTTCTATGTCGTGTACCGTCTCGTACAGGCCCACTCCGACGACATTGATTTGCTGCGCGCCCGCCTGGATAAACGAGCCGCCGGAGTTGACGTTGTTATTTTGGAGCTGCTGCTCGACCTGCCCGAGGGTCAGCCCGTAGGCCACCAGCTTGTCCGGGTCCAGATGCACCTGGTACTCGCGCGTCGCGCCGCCGAAGCTCGAGTCGTCGACCACCCCGGGAACGGACTTGAACTGTTTCACCAACGTCCAGTCCTGGAGCGATTTGTCCTCCATGTTGTCGTAGGCCGGGTTGGTGCTCTCAACCGTGTACCAGTAGATCTGCCCGACCGGGCTCCAGTCGGTCCCGATCTGCGGCTGCAGGCCCGCGGGCAGCGTGACCTGCGACAGCCGTTCCAGTACTTTCTCGCGGTTCCAGTCGTTCACCGACGAGTCGTCGAAAACCATGTTGAGCGCCGACAAACCGGCAAGCGAGGTGGAGCGCAGGGCACTGATGTGCGGGATGCCCGCCATCGCGATCTCC
The DNA here is from genome assembly GCA_964246765.1 of uncultured Acidobacteriaceae bacterium. Taxonomy (GTDB): domain Bacteria; phylum Acidobacteriota; class Terriglobia; order Terriglobales; family Acidobacteriaceae; genus EB88. The sequence goes on along the minus strand of CAXTRW010000190.1, from coordinate 3,214 downwards.
AGCGGCACGGTGACCTGCTGCTCCACCTCCTCGGCGGCGCGCCCGGGCCACTGGGTCAGCACCGTGACGTAGTTGTTCGCGACGTCCGGGTAGGCCTCGACCGGCAGATTGTGGAATGACACAACGCCCCAGGCGAACAGAAGCAGCGCGAGGATCAGCACGATGAAGCGGTTGTTGAGCGCAAAGTCGACGATGCCGCGGATCATGTTCGGAACCGCCAAGCCGAGACATCTTCATGCAGCCGGGCAGCGGCAACTCTGCCGCCGAGATCCCAACTCGGGAAGTAAACGCTCACTGGGCCGCCGTGTTCTGCAGTTCCAGCGCGTTGCGCACCACCTGCTGCCCGGGCGTGATGCCGCTCTTAACCTCCTGCAGGCCGCCGGGCAGCATGTCGCCGCCCTCCACGCCGACTCGCCGAAACTGCGCGTTTCCCGCATTTGGCCCCGCCGGCTCATACACCCAGTCGCGATCGTGCAGGTGCAGGATCGCCGTCGCCGGCACCGAGGCGTAGGTTTGCAGCGCGCGTCCATAAAAGGTCGCGGTCGCGAACATGCCCACGCGCATTTGGAAGCCGGGGTTGGGCACCTGCACCCGCACCACGCCGGTGCGCAGGTTCGGGTCGAGCAGGGCTCCGATATCGCCGATCGTCCCCGCGATCACCCGGCCCGGCAGCCCGCTCAGTCGTATTTCGGCCTTCTGCCCCAGGTGTACCTTGGCCAGGTCGTTTTCATACACATTGCAAAGCACCCATACGTGCGACAGGTCGGCGATCACAAAGGCATTGGGCGTCCCGGAGAGCCCGTTGCCCGCGCTCGAAGCCGGCGTCACATTCTGCTGGATGATGAACCCCGAGGCCGGCGCCGGCACCTTGACGGTCTCGCCCGGGTGCTTCGGGTCCACGCCCAGCACGTGCAATTGCTGCTCGGCCGCGCGCAGGTCGGCCGACGCGTCGTCCTCGGCATCCTGCGCGATCTCCAGCTGGCTCTTCGCGATGGCGCCCTTCTCGTAAAGCAGCTGGTCGCGGTCGCGCTGAGTGCGCGCCAGCCGTTCGTCGTTCACCGCCTTCAGGTATTGCGCAAAGGCGTTGGTCACATCCGTGCTCTGCACCTCGAGCACCAGCTGGCCCTTGTGGACATAGTCCCCCAAGCGCACGTGCGTCGCCACCACCCGCCCGTTCGCCAGCGTGATCACCGGGATTTCCCTCGATACATCGGGCTGCACCTGCCCGGTCACATTCAGCGTGTCCACCGCCTGGTAGCTGTCGGCCGCCACGGTCGGGAACCGGTCCGGCCGGTCCAGGTGGACCAGTGCGTCGTCGCCCGCGCGGATCACCTGCTTCGCCGGCGCAGGCGCCCCGGCGTCAGCCGTTGTGTTCGGCTGCCCCGACGGCTGCGTGTTCGCGTTTTGCTGCCCGTGGTTACAGCCGGCAAGCAGCAGCAAGCCCGTGGCCAACGATCGACTCATCCGGAACACTCGCGTTGGCTCAAATCGGCGCAGAGCGCCCTCCTTGTGTGATCCGCAGACGCGCAAAAAACAGACTTCCGCGCCGGCTCACGGAAGCGGCTTCTGTCGGCGCCCTGGTTGTGGACCGCGATTCTTCTCCCAAGTTTAGCCGCGCCGCCCAAGCGCCTGCACTATCTTTCGGTTAAGCGTTCGATCTGACCGGTGTAGAGCCGAAATCTGCGGGCAAAACCTAGAAAGAATCCATCAAAAACCCGTCAGACATTCGTAAACGCCACACGACCGATTGGACGAGCCGCCCCACGGCTGAGTTCCGCCAATACCGGGCGCTCCCGCCCTATCTTTCAGCCACACACACTGAGGGAAAATGAAAGCAGGCCGATACTCATCTGGAGCGCCTGTGCACCCGGGCATGGCGCCGATGGCCGCTCGCCTATGAGTGCTCTCGCAACTGAAACCGCCGCCCCGCGCCCGTCGCCCGATCCCAGAGCGTGGTTGCGCGCGCCGCTTTCCGTGCTCTTGCAGGCCGCGGCGCTGGTCGCCGCGGTCGCCGCGCTCGATATCCTGGTCAGCGACAAGGTCCCGTTCGGCTGGCTGTACCTCGCCCCCATGGCGCTGGTCGCAACCGTTCTGCCCAGGTGGGCCCTGCTGCTGCTCGCCGGCGCCTGTACGCTGCTGGCCGAGCTGTTCGACGGCTACGTGTGGGATTGGGCCTCCGGCGCCCCGCGCGATGCGCTCTACTTCAGCGCCTTCGCCGGCGCCGCCTTGTTTGTCCACGGCGCGGTGCGCGGGCGGCAATCCTCGGCCCTGCACCTGCGCGCGCTCGAGGACGAAATGGCCGCCCGCCGCGATGCCGAGGAACAGCTGCGCGTGCTGGTCGAAAACAGCCCCGTCGCCGTGTTTACCGCCGACGCCGCCGGGTGTGTTTTGCTCGCCAACGACGCCGCCGATCGGCTGTTCGCGCTCGAACGCGGCGCCCTCGCCGGGCAATCGTTCGCGCCGTTTCTGCCGCCCTTGCTGGAGCTCCCTACCCTGCACGCCCCCGCCTTCCACACCGCCATGCAGTGCCGCGGCCATCGCGCCAACGGCGAAATCTTCCAGGCCGACGTCTGGTTTTCCACCTACGGCACCACCACCGGGCCGCGCCTCGCCGTGTTTGTCGCCGACTCGTCGGAAGACCTGCGCGACCGCGAAGAAGCCAGCCTCCACCAGTTGCTGGCCGGGTCGCGCATCGCCGTGGGCGCGGTTTCGCACGAGGTCCGCAACGTGTGCGCGGCCATTGCCGTGGTGCATGAGAACCTCCGCCGTTCCGGCGCGCTCTCGGGCTCCAAGGACTTTGAAGCCCTGGGCACGCTGGTGCTCGCGCTCGAGCGCATCGCCTCGGTCGAACTGCGCGAAGCCGCCAACCAGCTCGCCGCCATCGACCTCCACTCCCTGCTCGAGGAGGTCCAGATCGTGATCGCGCCCGCCTTGCGCGAGGACGAGATCGAGCTGCGCTGGGAGGTTCCGCGCAAACTCCCCCCGGTGTGGGCGGACCGGCAAAGCCTCCTGCAGGTGTTGCTGAATTTGGTGAAAAACAGCCAGCGCGCCCTGGGGGAGACCACCGAGGGCGAGCGCGCCATCACCCTGCGCGTCTATGTGCAGGAGCCCGCGCGTGTCGTCATCGCCGTGTCCGATACCGGCCCCGGCGTCCCCCACCCGGAGTTTCTATTCAAGCCCTTTCAGCAGCAGGCGCGCGCCACCCGACTGGGCC
>CAXTRW010000189.1:0-5999 GCA_964246765.1 uncultured Acidobacteriaceae bacterium | reverse complement strand
GCTTTGGACAGGGTAGTACGAGGCAGCTGCCGCTTTGGAGGGAGGCGCCGGGAACGGCAAGCGAAAATACCAGCGCTTTCGCCGGTGCGGCGGCATCTGTATGTGCATGAACGGAGTTGCGCTGGCTTTTTGCAAACGTGCAGGGAAGATTTTGGCGGCGATGCTGCTGGCGATCAGCAGCGGGAGTTTGGTCTGGGCGCAGGCCCCCCCGCCGGTTGCGCCGCCTCCGAACGGGCCGATTCCCGCGCCCATCTTCCTGTACCCGCAGGGCGCGCCCGGCGCTTTGGGCTCGGGCCCCGCGGATAAGCCGCGCATGTACCCGTTTCTGCCGCAGAACCGCTCCAGCCGGGCGGCGGTGCTGATCTTTCCGGGCGGCGGCTACCAGAATATCGCGCTGGGGCATGAGGGGTTCCAGTATGCGGAGTGGTTGAATGCCCAGGGGATCGCGGCGTTTGTGCTGGATTACCGGGTGGGGCCGTACCGCTATCCGGCCGAGATCCAGGACGGGGTGGCGGCGATGCGGATGATTCGGGCGCACGCGTCGGACTACGGGATCGATCCGGACCGGATCGGGGTATGGGGCTCGTCGGCGGGCGGGCACCTGGCGGCGGTGATCGAAACCGAGTGCAAACTGAGCGACCTGCCGAACTCCGGGCTCGCGGGGATCGACTGCCTCCCGAACTTCGCGATTTTGTCGTACCCGGTCATCAGCATGGAGCCGCCGCTGGCGCACCCGGGCTCGCGGGCCGAGTTGCTGGGGCCCAACCCGGACCCCGCGATGGCGCAGAAGCTGTCGCCCCAGTATGCGGTGAGCACGGAAACGCCGCCGACGTTTCTTTGGGCGACGACCGGGGACCCGATCGTGCCGGTGGGTAACAGCGTCGCCATGTACTCGGCGCTGCAGGCCAAGGGCGTTCCGGTGGAGATGCACCTGTTTGACTTTTCCGATCACGGGTGTGGGCTGTGTGGGGCGATTCCGGAGCTGGCCGGGTGGCCGATGCTGCTGCGGACGTGGATGGTGCACCACAATCTGCTGCCGGCAAATGCGCCGCCGCCTCCGCCGCCGGCGCAGAATATGCCGGACTGGCCTTCGGGGCTCGATGGGCCTGGGCATACGGGCTAAAACCGCCTGCGCGGCCGGCGGTCCCTTCGGGACGTGTTCTCGTCTTTGCAGTCCTGGCTGCTGTGGGCCTCCCGTTGGTCGGCATCCGGTATGTTGATCGCGACTAACGGGAGCGCCACCAATCCAACAAAGACACGCCACGAAGTGGCCGCCTCCCGCGTAGGGGGTCTTGTTTCTTGCTGCTAGGCTTGATGCCTATGGCTTTATCAGAACATCAAGTACCCGCCGAGGCGGCCGGCGCGCGGCTGGACAGCTGGCTGACTGCGCAGCTGGAGGGCGTAAGCCGGGCGCGTGTGCAGCGTTTACTCGAACAAGGTAGCGTGCTGGTCGACGGCGGCCCGGCAAAGCCCTCGCTGCGGCTGGAGGGCGGCGAGCGCGTGGAAGTGTTGCGGGCGCCGGTGCTGCCGCCGCTCCGTGCGACGCCCGAGGCGATCCCGATCGAGATTGTGTATGAGGATGCGGACCTGTCCGTGGTGAACAAACCTGCCGGCATGCTGGTACACGCGGGTGCCGGGGTTCGCTCCAGCGATGAGGACGAGGAGCCGGCCCTGGAGAACGCGCGGGACCGTGGGACGCTGGTGAACGCGCTGTTGCACCACTACGGCGAGCTGAGCTCGGGCGCGGGGGACGCGCTGCGACCGGGCATTGTGCACCGTCTGGATCGGCAGACCAGCGGGTTGATCGTGGTGGCGCGCAACGACGCGGCACATGCGAAGTTGAGCGCGATGTTTGCGGAGCGGGTGCTCAAAAAGACGTACGTTGCGCTGGTGCACGGCCATTTGGAGGCGGATCGCGGGACCATCTCCTCGGCAATCGGGCGGGACGCAATCCGGCGGACGCGGATGACGACCCGCCGGGTGACGGGGGCGCGGGGCGCGATCTCGCACTACATCGCGGATCGGCGTATCGTGTCGCGGTTTGGGCGGTTTACGCTGGTCCGGGTGCGGATCGAGACCGGGCGGACGCACCAGATCCGCGTGCACCTCAGCTCGCTGGGCCACCCTGTGGTGGGTGACACGCTCTACGGCGCGCCGGGGGAGATTCGGGCTGAGGCCGACCAGCGCGTGATGAAGAAGAGCCGCCGAAGAGCGCTCGAAACTGTTGCGCTCCCGCGCAATTTCCTACACGCGGCGGAGCTTGAGTTTGCGCACCCGCGAACCGGGGCTCCCTTGGCGCTGAAGGCGCCGCTGCCTCCGGAGCTGGTTGCGTTTTTGGAGGAGCTGGAGCGGTAACGACGCGAATGTAGAATCAGAGCGTGTTGACCAAGCTCCTGCTTTTATCTGCTCTCTTTTGTGTTTTTCAGGCTGCGCCCGTCGGTTTAGCCCAAGCTGCGCCGCCGTCTGCGTCCCCCGCCAAGCCGGCCGCCCCGGCAGCAGCGCAGCCCGCTGCGCCCGCACCGGGCGCGAACCCGCAGCAGCCGCAGTTCACCATCACGCAGCAGGTCAACGAGGTGTACCTGACCTTTACGGTGACGGACCGGCGTGGGCACTTCGTCAACGACCTGAAGCAAAGCGACTTCGCGCTGCTGGACGACGGCAAGGCGCCGGCGCAGGTGTACAGCTTCCAGCAGAATACGAACCTGCCGCTCCGGGTGGGAATGGTCGTCGACACCAGCACCTCCATCCGGCAGCGGTTTGCGTTTGAGCAGCAGGCGGCGACCGAGTTTCTGCTGCAGATTCTGCGGCCCAAGACGGACAAGGCGTTTGTGGAGGGGTTCGACCTGACGCCGGACTTCAAGCAGGACTGGACCAGCGATTTGGACGCGCTGACCACGGGCATTGAAGGTCTGCACTCGGGCGGCGGCACGGCGTTGTTCGATGCGCTTTACACCGGCTGCCACGACAAGATGCTGGACGCGACGCTGCACCACGAACCGGCGCGCAAGGCCATGGTTGTGATCTCGGACGGCGACGACAACCAAAGCCACGCGTACCTGGAAGATGCGATTAAAGAGTGCCAGCGGGCGGAGACCACCGTGTACGCGATCAGCACGAATGTAAGCCCCAGCAGGGATCGTGGGGACGATACCTTGCAGAAGATCGCCGACGCGACCGGCGGACGGGCTTACTTTCCGAACCGGGTAGAAGATATGCCGGTCAGCTTCGGGCAGATACAGCAGGAGCTGCGGTCGCAGTACGCGTTGAGTTACAAGCCCGCGGATTTTACCGCGAACGGGGCCTTTCGGACCATCTACCTGTTCTGTCTCGACCGCAAGTATCAGGTGCGTTCCAGAACCGGGTATTTCGCTCCGCGGCCGTAGAAAGGGCGCTTGCGCTCCGAGGCTTGTCGAAGGATAAGAACGGCCGAGTGGGTAAGGACCAGTACGTCCAAGGGCGGCCGAAAACGCGGGTCCGCGTTTGTGATTAGAAACGGCAGGACATAGGCGGCGGCAAACACAAGGAAGATGCGGTCTATCCGCCCGAGAGGGCGACTGGAGGCAAGCAGCGCGAGCCACAGCGGGGTACTTAGGCTGGTGAGCAGCTTGACAAGTCCGGCGCCCGTGAGCAGCGCGTGAGTTTTGGTGTCCGGCCGCAGCAGCGTGGCCAGCTTCACTAAGCCCAGCCAGAGCCATTCGAAGGGGTGCGCCTGAATAAACGCGAGGGCGAATCGAGTGTAAACCGGCTTAAGGCTGAGCGCGTACCAGTACACTGCCGGGTAGCCATGATCGGCCATTGCGGGAGGGATGGAAGGTTCGGCGTTGTACGCGTGAATCAGCGCGGATTGAGTGTGGGGGTTGGCGCCGGCGAACAAGTTGTAGGGGCCATTCTGCGGTAAATAGAAAGAGCCGTGGGCGACTGTGTTCGCTGCCGCCAAGGTAAAAATGGCAAGGCCGGCCACAACGGCGCCCCGCAGGTAGGCGGCCTTGCCGTAACCCAGCCGGAGCGCGTAGGCGATGGGGACCCCCAAAACCAGCAAGTTAGGACGTACGGCGAGACTTAGGCCCCAAACGATGCCCAGCAGCACGACCTGTAAGTAACCGCGCTGCCGTATCGCAAGACTGAGAAACAGCAGAGCGGAAACGAACAGGACTGTGATCTCCGTGTCCCAAAGTTTGGGAATGGACGACAAGAGATCGGGGTCGAGCAGGATGAGAGCGGTGAGGAGGGCAGCGCCGGGCGGGTTGGAGGACAGGCGCAGGATGGTGCTCCAGGTGAGGGCCGCAATCCCGAAATACATGGCGACCTGCAGCGCAATGACGCCGCCCGGACCGACGGGTTTATAGAAAAACGAACATAGAAAAGGGTAGAAGCCCGGCAGAAAGGTGGAAGATATGTGGCCTGTGCGAAGGCAGTCTAACAGGTTAAGTGCAAGGTCGCCCTCAGCATGGCTGAAAGGAATAAAGCGCGCGGCGACCAAGGCGGCAAAGATGAGAATCAATCCGAGCACTGCGTAGGCTGACTTACCGGACATAGGCAAAGCGCCTTTCGGGGAATAAGGAATGGTTGGATCCTTACTGTGGTGCGGATGTCAGCAGGGCGAGCAGGCCGGCTTCGTCCAGAATCGGAATGCCGAGTTGCCGGGCCTTTTCAAGCTTCGACCCTGACTCCTCTCCAGCGACGACATAGTTGGTTTTCTTACTGACACTACCGGAGACCGCTCCTTCGGCTGACTCGATTTTCTCCTTCGCCTGCTCGCGGGTAAGCGTGGGCAGGCTGCCGGTTAGGACGAATGTGAGCCCGGCAAGCTGGGTGGTGCGCTCGCGCTTGGCGGCGGTGAACTGGAGCCCGGCGGCGCGGAGATCCTCGACCAGCCGCCGGTTGGATTCCTCGGAGAAGAACTCTCGGATGCTTTCAGAGACGCGCGGGCCGACCTCGTTGACCTGTTCGAGCTCGTCCTTGGAGGCGGCCGTTAGCGCGTCCATTGACCCGAAATGTTCGGCCAGCAGCTCGGCGGTGCGCTCGCCGACGAAGCGGATGCCTAGGCCGAAGAGGACGCGGGCGAGCGGGGCGGAGCGGGATTTGGCGATTTCGGCAAGCAGGGCGTCGGAGGTTTTCTTCCCGATGCGGTCGAGCGAGAGCAGCTGCGGTTCCGTGAGCCGGTAGATGTCGGCGACCGAGTGAACGAGGTTGTTCTGGAGCAGTTGCGCGACCAGCGCTTCGCCGAGTCCTTCGATGTTCATGACGCCGCGCGAGGCGAAGTGGAGCAGCGAGCCCGCGACGCGGGCGGGGCAGGTGGCGTTGACGCAGCGGTGGTCGGCTTCGCCTTGGGTTCGCTTGACTTCGGCCCCGCAGACGGGGCAGTGCTCTGGGAACTGGAATGGGCGGGTGCCGCGGGGCTCGTCCGTGAGCACCTGGACGACCTTGGGGATGACGTCGCCGCCGCGCGCGCCCCGTACCCGGGCGCCGATGCGCAGGCCGCGGCGGGCGGTCTCGTCTGCGTTGTGCAGCGTGGCGCGGGCGACCGTAATGCCGCCGATCGAAACCGGGGCAAGCGCGGCGACCGGGGTGAGCTTGCCGGTGCGGCCGACCTGGATGAGGATGTCCAGGACCTCCGTTACGCCGAAACGGGCGGCGAATTTGTACGCGACGGCCCAGCGAGGGGCTTTGCCGGTGTAGCCCAGGCGGCGCTGCAGGGCGGTCTGGTCGACTTTGATCACCACGCCGTCGATTTCATAGCCGAGGGTGGAGCGGTTGGCTTCGGCGGTCTGGATGAAGGCGAGAAGCTGATCGAGTTCGGTGAAGGCTTCGCGGTGTGGGTTGACGCGGAAGCCGGCGGCGGTGAGAGCGTCGAGGGCCTCGGTTTGGGTCGGGAACAGCGGCTCGCCCGAGGGAGTAAGGGCAAAGTACGCGTAGAAGTGGAGGCGGCGCTGGGCATCGATGTTGGGGTCCAGGGTGCGGATGGTTCCGGCGGCGGCGTTGCGGGGGTTGGCGGCAGG
>CAXTRW010000188.1:0-6022 GCA_964246765.1 uncultured Acidobacteriaceae bacterium | reverse complement strand
GTTCCAAAATGGGCGGCCCCCGTCGCGGACGGCGCGGGGCTGGTCCGCGCGTTTTGAAGGCGGGGAGCAGGGAAGGATCGAAGTGGGCTATAGGGGCGAATAGGGCGCCTCGACGGGGTGGGAGTTTGCGACCGGCGTTGCGGCGGTGAACGCGCGAGATTGGTGATGAACTGGGGGTCGGACTGCTGCTGATTCCTTCAGGAGAGAGCAAAGGCCCGGAGTCATCAGCTCCGGGCCTCTGTTTGTTGCAACTACAGATCGGCTCTGGAACACCGCCTGATAATGAGTCGAGTATAAAGCGGCTTCTCGGGATTGCCAAGACTTTTTTGATCGCTGGCCTTACGGAGGGCAGGAGAGTTGAACTCCCAGAGCTGATGAGACCCTGCGATCGCTTATCAGGCGGCGTCCAGTACCTACTGGAGATACCCTCCAAACGCTAGCCCGACCTAGGCAACATAGCACGAGCCGATTGGGGGCAAGCGCGGGTTTTCGTGCTTTATGAGCGGCAACAGTACCCCCGTACCGTTACCATAGCTGGCATGACGATTCGTGCTTTGCTTTCGCGGTTTTTTATGGGCGCCGGTGTGTGCGCCCTGGGGCTTTGGCCTTCGGTTTCGCTTGCGCAAACCGCGGCGCCGCTTCGGGTCGCCATTGTGGGGCTGGTGCACGGGCATGTGGGGGGCTGGTTTGACCAGCTGTCCGAGCACCCGGACGTGCAGCTGGTGGGTGTGGCGGAGCCGGACGCGGCGCTGCGGACGCGGTACAGCACGAAGTATCACCTGCCGGCGAAGCTGTTTTATGCGACCGAGGCGGAGATGCTGGCGCACACCCAGCCGCAGGCGGTGCTGGTGTACACGTCGATCCTGGGGCATCGGCCGGCGATCGAGGAGGCGGCGCGTCACCATATTGGGGCGATGGTGGAGAAGCCGTTGAGCACGACGTACGCCGACGCGCTGGCGATTCAGCAGCTTTCGCGCCAGTACAAGGTCCCGGTGCTGGTGAACTACGAGACGACCTGGTACGCGTCGAACACGGCGGCGGCGAAGCTGCTGTGGTCAGGCAAGATCGGCGAAGTGCGCAAGGTGGTGGTTGAGGACGGGCACGAGGGGCCGAAGGAGATTGGAGTGGGGCCGGAGTTCCTAGGCTGGCTCACGGACCCGAAGCAGAACGGGGCGGGGGCGCTGTTCGATTTCGGCTGCTACGGCGTGGACCTGGTGACCTGGCTGATGCATGGGGAGGCGCCGTTAACGGTGACCGCGGTGACGCAGCAGATTAAGCCCGAGGTGTACCCCAAGGTGGACGACGAGGGGACGATTCTTCTGACGTATCCGCACGCGCAGGCGATTATTCAGGGGTCGTGGAACTGGCCTTTTTCGCGCAAGGACATGCAGGTGTACGGGGCCAAGGGGTATGTGGACACGATTGGGGGCGGCCAGCTGGAGATTCGCCTGCCTGGGGAGAAGGCCGAGCACGCCGAAACACCGCCGGCGCTGACGTCGCCGAACGATACTTCCCTGCACTATTTGGCGGCGATGCTGCGGGGGCAGGTGCAGCCCAAGGGGGACTTGAACTCGCTGGATACGAATGTGACGGTGATGCGGATTCTGGATGCGGCGCGGACGTCGGCGCAGACCGGCAGGACGATCCGCCTAGGCTCTTCGTACCAGTGCGTGAAAGATGGTAAGTCCGCGGTCTGCACTTACTGATCCTAGTGGGCGCGGCTAGGAAAACTCTGAAATCAGTCTCATTGTAAGCGGAGCGAAGGACCTGCTTTCCTCCGTACTGGAGTAAAACAGGTCCTTCGTCGCTACGCTCCTCAGGATGACACCTGGTTTCGCACCGGTTTAGACGCTTCTTAGAAGGAGAAGCGCGCTTGGACCTCGATGGTGCGGGAGCCGAGCGCGGTGGTTGTCTGGCCGAACGCCGGGTTGGAAGAAAATGTTCCGTCCGCGTTCTGGATCGCGATGCTGTCGTTAATTGCTCCACCGGCAACGGTGTTCTTTCCGCCGCCCTGGAGATTTAAACGGTTGTAGATGTTGTACGCATCGGCCCGTATCTCGACCTGTCCGTTTTCGCCAAGAACTTTATTGTTCGGCAGGCCGAACGCCTTGGTTAGGGTCATGTCGGCGTCGATATAGTTGGGGCCGTTGAGGAAGTTGCGCGCGACGCCCGGCCGCTGCGGCACGGGAGCCGAAAGGGGAAAGTTGGGTCCGGGCGTCACGGCCGGAGGAGTGAAATAGCTCAGCGATCCGCGGCTGTAATTCCTATTGACGGGAGTGGTTGGATTGTTGGGGCCGGTTAAAAACGCGCTGTTGCTTGTATCATGGCCGGCTCCGCCTAGATAGGCCGCGGGCCGAAGTGCGCTGTAGTCTGAACCCTGATAGTAGACGCCCGCGCCAGTGTTCGTGAACACCGGAGTCCACGGGAAGCCGCTGTGCAGATTCAGAATGCCCGAAATAGTCCAGCCGCCGACGACCTTTTCGAGCGCTTGATGGCTGCCGCGGAAGAAGACCGGCTCGTAAAGACCGAAGAGCTTGAACGCGTTTTGCACGTTGAAGTCCGAGCGGCCGTAGGCCAGGCGGTTGTCATAGGGGTAGGGATCTTCGACGTAGGGCTGTGAGCCCTCATCCATGCTCTTCGACCATGTGTACTGGGCTTCGGCCTGGAATTGGCTGGAGAAGTTGTGCCGGAGTGTGGTGAGCAGGGCGTTGTAGTTGGAGTTGCTGTCGTTGGCGAAGAAGCCCACGCGCTGCAGCTGCCGGTTGAGAGGAATGCCTGCCGCGATAGCCGTTACGTTCTCGTTGTATTGGCGGATCAGGTGGCGTCCGATGCTGCCCTGGTAGCCCGCGGTCGCCACCCAATTCTTCGCGATTTCCGACTGGGTATCGAACGAGTAGTGATAGCTGTAGATGGTGGGAACCTTGCCCGGGAAAGCCACAACGTTGACAGTCCCGCCGTTTGCCGGCAAGTTATTCGCGTTGAGGGGCGCGGTTGTATGTGGATTGTTCGGGTAGCCGTAGAATGCCGTTGGACTGCTGGAGGTGGCGTACAGGATGTTCGGATTGATGGCCTGCGCGGTGGAGCAGCAGAACTGGGCGTTGGCGATCAGCGGAGGATTGTTCGCGCCATTGCCTTGGATCGCAATCTCGTTTTGGTTGAAGCTCAACCCGAAGCCGCCGCGCAAAACCAAATGCCCCTGCTGCTGCTCGGGGCTCCAAGCGAAGCCGAGCTGCGGGCCAAAGTTGAGGTTTTGCGGGTCGTAAAGGTTGCCGCCCACACGCACCGAGGCCCCTGTGAGTTCGGCATTGCCCGTACCTTGCCGAAACACCGCGAGGTTGTTCTGTTTGGACGAGATAGGACCGAAGTAGCTCCAGCGAAGCCCCAGATTGAACGTTAGATTCGGTTTCACCTTCCAGTCGTCCTGCACGAATGCGTCATACAGGTCTGAGCGGATGTCCTGCCGGTTTGCCGTCACCGCGCCGGTTAGAGGGCTGAAGCTCCCCGTCTCTTGATACGGCGCGTCGTTGAGAAAATCCCACAGATTGCGGAAGTAGAACGAAGGCCGCGCGACATAGGTGGGATTGTTTTGGTAATACAGACGGGTCCACTCGCCGCCGATCTTGATCTGTTGGCTGGCGAGAATTTTCGTGACCGTGTCGGCATAGCTGTAGGTCCATTGGTTAAATACGGCCGGCCCCGGAGGGCCAAAGCCGTCGCTGTCGATGCCGTTGCCGGGTTCCGTCCCCAGCGCGCCGATGTTTGCCGAGGGCAAGCCGAAGGGCGCCTGCGGGTTGGTCGCGATCTCGTTGAAGCGCCAGCCCGCAGCGTTGACGCGCGCTTCGTTCAGGAGCGTCGGCGAAAAGGTGTGATCCCACAACCCGGTAAAGGCGTCGTTGGTGGGCGCGTGATTGAAAAGGTTCGCCGCGCGCACCGGGCCGTTGTAGTTTTGCCTGCTGGTCGGGACCCAATAGATCGTGAAGGTGATGAGATCGTTCTTGCCCGCGTTCACATCGATGCGCCCGTTGTATTGGTCTTCCACCAGCGTGTTGGGATTATTCGTATTGAGCAGCGCGATAGTGGGCGTGTTGGTGAGGCCCCCACCGACACCTGGATTTTGCGGGCTGACCCAGGTGGGGTCGAGTGAGCCGAGCGGGGCGCCGGTCCGCGGCGAGCCCAGGTTCAGGCCTCCGGCCACCGTGCGGCAGTTGACGCCTTCTTGGAGGCTGATGGTCGCGCAGGTGGTTGGGATGATGTTGGTGTAGGCGGGGGCTTCGCCCTTGAAACCGAGATACTGCGCGCCGATGGTGCCCGGTTGAGCAAGGGCGGCGAAGCCGGGAGCCTCATACCAGCCCTGCGCGGTCGTTGAGGTTGCGTTCCGCAGCCCTTCGTAGGCGAAAAACGCGAAAACATGATCCTTCCAGAGTGGGCCGCCTAGAGTTCCGCCGAACTGGTTGAATCGGGACTGGTCCCGGTTGACGCCTCGCTCCGCGGGTGTGCCGCCTGCGAAGGAACCGGAGGTGTTGAAACGCTGATACGCGTTCAAACCCGGTCGGTCCAGCTTGATAAACGCGCTGCCGTGCACCTGATTGGTCCCGTTTCTTGTCACGACCTGGATCTGCGAGGAAGAGAACCGGCCATTGGATGCGTCATAGCCGTTGGAAATAATGTGTACGTCTTTTACTGAGTCCTCGCTAGGGGTGATGACAGAAGCGCCGCCCCACACCGCGCTGACTGTGCTAATGCCATTGATTGAGATGCCGTTGTTCTCGTTTTGGCCGCCGTTGCCGATGATCTGCGGTGAATTTTCCGTGGCGAAAATACCGTCTGTTGCGTTCGAGCCGGGTCGGTTGCTGCCCGGCAGGTTGTTGGTGCCGCCGCCGGAGCTCTGGGCGCCGTCCCCGAAGGTGCCCGGCGCGAGCTGCGCCAGCTGGAAGACATCGCGGCCGAAGGAGGGGAGATGCTGGATTTGGTTGGAGGTGATGGTGCCGCTGATGGTGGCGGTTTCGGTGTCGAGGGCGGTGGCTTGCGAGGCGTTGACGGTGACGTTTTGGGTTTCGGCGCCGGGGGTGAGCTGGACGTTGACGGCGTTGGCCTGCTCGGGGGTGACTTGGACGTTGTCTAGCTGTTTCTGCTGGAAGCCGCCGGCCGCGACCACGATGGTGTAGCGGCTGGGCGGGAGCTGGTTGAAGCTGTAGACGCCGGAGCCGGAGCTTTTGCGGACCGTGACCTGGTTGGTCTCGGTGTTGGTGAGGGTTACGGTGGCGTTGGGGACTACGGCGCCCCCCGGGTCGGTGACCGTGCCCTGGATCGATGCGTTGTACTGCGCGCGGGCCGCGGGCGCGCACAGGGCCGCTGCGCTGACCGCCGAAGCCATCCAAACTGCTCTTGAATACCTGCTCTGCATACCGGCTCCTTGAAAAAACACGTTCACCCGCGGGCTCTCCGGACCGCTTCGAAGCGCCCTGCCACCTTGAAAGCAAGACGGAGCGATCATAACCCCGTCCGACGGTCGACGCGCAAGTGGGGGCAAGAAGAGGATATGCCGCCATCGCAGAAAGTTGCCCTGCTATGGTGGAAGCGGCGGAAGGGAGCCCCGGCCTACGCTCGCGCGCGCATGGAGAACGGTGTCGGTTCGCGTGTCGGCGTTGGCGGCCGCTGCCCTCATTGGGGCGGCGAGCGGTCTGGCCTGCGCGGGGGCTCGGCTCGGCTTTCGCGGCCTGCAGTGGTGCTTTACCGGCCACGGAGGTTTGCCGCCGGAGGCCGCCGCCGCCCTGCCGCTCGCCTACCGTGTCGCCGTGCCGGCCATCGGCGCTGTGCTCGCGACCCTGGTCCTGCTTCTCCACGAGCGCGCGGTGAAACACGCACAGCCCCATGTGGATTACATCGAAGCCATCCGGCAATCAGGCGGGCGAATCCCGCTGGGGCCTAACCTATGGCGCCTTGCATCCTCAGCTTTTTCAGTCGGCACGGGCGCGGCGATCGGCCGCGAAGGCTCCATGATCCAGTTCGGCTCCGCCTGCGC
>CAXTRW010000187.1:0-6025 GCA_964246765.1 uncultured Acidobacteriaceae bacterium | reverse complement strand
CTCTACGAGGCACTGTCGCCGACCCCTCCGGCGCTGTAATCCCAGGCGCGACCATCAGCTTGACCGACGCCCAGGGCCACACGGTCGCCGGCGGCACGTCCACCCAGGACGGGAGCTACTCGATCTCCGGTATCCCTCCCGGCGCCTACATCGTGCTGACCACCGCCCAGGGGTTCGGCGCCCGCACCACACCGGGGGTCGCCATCACTGCGGGCGCGAGCAAGGCGCTCAACACAACGCTGGTTATCCAGGTGCAGCAGCAGAACGTGCAGGTCAACGCCGGGGCCCCCACCGTCTCGGTCGACCCGGATGCCAACGCCAACGCGGTGGTCATCAAAGGCGCAGACATCGACGCGCTTTCCGACGATCCGGACGAGCTTTCCAACGAACTGTCCGCTCTGGCCGGGCCGGCCGCGGGGCCTTCCGGCGGCCAGATTTACATCGACGGGTTTACCGGCGGCCAGCTGCCGCCCAAATCGGCGATCCGCGAAATCCGCGTCAACCAGAATCCCTACGGCGCCCAGTTCGACAAAATCGGCTTCGGGCGCGTCGAGATTTTCACCAAACCCGGCACCGATAAGTTCCACGGCGAGTTCTACGGCCAGGGCAACGCCCGGCAGCTCAACACCGGCAACCCTTTTACCAAAAATCTGCCGGACTACGACAGCTACCAGTACGAGGGCACCCTGAGCGGCCCGATCAGCAAAAACGCCTCGTTTTTCGTCACCGCCCAGCACCGCTCCATCGGCGACGACACCATCGTAACCGCGTACCGGCTGCTGGGCGAGATCAACGGCGACTTTGCCGCCGGCAATTACGCCGACCCCGCCGACTACACCAGCCAGAACTATGCGGTGCCCTTTAACGACGCAGTCGGCGTACCCGAAAGCCGCACCAACGTCAGCCCACGCGTAGACGTCCAGCTCACCGAAAAGAACTCCCTCCGGGTGCGCTACGAGTTCGAACGCAACGTGCAGAGCAACCAGGGCGTAGGCCAGTTTTCGCTTGCCTCCCAGGCATACAACAGCAGCTCCAGCGAAAACCAAATCCAGTTGGGCGATACCGAGGTGTTCGGACCCCGGGTCATCATGGAAATCAACGCCCGCGCCATCTTCGGGAGGTCCAAGCAGAGCCCTGCGGCTGCAACCCCGCAGGTGCAGGTGCAGGGCAGCCAGACCTTCGGCGGCAACAGCGAGCAGCGTATCGACGACCACACCGACCGCTATGAACTCTCGAACCTGACCGAGCTCGCGCTGAAAACGCATGCCATCTCGCTCGGCGGCCGCCTGCGCGCCTCGCGCGAGGCCAACTACGCCGACTCGAGCTTCAACGGACTGTTTACCTTTGCCGCACGCGCCTGCCCGCCCACGGGCTGCCCCGTGGGCGGCGCGACCAATCCCTGCCAGGCCGGCGCGACCGCCGGCGCGGGCTGTCGGGAGATTTCAGCCGCCGAAAGCTACGGGCTGACCATCCAGGGCCAGCACAACGGCGAGACTTTCCAGCAAATCCAACAGGCAGGCGGCGGCCCTTCGCAGCTTGTTTTCGTCTCCGGAAGCCCCCAGGCCACGGCGAATCTCATCGACGGCGCATTGTTTTACCAGGACGACTGGAAGTACAAACCCAACCTCACCCTGTCCTACGGCCTTCGCTGGGAAACCCAAAACAACATCCACGACCACAGCGACTGGGCGCCGCGCATCGCGCTCAACTACGGCTTTATGAAGAACGGCAAGCCCACCAAGGACGTCCTGCGGGCCGGGTTCGGTTATTTTTACGACCGGTTCGGCATCGCGCCCGTGCTTCAAGCCGCGCGCGTCAACGGCCAAGTGCAGCGTGAGGTAGTCCTGCAAAACCCGACCTGCTACCTGCCCGACAGCCTGCCCAATCTCGCCACCACTGAGGCCGAGTGCGGCGCGGGCACCAGCGGCTCCACCAGCGCCGGCAACAGCAGCCGCTCGCCCGCAATCTACCGAATCAACCCCACCCTGCGCGCCCCGGCCAACATCCAGGAGTCCCTCGGGCTCGACCACCAGCTGACCAAGAGCGCCACGCTTTCCGTCACCTATGTCCATTCGCACGGCTCGCACGCGCTCGACACCATCAACGCCAACGCGCCCTACTCGCCCGTTTACGACGCGGCGCTCGGCAATGTGTACGAGTACTTCTCACAAGGCGTGTACAACCAGAACCAGCTGTTTGTGAACTTCCACGCGCAGATCAATCGCGCGCTCTCGACGTTCGGGTTCTACGGGCTCAGCTTCGCCAACGGCGATGTGAGCGGTCTCGGCAGTTTCCCTTCCAACTCCCTCAACCTCAAGCAGGATTACGGCCGCGCCTCGAACGACGTGCGGAACCGCTTTTTCCTGGTCGGCAGCTACGCCGCGCCGCACAATTTCCGGATTTCGCCCTTTGTCGTCGTCCAGTCCGGATCGCCGTTCAACATCACTCTTTCGCAGGACCAGAACGGCGACTCACTCTTCACCGACCGGCCTTCCTTCGCCGCCGCCGGCGCCGCGGGCGCGAACGTCGTAACCAACCGCTACGGCAGCTTCAACACCGCGCCCGCGGCAGGAACTGCGCCCATCCCCGTCAACTACGGAAACGGTCCCAGCCTGGTGGCCCTGAATCTGCGGTTGAGCAAAACCTGGGGATTCGGCAAGCGTTTGCAAGCGGAAGGGGGCGGCGCACCGCCGAGCGGCGAGCCCGAACACGGGCGGCATCACGGCGGCCCGTTTGAAAGCAGCGGAAGCACCGGCCACCGCTACAACCTGACCCTGAACGCGCAGGCCCTCAACCTGCTCAACATCATCAACTACGCCCCGCCCACCGGCACGATCGACTCGCCCAATTTCGGGCGCTCCAACGCGCTGGCCGCGCAGATTTTTTCATCTCCCAACGGCTCGGCGGCCCGGCGCGTTTTTGTGCAGGCCAGATTGTCGTTTTAACAGCGCCAAACTGACGCTTTCGGCGCCCGTTTATAATTCGTAGTTATGAGGTTGCCCCCTAGCTACGCCGCGCACTGCCCCTGTTGTGGCCGCCCGGCGCTCTAGGGGTAACCGCAGCCCATTCGCGATACTTTCCCTGACCCGCCCGGCATCCACTAGCCCGGCGGGTTTTGTTTTCCAAGAGCCCGCAGATAGGACCCACAATGCCCGAAGCAGCCGCACCGAAGGAAACCAAAGCCCAGCGTATGGAGCGCCTGAAACAGGAGAAAAACCCGTGGGAAGTGTTCGACGAAGTGCGCCGGTTCTCGCGCGAAGGCCGGGCCAGCGTCGTGCCCGAGTGGGCCGGGACCTATTTTAAGTGGTGGGGCGTGTACACCCAGGGCGACGGCGCGGGCGTCACCGGCGGCAAGCTCGGCGAGGGGCTCGCGTCTGAGTACTTCATGATGCGCATCGGCGCGCCCGCGGGCCAGCTTTCCTCAGCCCAGCTCCGCGTCATCGCCGACCTCACCAAACTCCACGCCCGCAACCAGGCCGACATCACCGTGCGCCAAAATATCCAGCTCCATTGGCTCACCATCGAGTCGCTGCCCGAAGTAGTCGACGCGCTCAACGCGATTGGGCTGTCGCCGAAAGGCGCGTGCGGCGACGTGGTGCGCAACGTCACCGGCTGCCCGCTCGCCGGCATCGATGGCCACGAGCTCTTCGACGCCTCGCCCGTCGCCGTCGAGGTCGCGCGCGAGCTCATCGGCAACTCCGAGTTCTACAACTTGCCGCGCAAGTTCAAAATCTCCGTCACCGGCTGCCCCCTCTGGTGCTCCTACCCGGAGATCAACGACATCGGCCTGACCGCCACCCTGCGCGACGCGCAACAAGGCTTTAGCGTGCGCGTCGGCGGCGGCCTGTCCAGCGATCCGCACCTCGCCGTGAAGCTTGATGCCTGGATCCCGAAAGAGCAGGCCTTCGCCGTCACGCGCGTCATCACCGAGATCTTCCGCGACCAGCAAGGCTTGCGCGAAAGCCGCGACCGCGCGCGCATGAAACACCTGTTCCTCAAGGAAGGCTGGACCGCGGAAAGCTTCCTCGCCGAGCTCGAGCGCCGCCTCGGTTCCAAGCTCCCGCCCGCAGCGCCCGAGCACATCCCCGACGACGTGCTGCGCGACCACGTCGGCATCCACCCGCAGAAGCAGCCCGGCCTAAGCTCGGTCGGCGCCACGGTTCTCCGCGGGCGCCTCACCGGCGATCAGCTCGCCGCCGCCGCGGACCTCGCTGAGCGCTACGGCTCCGGCAACCTGCGCACCACCGTCGGCCAGAACCTGCTTTTCACCGACATCCCCAACGAGCGCACACGCGAGTTCGTCGACCAGCTCGCGCGCCACAGCCTCAAAGTCGAGGGCTCCCAGTTCTGGCGCGGCGCCGTAGCCTGTACCGGCACCGAGTTCTGCAAACTCGCCATCACCGAAACCAAGGGCTTCACCCGCTGGCTCGTGGACGAACTCGAAGAGCGCGTCCCCGGCTTCGACCAGCAGCTGCGCCTCCACGTCACCGGCTGCCCCAACTCCTGCGGCCAGCACTGGATCGCCGACATCGGCATCGAGGGCAAAAAAATCAAGCACGATGGCCGCCTCGTCGACGCCTACTATTTCTGCGTGGGCGGCTCCGTCGGCCAGTTCGCGGCAACGGCGCGCCCGGTCGGCTACCGAATCCCCGCCACCGAGGTCCCCGAAGCCATCGAACGCCTGCTCAAGACCTACCAGGGCCGCCGTCTGGGTGAGGGCGAAACCCTCCGCGCCTACTTCGCGCGGCACTCCAACGATGAGCTCCGCGCCCAGCTCGCCGGCGCGCCCGTAACCCCCGTAGACCGCGACGCCGCCAGCCCCGGCGTCGCCACGGACATGTAAATGAGCCTGCTCCCCATCTTCCTCAAACTCGAAGCGAAACCGGCGCTCGTGGTGGGCGCGGGCGAGGTCGCCGCCGGCAAGATCGAAAGCCTCGTCGCCGGCGGTGCGCGCGTCACCGTCGTCGCCCCCTGGGCCCGGCCCGAAATCATGCGCCTGGCCGCCCGCGGCGCCATCCAGTGGCAGCAGCGCGAGTTTGCCGACGCCGACATCGACGGCCAGTTCGTCGCGGTCGCCGGCACAAACCACGCCGAAGTGAACCAGCACGTCTTCCGCCTCTGCGCCGCCGCTGGAATTCTGTGCAACGCCGTCGACGACCCGCCCCATTGCGACTTCTACTACGGCTCGGTGGTAAGCCGGGGCGACCTCCAGATCGCAATCTCGACCGCCGGGGAAAGCCCCGCCGTGGCCCAGCGGCTGCGGCGCGAAATCGATGCCGCGCTCCCACACGACCTCGGCCCCTGGCTGCACTCGCTCGGCGCGCTGCGGCGCGATGTGCTCGCCGCCTACCCGCCGGGCGAGCAGCGCAAGCAGCTGCTCCACACCCTCGGCGAGCGCCAGGTCTGCGAGTCGCAGGACTGCCCATCCCGCCGGCTCGCCTTACCCCACACGAAACCCTCTCCCCCGCCGCACACGCCTCAGCCGGAAAAATCAGCGAGCACCGTCGTGCTGGTCGGCGCAGGCCCCGGCGACCCCGACCTCCTCACCCTAAAAGCCGCGCGCCTGCTCGCCCAAGCCGAGCTGCTGCTGCACGACGACCTAGTCCCCGACGCAGTGCTCGCCCTCGCGCCCGCGTCCGCCGAGGTCGTGAACGTAGGCAAACGCTGCGGCCGCGCCGGCGTCAGCCAAGCGCAGATCCACGAGCTGATGATCGCAGGCGCCCGCGCCGGGCGCCGGGTAGTAAGGCTGAAGAGCGGCGACCCCCTCCTGTTCGGCCGCGCAGGTGAAGAGATCGATGCCCTTGATTCCGCCGACATCCCATTCGCAATCGTCCCAGGCGTCACCGCCGCATCCGCAGCGGCGGCCGCCATGCCCTGCTCGCTTACCGACCGCCGCGCCGCATCCAGCGTCCTGCTCAGCACCGCGCACCACGCGCCGGATGCCCAAGAAAACCCAGAGCCCACCCGCGTCGTCTACATGCCCGGCCGCGACCTGACCGGCATTGCCCGCGAATGGCGCGAAGCC
>CAXTRW010000186.1:0-6116 GCA_964246765.1 uncultured Acidobacteriaceae bacterium | reverse complement strand
CACTGTCACGGTGCCGCTGCCGCTGTTGGCGACGTAGGCATACTCGCGGTAGTTTGCCGGGTACTCGGGGAAGCGCGCGCTGCGGCAGCCCACAAGCGCCGGGAGAATACCTATCGCGAGCGAAACGAGCGGCAAGCGGTTAAGGGAAGAAGGCATACGTTCCCTTGCAACTCTACGCTATCGCCGCCGCTCTATGAAGGTTTGCTAAATCGCCAAAGCTTCTGTAGATGCGTGCGCGGCTCGCGGGACACTGCGCCCCACAATCGCCGCGATCTGCGAAGCCTCAGTCATCAGCTGCGTGAACTGGTCGGGGTAGAGCGACTGCGCGCCGTCCGACAACGCGCGATCCGGCTGGTTGTGCACCTCCACGATCAACCCGTCAGCTCCGCAGGCCACCGCGGCCCGCGCCATGGAGAGCACCTTATCGCGCTTGCCGGTGCCGTGACTCGGGTCGACGACAATGGGCAGGTGCGAAAGCTGCTGCGCGGCCGGCACCACGCTCAGGTCCAGCGTGTTGCGGGTGTGGTCGGCAAAGGTGCGGATGCCGCGCTCGCACAGGATCACCTCGTAGTTGCCCTCGCTCATGATGTACTCGGCCGCCATGAGGAGCTCTTCTAGCGTCGCGGACATGCCTCGCTTCAAGAGCACCGGTTTGCGCTTGCGCCCGGCCGCCCGCAGCAGAGAGTAGTTCTGCATGTTGCGCGCGCCGATCTGGATCAGGTCGGCGTAGTCCGCGACCAGGTCCAGGGCCTCGTGGTCGATCGCCTCGGTCACAATCCGCATGCCGGTGCGCTCGCGGATCTCGGCCATGATGGTCAGGGCTTCCTCGCCGAGACCCTGGAACGCGTAGGGCGAAGTGCGCGGCTTGTACGCGCCCCCGCGAAAGAACCGCGCCCCCGCCGCGGCCACCGCGTCCGCGGTCGCGAAGGCCTGCTCGCGGGTTTCAATGGAGCACGGCCCCGCGCACACCATCAGGTCGCGGCCGCCCACGGTGATGTCCGTGCCGGGAAAGCGGATGACGGTGTCCTCTTCCTTCACATCGCGCGACACCAGTTTGTAGGGCTTCGAAACCCGGATCACATCCGCGACGCCGGAAAGCTCCGTCAGCGAGGACTGGTCCACCTCGCCGCGGTTGCCGGTGATGCCGATGGCGGTGCGCTGCGCGCCGGGCAGCGGATGCGGGCGCAAGCCCAGGCGCTCGATCTGCTCGCACACCGCGGCGATCTGTTCTTCGGTCGCGTGCGACTTCATGACGACTAGCATGGAAACCTCTCCGGGCTAGTGTATCCCGCGCCTAACGCGAGCGGGACCGCCCGAGCACAAAAGCGAGGTACAAAAGCTGAATCGCCCACGCAAACCCATACGCCAGCAAAACGTGCCGGTGCTCCATGTCCTGCGTATAAACCGCCCAAAACCCGCTCATGCCCGGTCTCCTTCCGGCAACCCCGGCGCGCGCGCGGCCCGCTTCGGCGCGGCCAGCAACGCTTCCACCGCCGCAGCTTCCGCCCGCTCCCGGCGCAAAATGCTCCGGCAGCGCGTCGCGGCCACAAAGCCGGCCCACAGCAGCCACCCCGCCATGTTCCACCAGATGGCGGGCATCATGCTCGCGTCCACGCCCGAGCCCGGGTTGCCGTAGAACACGGGCGCCGGATGCTGAGTATTCCACCAGCGTGTGCTCATGTACACGAGCGGCACGTCGAGGTAGCCGAAAATCGCCATGACTGCTGCGAGCGTACGCATCGACGCGCCCTCGGCAAAGCTCCGCAGCAGCAGGTACGCGAGATAAATCAGCCACAGGATCAGCGTGGAAGTCAGCCGCGCATCCCAGGTCCACCAGATGCCCCAGGCGGCCCGGCCCCACAGCGAGCCCGTGACCAGCCCCACCGTGCAGAACACCACGCCCATCTCCGCCGAGGCGGCCGCCAGCGCGTCGGCGCGCACCGCCCGCGCCGGGTTGCGATGCCGCAAAAACAGGTACGCGACCGAGCACAGCAGGTTGAGCGCGAAAAATACGGACGTGCCGATCCAGGCAGGGAAGTGATAATAGAAAATCCGGCTCAGGTCGCCTTGCGCCGCATCGCCGGGCACCGTGAACGCCACGTGCAGCCCGAAGCCGAGCACCGCGAGGGCCCCCAGCAACCATCCCCAACGCACAGCCCTCATTCTCACCCCCGCACAACCAGTGTAAATTGCTCCCTAAGGGCTGTCCGCATCCCACAAGGCAATCCGTTTCGAAGAGGACCCTCAAGCATGGCGATCTTTATCCTGATTCTCGGCGCAATCGTGTTTTTCATAGGGATCGCGGGCCAGCTCGCCATCGGCCGTCACTTCAATAAACAGGTGCAACCCGGCGACCGCCGCGGCGCGCGCCTGGTCCTTACTCTGGCCGCCATCATCATCGGCGCATGGCTGGTCATCGCCTCGGCTTCCGCGCTGCTCCACGCGCACGCGCACGCCCACTCCCAACAGGGCCCTGCCAATCCCAGCTAGCCTTCCGCGCCCAGCACCAAGCCGAACAAAAGCACCGCCGCCGTCGTGAACACTATATCGTAGCCGCTCAGCAGCTTCACCCATAGCCACGGGTCACTTTCACCCGTAAACACCGCAGCCGCGCCTGACGTCATGGCCACCAGCGCCGGGATAAAGATGGGAAACAAGAGCAGCGGCAACAGCAGCTCCCGCGAGCGTGCCCGCAAGCTCAACGCCGCGAAAAACACCCCGTTTACCACCAGCGCCCAGCTGCCCAGCGGCACAATCAGGAGCAGCAGCCGGGCGTCGCCCTTCGGGTCCAGATTGTAAAAAACAGCGAACAAGGGCGCGAGCACCAGCTCCACCGCGGAGACCAGCACGAAGTTCGCGAGCGCCTTGCCCACCAGCAGCGCAGACGGCGGCGCCGGGCTCATTCGCTGCGCGTCCAGCACCCCTCCCGCGAGCTCCCGTGCCCAGGCCTGGTTTAAAGCGCCGGTCGCGGCAAACAGGATCGCCACCGACACAATGCCGCCCGCGATCGCGCGCGAAGCGGCCCGCGTGGGGTCGAACGCGAGCGAAAACAACACCACCACCAGCAGGGCCAGAAACAGCATCGCGTTGAGCGCGTCCTTGGAGCGCCACTCCAGCCGCAGGTCCTTGGCAAGCTGCACCCACAAAGCGCGCCCGTAGCCGGTCATGCGCTCGCCAGATCTGCCAGCCGAGCGCCGGTCGCCCGCAGGTAATCCGCGGGCGTGAGCAGCAGCTGCAGCCCGCGCTGCCCGGCCGAAACACTGATGCGCTCGTGCAGCTCGATTGTCTCGTCGGCAATCGCGGGAAAAGGCTTTTTCGCCTCCAGCACGGTGACGCCGCCGCGGATGTAGCCGGTCAACGCCTGCACTTCGCGAAGCGGCGCGAGCGTGGCCGAGCGTGCGCCGGCCGCGGCAGCCAGCTTCTTCAGGTCCAGCTCGTCATCCCCGGCCAGCACCGCGAAGCAGTGCCCCCTGCCGGGCGCAAGCGCGCACACCAGCGTCTTCCACACCTGCTCCACCGGCAACCCGAGCTTGCGCGCGACGCTCGGGGCGGCCAGGTCCTCGGGGTCCACCTCGTAGCTCAGGAGCTCATACGCGATCCCGAGCGAGTCCAGCAGCCGCGCGGCGTTGGTTTTCATGCACCCTCCCGGCGCAGCTCGCCGCCTTCGAGGACCAGCACCTCATCCGCGACGGGTTGGGCGAGCGCGCGCTGGTGCGTCGTCAGCACCACCGTCGAGCCCCGGTCGCGCTCCCGTCGCAGCAGCGCGAGCATCGCCTGCGCTGCCCCCGCGTCCATGTTGGAGAAGGGCTCGTCCAGCAGCAGAAGCGCGGGCTGCGGCAGCAGCACCCGCGCCAGCGAGACCCTTTGCCGCATCCCCTGCGAGTACGCCCGCACCGGCTGCGAAAGCCGCGGGTTCAGCCCCACCGCCCGGAGCGCGTCCTCAGGCGCGAGCGAGGCCGAGCTCGCGTAGAGCGCGGCAAAGTAGCGCAGATTCTCAAGCGCCGTAAATGCTTCGTACAGCATCGGCGCGTGGCCCATATAGCCGATGCGGGCCCTTGCCTCTCCGGGCCCCACACCCCACGCCCGCGCCTCCCCGAACGAAGGCCGCAGCAGCCCCGCGAGGATGCGCAACAGGGTCGATTTTCCCGCGCCGTTTTCGCCCAGCAGAAGATAGCAGCGCGCAGGCTCCAGCTCCAGCTCCACATGTCGAAGCACCGGCGCGCCCCCGTACAGGTGCGAAACGTCCCGCAGCCGGGCCGGAAACCTTTCGGAGTGTGCGGGCGTTGACATGGTCCTATGCGGGAAAGCGGGGCCGGCCGACATACTGAATGCAAAACTTTAAGTATCGTACTCGACCGTCAGCCGGATGCAGAGCGGTTGCGCAAACGAACACCAGGCAGGCCCTGAGCGTCCCGCTCTAGCGCCCCGTTCCGCCCACCGTCATGCGATCGAGCTTGATCGTAGGCATCCCGACGCCGACCGGAACCCACTGGCCCTGCTTGCGGCAGTTGCCCACGCCTTCGTCCAGCGCCAGGTCGTGGCCCACCATGGAGACATGCTTCAGCGCTTCCGGGCCGTTGCCGATCAGGGTCGCGTCGCGCACCGGCGCGGTGATCCGGCCGTTCTCGATCAGGTACGCTTCGGACGCGGAGAACACAAATTTTCCGCTGGTGATGTCAACCGATCCGCCGCCGAAATTCACCGCGTACAGCCCCTTCCGGACCGACCGCACAATGTCCTCCGGCTCGTCCTCGCCCGCGAGCATGTAGGTGTTGGTCATGCGGGGCATCGGCATGTCCCGGTAGCTTTCGCGGCGACCGTTGCCGGTGCTTTGCGCGCCCGTCAGTTTCGCGCTCAACTTGTCGTTCATATAGCCGCGCAGAATTCCGTTCTCGATCAGAACATTTTCGCGCGAGTCCGCCCCCTCATCGTCCACGTGAATGGAGCCCCGTCGCGAAGGAATGGTCCCGTTGTCGACCACCGTGACCTTATCGCTCGCGACCCGCCGGCCCACCAGGCCCGAAAACGCGGAAGTTCCCTTGCGGTTGAAGTCCGCCTCGAGGCCATGGCCCACAGCTTCGTGCAGCAGCACTCCGGGCCATCCCGGCGCGAGTACCACTTCCATATCGCCGGCCGGCGCGGGGACCGCGGTCAACTGCAAAATGGCCTGCCGGGCGGCTTCAGCGGCAAAGTACTCCGGGGTCTTCGCCTCGTCGAAGTAGTCGAGCTCCACCCGGCCGCCCCCGCCCGATGTGCCCCGTGCCGTCTGTTCGCCGGCCTTGGCGAGGACCGAAACGTTCAGGCGAACCAGCGGCTGCACGTCGCCGGCATAGGTGCCGTCGGAGGCGGCCACCAGAATATGCTTGACCTCGTCCGCATACGAGGCGCGCACCTCGGTGATCCGAGGGTCGTAGCCTCGGGCGGCCCGGTCGGCGCGCATCGCCAGCGCGAGCTTGGCGCTCAGGCCCGGATCGAGCTCGGCCGCCGGCGCCGGATACAGCTTCGGTCGCGCCGGGTCGGGCAGGGAAGCCCTAAATCCGGCCACGGACTGCTTGGCGGGGCCGCTCGCGATCAGCGCGGCGGTGCGGGCGGCGCGCAGCAGGCGGTCGGGCGAGAGCTCGTCGGTGTAAGCGTAGCCGGTGCGCTCGCCGGACAGCACACGGATGCCGCAGCCCGCGCTGACGCCCTGGGAGGCGGACTTGACCATGGACTCGTCAACGCCCAGCGAGGTGGACGCGACCGACTCAAAGTAAAGCTCGGCATACTCGCCGCCCCCCGAAAGCGCCTCACCGAGGCAGCGCTCCATGAGCGGCTCGGTGACGCCGAACTTGTCCGAAAAGAAGGATTTCTGCTGCGTGTTAGGTTCTGTCATGAGGTACTAAATTGGATGAAAACCGGCACGTTCCGATTCCGAAACGCCCGGTGCCGGCAGTTTAGGCGCCCGCAATTCAGGTGCCAATAGTACCGTTCAACCCGAATCTTTCCCCCGATTTTGCATCGCGAATTTCCATTCGCTTGCTATTATGGGCGCATGAAGAAGCTCGTCGTGCTTTCGCTCGCCCTGTTGTTCTCCGCCTCCGCTTTCGCTCAAGACCACCCAGACCACCGCCGCCACC
>CAXTRW010000185.1:0-6221 GCA_964246765.1 uncultured Acidobacteriaceae bacterium | reverse complement strand
CAGCAACTCCTGGTATGAGGGCGCGTCCTTCCATCGCTCGGCCACCCGAGCCGCCACCTGAGCCGCGCCGCCCGTCGCCTCGCCTGCGGAGTCCTCTTGCCACCGCGAGCCGTCGCGGGAAGACCCCGCGCCCTCGCGCCGCTGGCGGTGCCGGCGCAAGCGCTCCTGCAGTTCTTCTCTCCACAGGTTCGGCGGCAGCGAGCGGCCGTCTGCGGCCAAAGGGAGCGGTGCGGTTGTGCTCACGTAGCGGTTCCTTCGTTTTCCCGAGTGTGCGATTGCAGGATGAGGGAGCTTGGGACGCGGAGCCGAGGCGCACCCGCCGCAAGCGCGGGATGGGGTGAGCAGCGGGCTATTTTTCCTTGAAAGCCGGAGTGCGCGGTCCCCCACCGGTTCCGGGCCCCATCGCTTTGCTATGCTGGGGCTTCCGGTGCAATGAGAACCCGTACAACCTGGTGTATCACGCTGTTTTTCGCTTGTCACCCCGCACTGCGCGCCGCGGCAGTGACAAACCAGCTACCCCGGGAAACGCCGCAGCAACAGCAGCAGCCCACACCCTCGCCTGCGCCCGACGCCGTCGGCGTCACTCCTCTGAGCCCGTCGGCAGATCCGGCCTTCGCTCCACCCGCGCCCCCGCCCGCTGCTGAAGCACAGCCCGCCGAGCCTGAGACCGCGCCCGAGCCCCCGCAAGCGCCCGAGGAACCTGCGCTCGCCGATACGGGCGTCGCCGTGCCGGTTGCCCCGCCGCCCACCGGCGCCCCGGTCCACATTGAAGCCGACAAGCAGACCAAAACCGGCGACGTATATACCCTCGACGGCAACATCCTGATCGACTACCAGACCTACCGCATCCGCGCCGATCATGCGGAGTACAACCTCGCAACCTCGGTAGTCACCGCCCGGGGCGCGCTTTCCGTGGACGGCGGACCGTCGGACGAGCACATCCTGGCCGACCGCGGCACGATCGATCTCGACGCGCACACCGGGCAGCTTTACGACGTAACCGGAACCCTGGGCGTTCGCAGAGCCACGCACAATCGCTTTGTGTTCACCGCGCCCAACCCGTTCACGCTCACCGGGCAGGAGCTGGTCGAGCTGGGCCCCGGGCGCTACCAGCTTCTCCGCGGAACCCTGACCAGCTGCCGCCTGCCCGACCCGGACTGGCAAGTACTGGCCGAAAGCATCCTGGTGGATCGCGACAAGGCTACCGCCCGCAACGGCCGATTCACGCTGTTTCACGTCCCGCTCCTCTACCTCCCCTACGTTTCCCACCCCGTCGAGCAGCAGCATCGCCAGTCCGGCTTGCTGCTGCCGATCTTCGGCAACGACACCTCGCGCGGCTTTATCTCGGGCGAGTCGGTGTACCTGGTGCTGGGCCGCAGCGCGGACGCAACCGTCGGGTCGGAGTATTTCTCCCGTCGGGGCTGGGCTCCGTTCGGACAGCTGCGCTACCGGGGCACGGGCGAAAACTTCGCCTCCCTCCGCTTTCGCGCGTTATTCGATCGACTGCAGGGCGCGCAGAACCAGGGCGGCGAGGACGTCTTTGCGGACGTACGGCGCGACCTGGATCCCCACACCCGCGCGGTCGCCGACATCGAGTACCTGACCTCCTACGTGTACCGCCAGGCCTTCGAGGAGAACTACTCGGCAGCCATCAACTCCGAGGTCAAAAGCGAAGCGTTTGTGACGCGCGAAACCAACGGCCTCGCGGCTACCGGCCGCTTCGAACGCTACCAGACGTTTCGCAGCGACGCGACCGGCGACGAAATCCGCGTGCTGCACACCCCGGAGTTGCGCCTGGACGCACTGGACCAGCCGCTCGGCCGCACGCCTCTGCTGTGGGGCGGCGAGGCCTCGGCGGTAGCCCTGTCGCGCTCCGAGCCGGGCTTCCAAACCAGCCGCCTGCTGCCCCGGCTCGACCTGTACCCGCACCTCGCGCTGCCTTTGAGCGGCGGCGGCTTCCACCTGCGCGCCGAGGCCGGGGTGCGCAACACCTTCTACGGCAAAAGCCAGCTGCCTGGGCTGCCCGGCGCCGTACCTGTGGAGACAGGCGTAAGCCTGGATCGCGCCGCCTTCACAAGCGAAGTCGAGGCGCATCCGCCCGCGCTGGAACGCGAGCTTTCTTCTCCGGTTTTGGAGCGATTCTTCGGCCGCGGGGTCCAGTTGCGCCACACCGTCGAGCCGGAGATCACGTACCGCTACGTGACCGGCGTCGACCAGTTCCGCAAAACGCTCCGCTTCGACCTGACCGACACCCTGACCGACACCAACCAGCTGGAGTACGGCGTCACCCAGCACCTGTTCCTGCGCAACCTGCACCCGAAGCCGTGCAAGGGCGACGAAGCCCTGGGCCCGCGCGAGACCTGCGGCGGCGGCACGGTGGACTGGCTGACCTGGACGCTCGCGCAGCAACACTACTACAACCCGAACTTCGGCGGCGCGGCGGTTCCGGGGCAGCGCAACGTTCTTGCAAGCACGCTGGACCTGACCGGCGTGGCCTTCCTGCAAGGGGCGCGCACCAGCTCGCCGATCATTTCTCGCCTGCGCCTGCGGACCACCAGCGCTACGGATTTGGAGTGGGACTTGGACTACGACACCCGGCACGGGCGTCTGCAGTCCAGCAATCTGTTCGCCACCTACCGAGCCGACAAGTTTCTGTTTTCAGTCAGCGATGCCCGGCTGTACAACCTGGTTCCCGGGAGCGCTTCGCTGCCCAGCGCGCCCGGCGCCAACCCGCCCACCAGTTTGTACAACTTCAACCAGCTGCGCATGGCCGCGATCTACGGCTCACCCACCAAGCACGGGTTCTCCGCGGGGGCCAACGTCGGCTACGACTTTACCCTGGGCCAAACCCAGTACTTGGGCGCCCAAACCGGCTACAACCGCGACTGCTGCGGGCTCGCGTTCGAGATGCGCCGCTACTCGCTGGGCGCGGTGCGTGATGACACGCAGTACCTGTTCTCGTTCACGCTGGCCGGGGTCGGCTCGGCCGGGTCCTTGCGCTCGTTCTCACGCGTCTTCTAGATGGGCCGCTTATCCAATGAACATGTAAACATGGAAACGCCCGCACTGGGCCGATCCGGCCTCCTGGTTTCACCCCTGATGCCGGGCAGCTCTCTCGCCGTTCAGGAGCCAAAAACCCGGTTGCAACGGAGCTTCCCTCAAGCCCCCCGCGCCGCACCGGCCTGCTCGTGCGCGTGATAGCTCGACCGGACCATCGGCCCGCTCTCTACATGCCGGAAGCCCATGCGAAGGGCCTCGTCCTTCATGTACGCGAACTCCTCCGGCGTATAGTAGCGCGCCATCGGCAGGTGGTCGCGCGAGGGCCGCAGATATTGCCCGACTGTCAGCACATCCGTTCCTACCCCGGCCAGGTCGCGAAAGACTGCGAGCAGCTCGTGCATTTCCTCGCCGAGCCCGACCATGACTCCGGATTTAGTCACCATTCCCGGCGATAGCTCCTTTGCGAATGCAAGCAGCCGCAAAGTCCGCTGGTACCGCGCCCCCGACCGCACCGCCCGGTACAATCGCGGAACCGACTCGGTGTTGTGGTTCAAGATCTCCGGGCGCCCCTCCACCACTGTCCGGATCGCTTCTTCATTGCCCTGGAAATCGGGGATCAAAACCTCGATCTGGCATCCTGGCGCATCCCGGCGAATGAGGCGGATCACCTCGGCGAACATCCGAGCGCCACCCAGCACATCGTCGTCCCGATTCACACTCGTAATGACCGCGAATCGGAGCCCAAGCTGCGCGACCGCTTCAGCCACGCGTCGCGGCTCATCCAAGTCGATCGGTTCCGGACGGCCTTTCAGCACTGCGCAGAACCCGCAGCGCCGGGTACACAGGTTCCCTAGCATCATGAAGGTAGCGGTACGGTGGTTCCAGCACTCGCCGATATTCGGGCAGTGGGCCGACTCGCACACTGTATGGAGGTTGAGCGAGCGCGCAAGCTTTTTCAGGTCATGGAAGTTGTCGCCGACCGGCGCTCGCGCTTTCAACCACTCCGGTTTGGGCGCGGGCCGCTTCGGGGCGAGGTCGATCTGCACAAGCTCGGCAATCGGAGCAGCAGTAGCCATTCGCTCTAGTGTACCCTCGCCCACTCTTGTAAGCGGAACCGGCGGCCTACGGAGCAATCGTCCGGTACATGACCCCATGGCGCATCACTATTACAGGTACCACAGGCGGCGGCGGCGCGACATAGACCGGAGGTGTGTACATGATCACCCGCGGAGGGGGCGGCGCATATTGCATCGACGGAGAGTCATACGTCGTTGGCTCACGGCGGTACAGCCCGGAACCGTCGCGCTGCGGCCCCGTCGTTATCGGGACGCTTAGGTCGTCCATCATTTTAAGCGTCAGGTGCGTTTCTCCCTTCAACACAGGCCGAGGCCCGCGCCGAGGCAGGTTCAGCAGGTCGATGGGCCACAGGATCGGGATCGACCACTCGATCGCATCCCGCACCGGATGCCCCTTGCCCTGGATCCGGCCTACGCGGTCTACGGAGTAGCCGGGCACGTCCACCACTTTCGCCGAAACCGGAATCACCGTGTCCGGCTCGATCACCATGCGGTCGAATCGGAGTTCCATCCAGCCCTTGCCGATGAAATGGCCGGGGTCTTTGTAGGCCTCAAATCGGCCGACCAGATAACTGCCGTACGGAACCGCCGCGCGACCGTAGCGCTCCGCGTGACTTAACTGGCACAAAACCGGATCGCCCAGCTCCGCGGTTTTCGAGGAAAGTTTGGGCTCGGATATGGTGCACTGCACCAGCGAACCGGCTGGAATCAGCTGTTCCGCGGCGCGCGCGGAGAGGGCAAGGGCGGGAAAGAGGAGAAGAACGAATAGTTTCGCGTTCACGGGAAGGCCTCCGAGTCGGATCGGTTTGCTTGCTGCGAGACTGTTCCGGTCGTTCGGTGAAGCCTCTTTCTCCGGGACACCATCATGGCTGCTGCCGCCGCCGCCCGTCAACACCGAAACGAACACTTCGATACGCCGCAAAAAACCGCGTTGACGCTCAGATTTCCACAATTCGTTTTCCACGCTTCGGCTTCGTGCCGGCCTGCTCGTCGGCCTGGGAGTGACGCAAAAAATCAGGCGCGCTACTCTCGATTGCATGGAATGTCTTTTTTGCAGGATCGCCTCGGGCGAACTCGCGGTTGAAACCCTCCACCGAGACGAGCAGGTGGTCGCTTTCCGCGATATTCACCCACAAGCGCCGGTGCATTTCCTCGTAATCCCGCGCCGGCATCTCGAATCGCTCGCACATACGGCGCGCGAGCACACTCCGTTGCTCGGTCATATGCTCGCCGTCGCGGCCGAGTTGGCCGCCGGGCAGGAGCTCGACCGGGGTTTCCGGACCGTGATCAATGTAGGCGAGCACGGAGGACAGACAGTGAAACACCTGCACCTTCATGTCCTGGGAGGACGCACGATGGGTTGGCCTCCGGGCTAGTCTTTGTGGGAGAAATGGGGGCTAAACCCCCATCATCTCTTCTTCCTCGGCCAGGCCATGCCGCCGCAGCAGGTTGGGCACATTCTGCGAGAAAGCCGCTTTCGGCATAACTGAATCGCATCCGGCCTCGATCGCTTTCAGCTTCAGGTCGCCTTGAATGTGCTGGAGAAAGCCGATGATCGAGGTGCCGCGCTTCAGCTTGGCCTTCAGCTTCGGAATCACGGTGAGCGGTTTGGCTGCCACGTTGTTCAGGTCGAAGACAATCAAGGAGGGCCGCTCGGTTTCCGGCGCGTCGGTTATCGCCGCGAGGGTCTCCTTTTCGGCTTTCGCGAATAGCACTCTGATGCCCAATTTTCGCGCCGCTTCCTGCATTTTGGCGACCACGAACAGGTCTTCAATGAAGCAGACGATGCGGGTTGGCGCGTCTTCGCGCATTGCCGCCGCCGGTTCGGCCTCGCGGTAATCATTGCGACCCTGGAAATTGCCGTTTGCGTTGCGGTAGTCCATGGTCGAAGGCGGCCCGTCGGCAACATTGCCATTTACGGTGCGATAGGAGTGGTCCATGGGCCCCACAAAGCCGGCGCGGCGTCCGAATCTGCCTTTGCGCTGGCCGCCGCCGTTTCCGTTGCCGAAACTGTCGGAAAAGTGTTCGCCGCTGCCGAAGCCGCCCCGTGCGCCTTCCCGGTTGCCGTCCGGCCCTTCGGCGTTGCGCGCTTTCCAACCGCCTTGAGGTCTCGCCTCGCGCGGGCGGTTCTGGCCACCCACGTTG
>CAXTRW010000184.1:0-6238 GCA_964246765.1 uncultured Acidobacteriaceae bacterium | reverse complement strand
GCATCGCGTTCGGCGCGGGCGTGGGCGCGGTGCTGGCCTCGGTCGCCCACCGGGTGCTATGGCTTGGCGGTATTCTGGGCGCGGCGGGCGCGCTCGCCGGTGCCTTTGCGGGCTTTCACGCGCGCCGGGCGCTGACGAAAAGCGCGGGCCTGCCGGACCTGCCTGTCGCCCTGGCTGAAGACGCGCTCACCATCGGCGGTGCGTTCCTGATCGCCTCCCGCTTCTAGCCTTAGCGAAAGGACACACATGGCGGAACAAGTAGACGCGCTCATTCTGGGCTCAGGGCAGGGCGGCAACCCGCTCGCCGCCGCTCTGGCGGAAAAAGGCAAGCGCGTCGTAGTGGTCGAGAGCAAACACGTCGGCGGCACCTGCGTCAACGAAGGCTGCACCCCCACCAAAACCATGATCGCCGCCGCCCAAATTGCCGAGCGCGCCCGGCAGGGCTCAAAATACGGCATCCACGCAGCGCCCGTCACGGTCAACATGGCCGAAGTCCGCAACCGCAAACGCTCGGTCGTCGACGTCTGGCGCTCCGGCAGCGAAAAACGCCTCTCCTCCAACCCGAAGATCGAACTCGTGCGCGGCTTCGGCCGCTTCACCGGCCCTAAACAGGTCGAGGTCGCGCTCAACAACGGCGGCGCGGCCCGGGTCTTCACCGCCGAAAACATCTTCATCAACACCGGCCTGCGCACCGCCGTGCCCCCCGGCATGGGCCTCGAAGCCGTCCCCTACCTCACCAACGAAACCGTGATGGAGCTCGCCGAAGTCCCAAAGCACCTGCTCATCCTCGGCGGCAGCTATATCGCGGTCGAGTTCGCGCAAATGTTCCGCCGCTTCGGCGCCCAGGTCACGGTCGTCAGCCATGCGCCGCAGCTGCTGCCGCGCGAGGACGCCGACATAGCCGCCGCCCTGCTTGAAATCTTCCAGCAGGACGGCATCGAGGTCCTGCTTCACGCCAAGGCCCTCGCCGCCGCGAACACCCCCGAGGGCATTACGCTCACCCTCGCGACCGAGGGCGAAAGCGAGCGCACCGTCAGCGGCTCGCACCTGCTGCTCGCCGCCGGGCGCACCCCCAATACCGACGCCCTCGCGCTTGAAGCCACAGGCCTCAAGCCGGACGAGCACGGCTTTCTCCCCGTAAACGACCGGCTCGAAACCGCGGTTCCCGGCATTTATGCGCTCGGCGACGTCAAAGGCGGCCCTGCCTTCACCCATATCTCCTACGATGACTACCGCATTCTCGCCGCCAACCTGCTCGAAGGCGGCCACCGCACTACGAACGACCGCCCCGTCCCCTACACCGTCTTCACCGATCCCGAGCTGGGCCGTATCGGCCTCGGCGCGGCGGAAGCCAAGAAAGCCGGCCGCACCATCCGGGTCGCAAAAATGCCTGCCAGCTCTATCGCCCGCGCCTACGAGACCGGCGCCGACCGGGGCCTGATGAAAATCGTGGTCGACGCCGATTCCGAACAAATCCTAGGCGCATCCATCCTCGCGGGCGAAGGCGGCGAGCTGGCCGCCATGGTCCAGATCGCCATGATGGGCAAACTCCCCTACACCGCTCTGCGCGACGCGGTCTTCGCCCACCCCACCTGGGCCGAATCGCTCAACAACATCTTCTTCCAGTGGGAGCAATAACCGGCAACCGCGCGGCGCTCCGGTTCATCTCCCATTCTTTCCCCTAAACCCCAACGAGAGGGCCGGATGCCACCATCCCAGAAACGAGCGCTGCCCAAGCCGGAAAACGGGCGCAAACGCGTCGCGATCGAGCACGTCACCCCTGAAATCGACGCCGGCCGCTTTCCCGCCAAGCGCGTCACCGGCGACCCGGTGGTCGTCGAGGCCGACATCTTCGGCGACGGCCACGACCACGTCGAGGCCCGCCTGCTCCACCGCGGTCCCGGCGAAAAGGACTGGACCGTCACGCCCATGGTCCCCCTCGGCAACGACCGCTGGCAGGCTAGTTTTACGGTCGCGGAGACGGGCCTGTACCAATACACGCTCGCCGCCGGCATCGACCACATCGATACCTGGGCCGACGGGCTCGCGAAAAAGCTCAAAGCCGGCCAGGACGTCGGGCTCGAACTCCAAACCGGCGCTATTCTCGTGGAGCATGCCGCTGGCCGCGCTCGCGGCAAGGACGCCCGCTCCCTCCAAATCGCTGCCCAGCAACTGCGCAAGAACGGCGACACGCTCGCAGCCCTCGAAGCGTCCGGCCAAGCCGAAGCCGAACGCGCCACCCTCGCCGCGCTCCCCCAGGAGCTGCTCGCCCTTTCCAGCCGCTACCCCGACGCCGACCTAGAAACCCGCTACGAGCACACGCTGGCCGTCGAAGTCGACCGCGAAAAAGCCCGCTTCTCCACCTGGTACGAGCTGTTCCCGCGCTCTCAAGGCCCGGACAACAAAACCCACGGAACCCTGCAAGACGTGGAAGCCAAGCTCCCCTACCTCCAGGCCCTCGGCTTCGACGTGCTCTACCTGCCCCCCATCCACCCCATCGGCCGCGAGTTTCGCAAGGGCAAAAACAACTCCACCACCGCCCAGCCCGAAGACGTAGGCAGCCCCTGGGCCATCGGCGCGAAAGAGGGCGGCCACAAGGCAATCCTGCCCGAGCTCGGCACATTCGAAGACTTCGAGCACCTCCGCGCCGCCGCCCAAGACCACGGCCTCGAACTCGCCCTCGACATCGCCTTCCAGTGCGCCCCCGACCACCCCTGGGTCACCCAGCACCCGAGCTGGTTCAAGCACCGCGCCGACGGCTCCATCCAGTACGCCGAAAACCCGCCCAAGAAGTACCAGGACATCTACCCCATCGACTTCGAGTCCCACGACTGGCAGAAGCTCTGGGACGCGCTCGCCGGCGTATTCGTCTTCTGGGCCGAGCGCGGCGTCCGCATCTTCCGCGTCGACAACCCCCACACCAAAGCCTTCGCCTTCTGGGAGTGGTGTATCGCCGAAGTCAAGCGCCAGTACCCCGACGCGCTCTTCCTGGCCGAAGCCTTCACCCGCCCCCGCGTCATGGAGCAGCTCGCCAAGCTCGGCTTCTCGCAGAGCTACACCTACTTCTGCTGGAGAACCACCAAGCCCGAGCTCACCGAGTACCTATCTGAGCTCACCCAAACCGAGCAGTGGCAGTACTTCCGCCCCAACTTCTGGCCCAACACCCCGGACATCAACCCGCTCAACCTCCAAACCGGCGGCGAGGCCTCCTTCGCCCTGCGTTTCCTGCTTGCCGCCGCCATGGACCCCTCCTACGGCATCTACGGCGGCGCGTTTGAAAATCTGGTCGACGCTCCCTTCCGGCAGGGCGGGGAAGAGTACCTTGACTCCGAAAAATACGAGATCAAAGCCTGGCCCCTGTCCTTCGAAGCCCCCATCGCCCGGCTCATCACGGCCGTCAACAAGGCCCGCCGCGAGCATCCCGCGCTCCAGTCCTTCGACCAATCCTTCCGCTTTCACGCAACCGACAACCCCCAGCTCATCGCCTTCAGCAAGCGCTCGCGCGATAATCAGGACGTGGTCCTCACGGTCGTCAACCTCGACCCCGCCAACCCCCAATCCGGCTGGCTCTACCTCGACACAAAACAACTCGGCCTCACCGACCGATCGACCTATACAGTAGAAGATGTTCTGTCCGGCGCGACGTACACCTGGCGAGGCCCCAGCAATTACGTCGCCCTCGACCCAGCCGTCCAGCCCGGCCATCTCTTTATCGTCTCCGAGGAGAAACAAGCTTGAAGCAGCAGGGAAGCGCCCCCGATCCGCTCTGGTACAAGGACGCCATCATCTACGAGCTCCACGTCCGCGCCTTCGCCGACTCCAACAACGACGGCATCGGCGACTTCCCCGGCCTGCTCACCAAACTCGACTACCTCCAGGACCTCGGCGTTAGCTGCCTCTGGCTCCTGCCCTTCTTTCCGTCTCCCCTGCGCGACGACGGCTACGACATCTCCGATTACCTATCCGTCAACCCCAGCTACGGAACGGTCGACGACTTCAAGCGCTTCCTCAACGCCGCCCACGACCGCGGCATGCAGGTCATGGTCGAGCTGGTCATCAACCACACCTCCGACCAGCACCCGTGGTTCCAGGCCGCGCGCCTCGCCGCCCCAGGCTCGCCCGAGCGTGATTTCTACGTCTGGTCCGACACGGACAAGAAATATGCCGACGCCCGCATCATCTTCACCGACACCGAAAAATCCAACTGGACCTGGGACCCGGTCGCCAACGCCTACTACTGGCACCGTTTCTTCTCGCACCAACCCGACCTTAACTTCGATAACCCGAAAGTCATTGAAGAAGTCATCAACATCATGCGCTTCTGGCTCGACATGGGCGTCGACGGCCTCCGCATGGACGCGATCCCCTACCTGATCGAGCGCGACGGCACCAACTGCGAAAACCTCCCCGAAACCCACGCCGCCATCAAGCAAATCCGCGCCGCCATCGACGAAGGCTACGACGGCCGCCTCATCCTCGCCGAGGCCAACCAGTGGCCCGAGGACGTCCGCCCCTACTTCGGCGACGGCGACGAGTGCCACATGGCCTTCCACTTCCCGCTGATGCCGCGCATCTACATGGCCCTGCGCCAGGAGGACCGCCTCCCGATCACCGACATCATGGCCCAAACCCCGGCCATCCCCGAAAGCTGCCAGTGGGGCATTTTCCTCCGCAACCACGACGAGCTCACCCTCGAAATGGTCTCCGAGGAAGAGCGCGACTACATGTACCTGGCCTACTCGGCCGACCCGCGCATGCGCATCAACATCGGCATCCGCCGCCGCCTCGCGCCCCTGCTCGACAACAATCGCCGCCGCATCGAGCTGCTCAACTCGCTCCTGTTCTCCTTCCCCGGCACGCCCATCCTGTACTACGGCGACGAGATCGGCATGGGCGACAACATCTACCTCGGCGACCGCAACGGCGTCCGCACCCCCATGCAGTGGTCCGGCGACCGCAACGCCGGCTTCTCCCGCGCCAACCCCGCCAAGCTCTTCTCCCCCGTCATCATGGACCCCGTCCTGGGTTACGAAGCAGTCAACGTCGAAGCCCAGCAGGCCGACCCCTCCAGCCTGCTGAACTGGATGCGCAACATGATCTCCCTGCGCAAGCTGTTCCAGGTCTTCGGCCGCGGCTCCCTCCGCTTCCTGCAGCCCGACAACCGCAAGGTGCTGGCCTACATCCGCGAAGGCGACAGCACGACCATCCTGTGCGTCGCCAACCTCAGCCGCTTCGCCCAGCCGGTCACGCTCGACCTCGCCGAGTTCGAAGGCATGACCCCGGTCGAAATGCTGGGCTACGTCGAGTTCCCCACCATCACCAAAGCCCCGTACCACGTCACCCTCACCTCCTACGGCTTCTTCTGGCTCGAACTCCAGCCCTCGCCCGACCGTGCCGCGATCGACAAACCGGAAACCGCCGCCGCCCAGGTCTCCCTACGCCAGCCGCGCGACTGGGAGTCTGTTTTCGCATCCAGCCTGCTCACCGAGCGCCTGCTGCCCGACTACCTGCCCCGCCAGCGCTGGTTCGGCGCGAAGAGCCGGACCATCGCCGGCGTCTCCGTCACTGACTGGGGCCCCCTTCAGTCCTCGCCCGACCGGGCCATCGCGCTCGCCTTGCTCGAGGTCCAGTACACCGAAGGCGAGCCCGAGGGCTATCTGCTGCCCGTCACTCTTTTGTTCGACGACGCCTGCCGCAACGTCCGCGACACGAGCCCCAATGCCGTAATCGGCACGGTGCTGCTGCCAGGCCAGACCGGAATCCTGGCCGACGCCATGTACACCGAAGAGGCCGCAACCGCGCTGCTGGACCTGCTGGCCCACGCGGGTGAGCTGCCCATGCGAAACGGCGCGCTCCGTGCAGACCCGTCCACCACCTTTGCCGCCCTCCGCGGCGAAGGCCCCGTCCCCTCGCGCCGCTCCTCCGCCGAGCAGAGCAACACCTCCATCCTGTACGGCGACCGGCTGATTCTCAAGCTGTTCCGCCGCGTCCTGTACGGCCCCAATCCCGACGTCGAGATCGGCCGCTACCTCACCGAAAACTCCGCCTTCCGCAACATCGCGCCCTTCGGCGGCTCTATTGACTACCACGCCAACGGGAAGGAGCCCGCGACGGTCGCGATGCTCCAGGGCCTGGTCCCCAACGAAGGCGACGGCTGGCAGTGGACCCTCGAAGAGCTGGGCCGCTTTTACGAAGGCCGCCTCGCCGCGCAGTACCCGCCCGAGCAGCTCCCCCGCAC
>CAXTRW010000183.1:0-6338 GCA_964246765.1 uncultured Acidobacteriaceae bacterium | reverse complement strand
GACACGCGCGTGCTGCTTGGCGGCGACGCTGCGGGGTGCGTGGACCCGCTGACCGGCGAGGGCATTTACGGGGCGATCCGCAGCGGGCAGGCGGCGGCCGCGGCGATCGACGCAGCCCTGGGAGGCTCGGGCGTTCGGCGGCGTGAAAGCGCGCTCGCCCCCGGCGCTCCGGCGGCCCACGGTTTCGTTGCGGCGGCTGAAAACCTGTTCGCGGACCTCCGGGTAGCCGAGCACGCCGCGGCCCGATTTCACACCCAGCCGGAGCGGGGTTGGGCGCTGCTCCGGCTGCCCCTGCTGCCCCGGTTCGCGCTCAGAGCCTACGCGGATGGGCTGCCGCTCGCGCGGGTGCTCGCCGCTGCCCGTTGGGCCGGGCGGTTGGCGCGTCTCCGTTGACCCGGTAAAAGCCCGCGGCGCTTTGCAGGGTGGAAGGTAACATGCGCTTCCGTGAAGAAATGCCGATTTCCCCCGCGCCCTTGCTGCTAGGATGGGAGCAATCACGGGTACAAAGTGCACGCGCGCAAGTGTGCGGGAGAAAGCCCGGCATCAGGAGCAGTACGTGAGTGATCGCAACAGTGTCGCCCTTCGGATCGCCCTTCGGCCGCTTCGGCGCGTTCGGAGCGCCGGGAAAGGAATGCGTTCGGCTGTGACGCTCGGCGCGTCACTGCTGATCGCCGCGAGCGCGTGGGCCGAGAACAAGCCCTCTCCTATCCCGAACATGTTCGAGCCGACCTCGACCCCGGCCCACGAAGAGTACGTGATGAGCCTGTTCGTACTTGGGATTACGGCGGGCATTCTGCTTGTGGTCGGCGGCGCTTGGGCATACGTCACCTGGCGCTTCCGCTCGACCGACTCAAGCGACGTGGAGCCGCCGCAGGTGTACGGCTCGCCGCAGGTGGAGCTGGCCTGGACCATCATCCCGGTCATCCTTGTGGTGGTTCTGTTCCTCACCACCGCCCGCATGATCTTCGCCATTCAGGACCACCCCAAGCCCAGCAACGCGCTCGAGGTTACCGTGGTCGGGCACCAATTCTGGTGGGAGTACCGGTACCCGCAGTACGGGGTTGTCACCGCCGATGAATTGCACGTGCCGATGAGCCCGGTGAACCATCCGCGCCCGACATTTATGAAGCTTCTCTCGGCCGACGTGTGGCACTCCTACTGGGTACCGCAGCTTGCCGGCAAGGTCGACAACATCCCCGACCACGAGAACGACATGTGGATTGACCCGCAGGTGCCGGGCGTGTATGTGGGCCAGTGCGGGCAGTTTTGCGGCGTGGAGCACGCAAAAATGCTGATCCGCGTGTATGTGGATACGCCGGATCAGTTCCAGCGCTGGATTACTCGCCAGCAGCAGCCCGCGGTGGAAGCGCCGGGCGCGCCGCAGGGCGAGCAGCCGGGCGTGGTGAACGCTTCGTATTCCGCCGCCGCTCCCGCGCAGACGACCCTGGGGTCGAACTCGGGGTTCGCGCCGAACCGGCAGGCGGGTCAAGCCCAATCCAACCCCGGAGCCGGGGAGGTCGCGGCCGGCAGGCAGGTTTTTATCACCAACGCCTGCATGAACTGCCACGCGATTCGGGGCACCGCCGCCAATGGGCGGTTCGGGCCCGACCTGACCCACGTCGGCAGCCGCGATACCATCGGCTCCGGCATCATGGCCAACAATGTCGACGACCTGAAAACCTGGATCCGCAATCCCAGCGACGTGAAAGAAGGGGCGCTGATGCCACCCATGCAACTGAATGAAACCCAGCTCGAACAGGTCTCGGTATACCTGTCGAGCCTGAAGTAGGAGCCGAGCGCAATGGCAGACGCATCACTACCAATCGGGGCACTGGACCTCACGCCTCCCCGGGCGGCGGAAGGGACCTTCCGCGAGTGGCTGCACGGGTGGGTTATCACCGTGGACCACAAGCGACTGGGCATCCTGTACGTTCTGTACGCCCTGTTTTTTCTCATCGTCGGCGGCGCGGAAGCCATGGCGATCCG
The DNA here is from genome assembly GCA_964246765.1 of uncultured Acidobacteriaceae bacterium. Taxonomy (GTDB): domain Bacteria; phylum Acidobacteriota; class Terriglobia; order Terriglobales; family Acidobacteriaceae; genus EB88. The sequence goes on along the minus strand of CAXTRW010000183.1, from coordinate 4,352 downwards.
CATACAGCTGATGCGGCCGAACAGCACGTTTCTGGCGCCGGAAACCTACGACCGTATGTTCACCATGCACGGCACGACCATGGTTTTCCTCATGGGCATGCCGCTCTTGTTCGGCTATGCCAACTACATGGTCCCGCTGATGATCGGGGCGCGCGATATGGCGTTTCCGCGCTTGAATGCTCTCAGTTTCTGGCTCACGGCATTCGGCGGAATCCTGCTGTACTACTCGTTCATCGGCGGTTTCGGGCTGTACGGGCAGGGCTCGGCGCCGGATGTGGGCTGGTTTGAGTACGCGCCGCTGACCACCAGCACCTACTCGCAAGGCCACGCCACTGACTTTTGGGCTCTCAGTCTGTTTGTCACCGGCTGGGGCACCCTGGGCGCCGCGATCAACCTCATTGCCACCACCGTTTCCATGCGCTGCAAGGGCATGACCATGATGCGCATCCCCTTGTTTGTCTGGCTGATGCTGTGCGTGTCAGCGCTGACCCTGGTCGCGATCACCCCGCTGACCGCCGCGCAGGTCATGCTCGAGCTCGACCGCTACCTGGGCGCGCACTTTTTCGACGCGCAGGCGGGCGGTTCCGCCCTGATCTGGGCGCACTTCTTCTGGATCTTCGGTCATCCGGAGGTGTACATCCTGGTGCTGCCGGCCTTCGGTGTCGCCAATGAGGTCATCCCGGTGTTTTCGCGCAAGCCGGCCTTCGGCTATACCGCCATGGTCGCGGCTTCGGTCGGTATCGTGTTCATCTCGCTCGGCGTGTGGGCGCACCACATGTTCACGGTCGGCATGACCTCCGCCGCGAACACTTTCTTCACGCTTTCCACTATGATCATCGCGGTCCCGACCGGCATCAAGGTCTTCAACTGGATCGCGACCATGTGGGGCGGCAAGATACGGTTCGCGACCCCCATGCTGTTCACCACCGCCTTTGTGTTCCAGTTCCTCATCTCGGGGCTTACGGGCATCATGCTTTCGGCCTCGCCCTGGGACTGGCAGCTCCATAACTCCTACTTCGTGGTCGCGCACTTCCACTACGTGCTGGTGGGCGGCATCGTGTTCGCCATGCTGGGCGGGTTCTACTATTGGTTCCCCAAGGTGATCGGGCGCATGATGGATGAGCGCCTGGGCAAGTGGCACTTCTGGCTGTTCCTGATCGGCTTCCACCTGACCTTCGACTTCCTGCACATCCCCGGCATTCTGGGAATGCCGCGCTGGATCTACACCTATGACCCGACGCGCGGCTGGGCGACCTGGAACATGATCGCCTCGGTCGGCGGATTTATCCAGGCGTTTGCCACGGCCATCTTCGTCTACAACGTGGTGCGCTCCGCCCTGCACGGGACCGACGCCGGGCCCGACCCGTGGGACGCTTGGACACTCGAGTGGGCGACCTCCTCGCCGCCGCCCGAGTACAACTTCGCGGTCGACCCGGTGGTTTCAAGCCGCCGCCCGCTTTGGGACCTCAAGCACCCGACCGACCCCGATTGGAAGTACGAGTAGCAGTTATCTCTTTAGGAAAGAGTTTGGATGAGCACCGTTACCGTACCTGTACTCGCGCGGGAACTCGAACAGCCCTGGAACCTGCCCAACAAGGGCAAGGTGGGAATGATTTGCCTCATCATCGGCGAATCGGCCATCTTCGCCATGTTTGTGCTGGCCTATCTGTTCTACATCGGTAAAAGCCAGTGGGGACCCCAGCCTAAGGAAGTGCTGGAGGTCCCGATCGTCAATACGATCTGCCTTCTGAGCTCCTCCTTGACCATCTGGCTTTCGGAAAAGGCGATCGAGCACGGGCAGGTGAAGAAGTTCACCGCCTGGCTGGGCGCCACGATCATTCTCGGCAGTATTTTCCTGGGCGGCACAGGCTACGAGTGGTGGAAGTTGATCTACCACGACGGGTTGACCCTGCAAACCAACCTATTCGGCACCACTTTTTACTCGCTGGTCGGCTTGCACGCCTCGCACGTCATCATCGGGCTCATCATGCTGAGCACATTGTGGATGTTCGCGAAAACCGGGCACGTGTCAAGCAAGAACACGGAGCGCATCACCACCCTCGCGCTGTACTGGCACTTTGTGGATGCGGTTTGGGTCGTGGTGTTCGCAGTGGTGTATATCATTGGCCGGTAAGGGGCAGCAAGGAACGGAATTCATGAGCACTCCCCAGCACTTTCTGACGGAAACACAAGAGGATTTGGGCCCGCAACAAAGCCTGGTCGAGATCCCACACGGCGACCCGGTCCGGGCCAACGCTCCGGCCCACGGCGAAGGCATTCACCTGCCGAAGCCGACGGTATGGCCCATCGTTGTGGCGCTCGGCTTTACGTTGATGGTCGGCGGCATTCTGACTCACTACGTCATCAGCATCCTGGGCGCTTTTCTCACGGTGTACGGCTGCGTGGGCTGGTTCAAAGACGTTCTGCCGCATGAAGCGCATGAGGAGATCGAGGTGCGGGTCCAGGAAATCTCCATCGCGAGCTCGCGCAAGTCGGTGGCCCGCATCGACACCGGCGGCGAACACCGCCAACATGTCGGCGAAGGCGCGTTCTCGCCGCTGATCGGGCTCAAGGGCGGCGTCGCCGGAGGCATCGCGATGATCGTCCCGGCGCTGGCCTACGGGCTCATCGCGCAGCACTCCATCTGGTACCCCATCAACCTTCTGGGCGGTGCCGGCATCATGGGCGCCCCCAACCCTTCTCTGCAATATCTCAGGGAGTTCCATTGGGGCGGTCTCGGGATGGGTACTCTCATCCAGATAGTCACCTGTGCGCTGGTCGGCCTCCTTTACGGATGCGCGCTGCCGATCATGCCGCGGCATCCGATCGTGCTGGGCGGCATCATCGCCCCGGCAGCTTGGACCGGCCTGCTCTACGCCGCGCTGCCGACCATCAACCCAGAGATCAGCTCCCACATCAATTGGCCCTCGTTCCTGCTCGCGCAGTTCACCTTCGGCCTGGTCGCCGGCTGGGTGGTGTCCCGTTCCTCCTATGTCCGATCCATGAGGGCGATGCCGCTGCGGATGCGCCTGGGTTTGGAAGGCTCGGGCCTGGGTCACGACAAAGAAAATCAGACCTCAGGGGACCGTCATTGATGCACGTCGGTGTGTGCCGAAGCTGGAAAAAGAACGCAGCCGTAGCGGCCATGGCCGTGCTCACCCTCTTGTCCGCGGGATGTTCGCGCTTTATCAACGGACCCGCCGATGCGCACGAGACCGAGCCGCGTCCGGACAAGATCGTGGACTTTAATACGCTCTACAGCGAGAACTGCATTGCTTGCCACGGGGTTGATGGCAAAAACGGCCCCGCCTTCGGCTTCAACAACCCGATCTACTTCGGTATCGCGTCCGATGCCACTATCCGCAAGTGGACCGCGAACGGCGGCCCGGGCGGCCTGAGCCCGGCCTTTGCGACCTCCGCCGGGGGCCTTCTGACGGATGATCAGATCAATGTGATTGTGTCGGGAATGCGGCAGCGCTGGGCCAAGCCAGCTATGCTCGAAGGTATGAACCTGCCGCCCTACGCAGCCACGCACCCCGGCGACGTCGCGCACGGCGCAGAGGTGTACGCGCAGGCTTGCGCGAGCTGTCACGGAGCGGCGGCGCCCAACGGGCTGGTGCTGCATCCGGGCAAGGCCGGCTCCATCACCGACCCGACGTATCTGGCCCTGATCAGCGACCAGGGGATTCGGACGATTCTGATCGCCGGGCGGCCGGACCTGGGCCAGCCCGACTACCGCAACGACATTCCAGGTCACCCGTTGAGCGATGGGGACCTTACCGATGTGGTCGCCTGGCTCAGCGCGCACCGCACGCCCGACCCGGGCAATCCGCATCCGACCGGCGGCGGAACCGAGTTGCAAAGGAGGACCGCGAAATGAGCGCGACCGAAGACCACAAAATCAAGGTTGAACAAATCGAAACCGAGCACCACAAGGTCGAAGACGCGGAGCTGCACGTCCGCCCGGTCTCCCGGCGCAACCTGCTGATGAACATCGGCGTGGCCATGAATGCGATCGTCGGCCTGGCCATCACGGCGCCCGTCATCGGCTACATTCTAGGTCCGGCGCTGCGCAAAAAGAACTTCTACCGCTCCTGGATCACGTTGGGGCCGGTCAGCCGCTACCCCAACGGGCAAACCCGTCTGGCGACGTTCATCACGCCCTACAAGGCTCCCATCGATGGCCAAACCGACAACACCGCCTGCTGGGTGCGCCGAATGTCGGATCAGAGCTTTCAAGTGTTTGCCATCAACTGTGCGCACCTCGGCTGCCCTGTCCGCTGGTTCCCGCAGTCGAGCCTGTTTATGTGCCCCTGCCACGGCGGTGTCTACTACCAGGACGGCTCCCGCGC
>CAXTRW010000182.1:0-6441 GCA_964246765.1 uncultured Acidobacteriaceae bacterium | reverse complement strand
GGGAATAAGCCGCTCGCTTCGGAGTGCGATGCGTTGGACCGAGGTTGACGCCTGGCGACCCATTCGCGAACAACTTGCGACGGAGCTAAAAGTCGAGCGCTTGGGGCGCTTCACCGATCGCTCACAACCTGGTGTGCTTACGTTTTCACACGGGCGACGCCGGCTGCTGAAAACGTAGGAAAGAGCGAATCAACCGTGACCCGCCGGCTGGGCGCGCCGTTCAGGCGCTGCACACCGGCTGACTCGACCGGATCGCGGCCGCTGCCGGGCTGGCGCAATCGCTGCCTTAACCGGATCGCCTGCCGCAGCCCGAACTGTCCATCTCCGGACACGGATGTCCGGAAGCGGACGGGTATGGGCAGGTAGTCCGAAGCGATTGAGCAATGAAATGAAGCACTTACGGGAGGCCCGGTTTGGCATGTGACGTGTAAGTAAAAGCAGCAGGAAACTCTGGGCCGCCGCTGCCTCTACACGCGAGCGCCCCGCATAGGAGCCGTCCATGCCCGCATTGCTTGCCGACCTCCGCTACGCCCTGCGCCGCCTGCGCCAGGCGCCCGGCTTCACGCTTACCGCCGTGCTGACGCTTGCGCTCGGCATCGGCGCGACGACCGCGATCTTCTCGATCGTCGACGGCGTGCTGCTGCGGCCCCTGCCGTTCGCCCATCCGGAACGGCTGGTTTTGCTTGGCGACCACCTCGCGGGGACGAACTGGGGCGACGATGGAGGCGGCGCGCCGGTGACCGGACCGGAAATCGGCGCCTATTCCCGGGAAACTCATGTGTTTGCGAGCATGGGCGGGTTTCGGGGCGCTTCCTACGAGCTGTCCGGGCGCGGGGAGCCGGTGCAGGTGATTGGAACGCGCACAGGCTCGGGTGTTTTTCCCACGCTCGGCGTCGCGCCTCTGCTCGGCCGCACCTTTACTAAGGAGGAAGACGAGCAGCGGGAGCCGGTCGCGGTGTTGAGCTACGCAACCTGGAAGGACCGCTTTGGCGGCGACCCGCGCATCCTGGGCAGAAAAATCCTGCTCGACCGCAAACCCTACGGGATCATCGGCGTGATGCCGAGCGAGTTCGAATTCCCGCTAGTGCCGGGCCGTTTGAACCGCAGCGAGCTGTGGGTGCCCCTGAGCCTGACCACGTCTGAGCTTGCCCAGAACGACTCGTGGTCATTCCAGTTGGTCGCCCGCTTGAAACCCGGAGTGAGCGCCGCGCAAGCGCAAAGCGATGCCGAGCGGGTCGCGCAGCAGACGATGCGCGGCTTTCCGGCTGTCTACGCCAATCTACGTATCAACGCCCTGGCGCGCTCGCTTCAGCAGGCGACCGTGGTGCAGGCGCGCTCGCTTTTATGGACGCTGTTTTTAGCCGTTTTCGTGGTATTGCTGATCTGCTGCGCCAACCTGGCGGGGCTCTTGCTGGTGAGGGCGATCCGACGGCAGCGGGAGATCGCGGTGCGGCTCGCCCTGGGCGCACCTTCGGGCGCGCTGGTGCGCCAGGGCTTGCTGGAAGGCGTGCTGCTGAGCGTGGGCGGCGGCGTGCTCGGCATTCTGCTGGCCGCGCTTGCGCTGCGCCTCGGCAGGGGTCTGCTGCCGGAAAGCCTGCCGCGCCTCAATGCGATAGGGCTGGACTGGCGCCTGGCAGGCTTTGCGCTGCTGCTCGCGGTCGGGACCGGGCTGCTGTGCGGCCTCGCTCCGGCCTTTGCCATGCTCCGCACGGATGTGAACGGCGCGCTCAAGGAAGGCGGCCGCAGCAACTCGGCCGGCGGCAGCCATGCGCGGCTGCGCTCGGCCCTAGTCATTGCCGAGGTCGCGGTGGCGATGGCGCTGCTCGCCGCCTCGGGCTTGCTGCTGCGCAGCTTTGAGAAGATGACCGCGGCCGACCTCGGCTTCCGCCCCGATCACGTCGCGACCGCCAGCTATGCGCTGCCGCAGAAACAGTACCCAAACCAAACGGCGGTCGATACCTTCAACGATGAGCTGCTCCGGCGGCTGCGGCAACTGCCCGGTACCACTGCCGCTGGGCTTACCAGCAATCTTCCGCTCTCGGGTGGGGCCGGGATACAGGCCTTCTCCGTGGAGGGTCACCCATCCCCGAAGGGCGCTGCCCCACTCACCGCCAACGGCTCTCAGGTGAGCGGCGACCTGTTCCGGTCGCTCGGCATTCCTCTTCTGCGCGGGCGTTTTTTGAACGAGGATGACCGGTCCGGGACGCAGCTCGTGGTCGTCGTGAACCGCAAACTCGCGGAACACTACTGGCCGCACCGGAGTCCGATCGGCAAGCGCATGCGCAATGGAACCGAGGAGACACCGACCCCCTGGATGACGGTTGTCGGCGAGGTCGGCGACGTGAAGCTCAACTCCCCCGACGCGGAGGCGACCGAGCAGTACTACCAGCCGATCGCACAGATAAAAGCTTCCTACGGCAGCCTGATTCCAGCGGACGCGGTTTCAGGCGACGACGGCTCCATCGTACTGCGCTCCGCCCTGCCGCCCGAGCAGATGGAAAACGCCCTGCGCGCGACCGTCCACACGCTCGACCCGCAGCTGGCCTTGACCGGGGTCGCGACCATGAACCAGGTCGTCGCGGACAGCGAAGCCTCGCGCCGGTTCAACACCGCGCTGATCACGAGCTTCGCCCTCGCCGCGGTGCTGCTGGCCGTGCTCGGCATCTACAGCGTCATCGCGTTTTCCGCCGCCTCGCGCGAGGGGGAAATGGCCATCCGGCTCGCCCTCGGCTCACCGCGCTCGGCCGTCGTGCGGCTGGTCGTGGCCTCCGGGGCCAAGCTGGCAGCGGCAGGCTGCGCGCTCGGCTTGCTCGGAGCCGCTGCTGTTTCCGGCCTGCTGCGCTCGCTGCTCTTTGGCGTCAGCCCATTTGACCCGGCCGTGCTCGTCGCAGCCGCCGCGGTCGTGCTGCTCCTGTCCGTCGGCGCGTCCCTGCTGCCCGCCCTGCGCGCCGCTTCGGTCGAGCCCATCCAGGCGCTGCGGGGAGAGTAGCCTTGCGCCAACAATCGTCGGCGGACCACTTACGCCAAGCCGTTCCGTCTTCTGCCGAAGTCCTCCGATCGGAGTAAACGATGCCTGTTCTTTGGAATGACTTGAAGTACACCCTCCGCCAGCTCCGCAACGCGCCCGTTTGGGCGCTGACCGCCGTGCTCACGCTTGCGCTTGGCCTGGGCGCGGTCACAGCAATGCTGGCGATCGTGGATTCCGTGCTGATCCAGCCCGTGGCCCTGCCGCATCCAGACCGGCTGGTGAGCCTGACACAGCTGCTGAAGAGAGGGTCGACCTCGGGATTCGAACTCCACGAAACAGCGGCTCTCGAAAAGGTAAGCGCCTTTCAGTCGCTTGCTGTCAGCGACACCCTGCACGCTCCCATCACCACCCGCGATGGGAGCCGCATCGACCTGGCAGCCGCGGTGAACCCCGGCTATTTCCGCGCTGCGGGCGTCGCGCCGCATCTCGGCCGCGTCCTGACGGCAACGGATGCCCACACACCTGTGGCTGTCGTCAACGACCGGTTCTGGCAGGACCGGCTCCACGGCGACCCGCATGCCTTGGGCTCGAGCATCAAGATCAAGGACCGGCTGCTCACCATTGTCGGCATCATGCCGCCGGGCTTCTCGCTCGACCAGATCGTCCAGGGGCCGACTGTTTACACTCTTCTCTCGCTTACACCAGGCGGCGAGGACGCGAACGGCAACGGCTCTTTCGGCGCGGTGACCGCCCGGTTAAAGCCTGGGGTCACGCGGGAAGCGGCCCAAGCGGAAGCGCAAGCCGTGCACGCGCGGCAAAAGCCCGTTTACCGCGAATACTACGGCAAGCTCATTCTGCGGCCTTATCAGGAGCTGATGACCGAGGATGAAAAGCCTTCCCTGCTTGCAATCCTTGGAGCCTGCATGGTCCTGCTGCTTATCGCGTGCTTCAACGCGGCCAACCTGCAAATCGCGCGCGGGGTAAGCCGCACGGGCGAGATGAACGTTCGCGCGGCGCTGGGGGCAAGCCGGGGGCGTTTGGTCCGGCAAATTGTGACAGAAAGCGTAACGGTAAGCTACCTGGGAGCGGTGCTTGGCCTGTTATTCGCCTCGGCCGCCGTTGCTGCGGTACGCAGTGCTTATCAGCTTGAGTTCGCTCGTTTTAACGAGCTGGCACTTAATCCGCGAGTGTTCGCGCTATGCGCGCTGCTCGCGGTCGTCGCGGGCGTCCTAGCCGCGCTGGCCCCGGCTTGGAACGCTGTGCGCACCGCCGGGAGCCTGCAGGCCACGCTCGCCTCGCGCGTGACGCGACGCTCGCGCGTCAGTGGGCTGCTGGTCGCGGGGGAAGTCGCGCTCACCCTCGCGCTCCTTGTCACCGCCGGGCTGTTTATCTGCAGCTACCGCTACCTTGCCGACGCGCCGTTTGGGTTCAACGCACATCACGTGACCGGCATCGTGCTCATGCCGAATGTGCAAAAGGAGCCGGCGGAGGCGCAAAAAGCGACAGAAGAGCGTCTGCTCGGCGCTTTGCGCGCGCTGCCCGGCGTCAGCTCAGCTGCCTTCCAAATGAGCCAGCCCTACTCGCGCTACCTGATCCAGTGGCAGAGCGGCTTTCACTTCGCGGGGCAGCCAACCGGCAAGGACGCGCAGGTGCTGCTGAATGTGGCGAGCACGCAGCTTGGCCCGGCGCTCGGGATGCGCCTGCGCGAAGGCCGGAGCTTCGAGCCCGGAGATTCCGCGGGAACTGGGTTCGTGTGCCTGGCCAACGAAGCTTTTGCGCGGCGATACCTCGCAGGCCGCACGGCAGTGGGAAGAGTGGTTGCGCTCGATCACCGGAAGGAGAACGACAAGGATCCCCTGCTCAGCCAGACTTTCACCGTCGTCGGCGTCCTCGCGGATGAAGTCGCGTTCCGGTCGCCACCGGCGTTGTATCTCGACGCGGCGCAAATCCCCGCCGCTTCGGATGCCGCGACGTGGGTGTTCGGCGCGACGCAAGGCTTCCTGGTGCGGTCGCCGCTTCCACAGGCAACGGTGGAGCGGGAAGTTCGTGCCGCGCTGAAGCAAGCCGCCCCAGACTTCGCCGAGGTGGCGGTCGGCCCGCTCAGCGAAAACATCCAGGTCGCCTTTACCCAGCAAAGGCTCGCCCTGCGCCTGGCATCCGGCTTCGGTTTCTTAGCTCTCGCGCTCGCCGCCGTCGGCATTTACGGTGTGCTCGCTTCCTCCGTTGCCCAACGAACACGCGAGATCGGCATCCGCATGGCGCTGGGGGCAACGCGCGAGCAAGCCGGGGGCCTGGTGCTCCGGCAGGCGGCCGCAATGGTGCTGCTCGGCGCTGGAGCGGGCCTGGTTTGCGCCTGGCCCGCGGGACGCGCGGTTAAAGCGTACCTTTATGGCGTCAAGCCGCTCGACCCGCTCACGCTTGCCCTCGCCGCCGCCGTGCTTCTGCTCGTGTGCGCGCTCGCGGCGGCCGTCCCTGCCTGGCGCGCCACCCAGGTCGACCCCGTTATCGCTCTCAGATCGGAGTAAGTCCCAATGCAAACCCTGTGGTCCCATCTCCAGTACGCCCTGCGCCAGCTGCGGCGCTCGCCTGCTTTTACCCTCACAGTCATCGCCACCCTCGCGATCGGCATCGGCTTGAACGCGGCTATTTTTGCCGCTGTGGACTCTGTGCTCCTGCGCCCGCTCGGCTACCACGACGCCAGCCGCATTGTGGCCCTCCGCACGCACTTCCACGACGAGAACCGGTCCATCCCAAGACTGGGCGGCGACGACTACGCCGACCTTTCGCGGCAGGTGACCGAACTCCAGGCGTCCGCCTGGTACCAGGGCTATGCCGATGGCATCCAGCTCGACGCCTCCGCTTTTCATGTGCCGCTTGCCATGGTAAGCCCGCGGTTTACTGAGGTAATGGGGCTCGAGCCGGTTGCGGGCCGCCTGTTCCAAGCGAACGGAACCGATGCTCTCGTAAGCGCCTCGTTCGCGCGCGAGCACTTCGGCTCCGCGGCGGCTGCCCTGGGGAAAGCAATCCGCTACGGAGGCGTCCTGCGGCCCATTGTCGGTGTTCTCCCGGATGGCTTTTCCTTCCCCGAGAAGACTTCAGTATGGTTCGAGGGCAAGCCCATTCCGGACACGCCGAGCCGCACCGCCTACAACCAGCAGGCCGTGGGCAAACGCCGCGCCGGGGTCAGCCCTGCGCAGCTCGATGCACAGCTGGCCGCGTTCTCGCGCGGGCTTCAATCGTCGTTCCCGGAGGACCGCCACAAGACCATCGAAGCCGTTCCGTTACAGGATCAGATCGTCGGCTCGATCCGCCCGACCTTGCGCCTGCTCATGGGCTCGGTCGCGGTGATCCTGCTCATTGTGCTGGCCAATATCACGCACCTGCAGCTTGTGCGCGCCACACGCGAGCAGCGCGCCTCAGCCATCCGGCAGGCGCTTGGCGCCTCGCGCGGCGCGCTTGCCGGATGGCTGAGG